>DAOMQQ010000076.1:0-11684 GCA_035445405.1 Hyphomicrobium sp.
ACGCGCTCACCGATCGCGGCATCGAGGCCGAGCAGCACTTCACGCAGCCGCCGCCCCGCTACTCGGAGGCAACCCTCGTCAAGAAGATGGAAGAGCTCGGCATCGGCCGCCCGTCGACGTACGCCTCGACGCTGGCCGTGCTGCAGGAGCGCGATTACGTCCGCATCGACAAGAAGCGCCTGATCCCCGAGGACAAGGGCCGCCTCGTCATCGCGTTCCTCGAAAGCTTCTTCAAGAAATACGTCGAGTTCGACTTCACCGCCGACCTCGAGGAGAAGCTCGACCTCATCTCCGCCGGCGACCTGGAATACAAAGACGTGCTGCGCGATTTCTGGCGCGACTTCACCGCCGCCGTGAACGAGATCAAGGATCTGCGCGTCGGCGACGTGCTCGAAGCCTTGAACGAGCTGCTCGGGCCCCACGTCTTCCCCGCCAAGGAGGACGGCTCCGACCCGCGCCTCTGCCCGAAGTGCGGCACGGGCCGCCTTTCGCTCAAGATCTCCGGCAAGTCCGGCGCCTTCATCGGCTGCGGGAACTACCCGGACTGCAAGTACACGCGCCAGCTCTCGGGCGATGCGTCCGGCATGGACGGCGACCGCGAGCTGGGCTTCGACCCCGACACCGGGCTGCCGATCCTCGTCAAGTCCGGCCGCTTCGGGCCCTACCTCCAGCTCGGCGAGGGCGAAGGCGACGAGAAGCCGAAGCGCTCCTCGATCCCGAAAGGCATCGACGCGGCCAACATCGATTTCGAGAAGGCCGTGCAGCTCCTCTCGCTCCCGCGCGAGGTCGGCATCCATCCCGAGACGGGCACGCCCATCACCGCGGGCCTCGGCCGCTACGGCCCCTTCGTGCAACACGACGGCACCTATGCCAACGTCGACAGCATCGAGGACGTCTTCACCATCGGCTTGAACCGCGCCGTCACGCTGCTCGCTGAAAAGCGCGCCGGCAAGGGCGGCCGCTTCGGACGTTCCGCTGCGAAAACCGTCCTCAAGGATCTCGGCGAGCACCCGGGCGGCGGCGGCAAGATCCAGGTCCTCGACGGCAAGTACGGGCCCTACGTCAGCCACGACAAGGTCAACGCCACCGTGCCGAAGGGCATGGACCCGGCGACACTTACCGTCGACGACGCCATCCGCCTGCTGCAGGAGCGCATCGCGAAAGGCGGCGGCAAGAAGAAGCCGGCGAAGAAGGCTGCGGCGAAAGCCAAGCCGGACAAATCCGGCGACGGCGAAGCCAAGCCCGCGAAGGCGAAGGCAAAGGCCCCTGCCAAAAAGGCCCCCGCGAAGAAGGCTGCCGCCAAGGCCAAAAAGCCCACGACGAAAGCGAAAGCCTCGGCCGACGGCTGACGCCTGACAGACGACGATCCCGCAGCTTTCCCCGGTCGGCCTCGTCGCCAGGGTGGGCTTATCCGCTCGTGACCGGAAGCTGGAATGACCGGTCGCCCGGCTTCATCCTATCTCTCTTCCGATGGGTGATCGCGACGTGACGGAGGGCACAAAAAAGCGCCCGCAATCACCTGCGGACGCCCAAAACTCTCACGAGACGAAGATTGCCCCGAGATCATGATCGCTTCGGGCCGATAGGGTCCGAAGCATGAATCATCTGTCCCACCCGCTCGCCCGGCAACCATGTATTCTGCCCGGCGGCACGCCGACCGCTGAAAAGATATCAGGCCTTTCGCTTCTTTCGCGCCGCGTACCGGAGATCGCGCAGGGCCTTCTGTTCAGCGAGCGCAGCGACCGCCTGGTCTGCCTCTTCACGTGCCTTGCGCTCCATGAGGGCTACCTGCTCCGCTCGCTCCGCTGCTTCTCGGGCCGCAAGCTCCACGGCGGCTTGCGCCTTCGCCTCCCTCCGGGCCTCGCGAGCGGCGACGATCGCTTGGCGCTCCGCCTTCCGCTGAAGAACCATTGGATCGTCTGGCGCCGGCCGCTGTGCTCGCCGAAGCATCGCCTGCTTGGCTTCCGATGCCTTGAGGATGCGGGTATCAAAATTATCGTGAGGATGTCTCATAAGGTTCCGTCGACTGGAAATTGAGGGAGAAGGCGATCCATAGGTCCGCAGCTGCGGAGCACAATCCGCGCCTTCAGAGGAAAGAAGGTATCGCTCCGCAAACGATCACATCGTGACGGGTCACAACGTGAAACCTGAGCCGATTGTCTAGGTCAGCTGCGGGCGATAGACGGCCGCACGCGGCTTTGCGGCCTGAAACGCCTGGCGGATGTGGTGGTCGCAGTAGGGACTGCCGTCCTTCTTCCGCTTGCCGCAAAAGTAGAAGTCTCCCACCAACGGGTCGCCAAAGGGCCAGCGACAATCATAAGGCAGCAGCGTCTCGACAGTTTTTCTCTCGTCGGGCGGGATGATCAGTTCGCCATCAGTGCTAGAGGGCGCAGTCTTGTTGGAATTATTGCTCATGCCATCTTTATAGCATAGAAATATGCATATGACGTGTGGCGCATGACCACTGCCATTCGTCATGTGTATTTTCCGCGGCTGCTCCCGCACTCGCATCGGCTGGGTTGTCTCTTTCTGGCTCAAAACACACGTGCCGTTAATGCGCTCTGCACTGACCAAGCCCCGCGTCTGGTCACGCCCTCACTAAAAGTCTAAATCTGGCGTCGTCGGGGGACCGCAGAAGGAGGAGCCATATGCTCTGCCGCACCTCGACTGCCCTCGCACTCCTCTGCCTGTTCCACACGGCCGCCGCCGCTCAACAGCACACGCCCGACCCGACCGCTGTCACGCTCTTCGAGAACGTCCGCGTCTTCGACGGCAGGAGCGATGCGCTCAGCGCGCCCATGAACGTGCTCGTTCGCGGCAAAACCATCGCAAAGATCACGGCCGATCCCATTCCCACGGATCGCCGCGCCACGACCAAAATCATCGACGGCGGCGGTCGCACGCTGATGCCCGGCCTCATCGACGCGCATTGGCACGCCATGCTGATCCGCCCCAACCCTGTCCAGGCCATCACCGGCGACGTCGGCTACAACACCCTCACGGCCGGAGCCGAAGCGCGCGACACCCTCATGCGCGGCTTCACGACCGTGCGCGATGTGGGCGGCCCCACGTTCGGCCTCAAGCAGGCCATCGACGACGGCACCATCGAAGGCCCGCGCATCTTCCCGTCCGGCGCGATGATCACGGTGACGAGCGGCCACGGCGATTTCCGCCAGCTGTCCGATCTTCCGCGTCAGGTCGGCGGACCGCTCGCCCGCATGGAGCAGGTCGGCGGAGCCATGCTCGCCGACAGCCCCGACGAGGTGCGCGTCCGCGTCCGGGAGCAGCTGATGCAGGGCGCGTCGCAAATCAAGCTGACGGCGGGCGGCGGCGTGTCCTCGCCGTTCAGCCCCATCGACGTCACGACGTTCACCGAGGACGAGCTGCGCGCCGCCGTCGAGGCCGCCGAAAACTGGGGCACGTATGTCGCCGTCCACGCGTTCACAACGGCGGCCATCCGGCGCTCGATTTCTGTCGGCGTCAAATGCATCGAGCACGGCTTCCTGATGGATGAGGAAACCGCCGAGCTCATCGCCGAGAAGGGCCTGTGGCTGAGCTTGCAGCCGCTTCCGGACGAGATGCGCCTCGGCTTCCCCGAAGGATCGATCCAGCGCATCAAAGCCGAGCAGGTCTGGGACGGCATCGCAAAGACCTACGAGCTCGCCAAGAAGCACCGCATCAAAACCGCGTGGGGCACAGACGTGCTCTTCTCCCACGCGCTGGCCCGGCGCCAGGGCGCCATTCTTGCGTCCCTCACGCGCTGGCTCACGCCCGCCGAAGCGCTCGCGACGGCCACCGGTGCCAACGGCGAATTGCTCGCAATGTCGGGCGAGCGCAATCCTTATCCCGGCAAACTCGGCGTCATCGAAGAGGGCGCTCTCGCCGACATCCTGCTGGTCGACGGAAACCCGCTCGACAACATCGACCTCATCGCCGATCCCGACAAAAGCTTCGTCGTGATCATGAAAGACGGCCGCATCTACAAGAACACATTGTGAGGCTCACGCCGATGCCGCGTTCAGCACCCCGCGCAGTCGCTCGGCATCCCGAATGGGAGGTTCGCCGAACATGCGGCGATACTCGCGGCTGAACTGCGAGGGGCTGTCGTAGCCCACCGCATGTCCCGCCGTCGCCGCATCGACGCTCTGCGACAGCATGAGATTGCGCGCCTCGTGCAGGCGAAGCTGTTTCTGATACTGCAGCGGGCTCATCCCCGTCACGGTCTTGAAATGCTGATGCAGGGCAGAGGCGCTCATGCCTGCCGCCCCCGTCAGATCTTCCATCCGGAACGGCTCGCGGAAATTGCGCTTGATCCAGCCGATGGCGCGGTTCACCTGCTGCAACTTGCTTTCCGCAAACGCGATTTCGGAGAGGCGCGCCGTCTGCTCGCCGCGCAGCAGGCGATAGAGGATTTCGCGGATCGCGAGCGGCGCCAGGATGGGGATGTCCTGCGGAGACGCGAGAAGCTTCAGCAGGCGCACGGCCGCGTCGATCAATTCGCCCGAAAGATCGCTGACGCCGAGCGACGGCCCCGGCTGCGCCGTCGCCGCGCGCGCGAGGTCGCTCTCCATCATCAGCGCGCCGATCGCGGCCGGATCGAGGTCGAGCCGGAGGCCGAGGAACGGCGCGGACGGGCTCGCGTCCATGATGTGGGAAACGATCGGCACATCGACGGAAACGATCAGATACTTGGAGGCGTCGTAGCGATGGATCTGCTCGCCCACCAGCACCTGCTTGCTGCCCTGCGCGATGATGCAGAACGCCGGCTCGTACACCGCATAGAGCGGGGTCGAAGGCTGCGAGAGCCGGTGCAGGAACAGGTTTGGGATCGGCGTCGCGTGCGCCCCGTCTTCTTTGGCAAATCGTTCAATCAACCCGGCAAGCTCGCGGATATCGGCCATCGGCATACCCTCACGATCATTGAGGTTTCTGCCCATCACCTTAACCGCCTGATCGCCCGCTGACGACCGCGGCAAACCAGTCTCGGAGAATTGTGCAAGAAGACCAGAGGATCGGTCTACCGCTGCCCGCCGCCCCCGCACCATCTTCCGCTCACCGGCGGCCCTAAGCCGCCCCTTGAACGAGGAGAGAGAGCATGAGTGGCATCAAGGACAAGGTCGTGCTGATCACCGGCGCGTCGAGCGGCATCGGCGAGGCTGCGGCACGGCTTCTCGCCGAACAGGGCGCAAAAGTCGTCGTCGGCGCGCGCCGCGTCGATCGGCTGGAAAAGCTCGTGGCCGACATCACGACCAAGGGCGGAACCGCGCGCTACAAAGCCGTCGACGTCACGAAGCGCGCCGAGGTCGAGGCATTCGCCGATTTCGCCCGCAAGGCGTTCGGCCGCGTGGACGTCATCGTCAACAATTCCGGCGTCATGCCGCTGGCTCCCGTCGAGGCGCTGAAAATCGACGAATGGGAACGCATGATCGACGTCAACATCCGCGGCGTCCTCTACGGCGTCGCCGCCGTTCTGCCCGAGATGAAGGCGCGCGGCTCGGGCCAGATCGTCAACGTCGCGTCGATCGCCGCACACCTCGTGATGCCGACGGCCGCCGTCTACTGCGCGACCAAGCACGCCGTATGGGCGTTCTCCGAAGGCCTGCGCCAGGAGAACCCGGACATCCGCGTGACGACGATCTCACCGGGCGTCGTCGCGACCGAGCTCGGCGACGACATCTCGGATGCCGCCACGCGCGACATCCTCGCCGGCCTGCGCAACGCGGCGCTGACGCCGGACGCCATCGCGCGGGCGATCTCGTACGCCATCGCTCAACCCGACGACGTCGAGGTGAACGAGGTGATCGTCCGCCCCACCGCGAGCCCTTTGTAAGACCGATGCGACGCGGGCCGGCATGACCGGCCCGCGTCGTCCCAGTCCATGCTCACGCGGGCATCCGTGTTGCGGAAGCCTCGGGCGGGAGCGGCGCCTCGGCCGCAACCGGGCTCACGTTCTCGATCCGCGCGAACAGTGCATCCACGCGTTCGCGCTCGTCGTCCGTTTGCGGAATGAAATAGGCCGCCGCCACGTAGATCGCGAGGTTCGCTGCGAGTGCGATCAGCCCCGAGGTCAGCCCATACGCCCAAGGCAGCGACATCGGATAGAAATATTCGAGCACGATGACGAGCGCGAAGCCCACGCTCATGCCAGCGATTGCGCCCACCGCGTTGCCGCGCTTCCAGAACAGCCCGAGAAACTGCGGCACGGCGAGCTGGATCACGCCCTGATAAGCGAGGATCGCGATCGCGAACAGCGCCGGCAGGTCGAGCGTCGCAAGCCACGCCGAGAAGAGTGTCAGCACCACCATGCCCCCTTTCGCCACCACGATGAGCTGGCGATGGTCGAGCGTCCAATAGGTCCCCACGAGGTCGTTCGCGAGCTGTGCCCCCGTCGCCTGGATATGCCCGTCGATGTTGCCCATCGAGGCCGCCATCACAACGACGCCCGCGAGCGCGAGCAGCCAGAGCCCGCCCGCTTCGAGGCTCACGATGAAGATCACCTCGTCAGGCTTCTCGGCCACGCCCGGGATCTGCGAGCCGAGCATGCCGAACACGAGCAGCGCGGTCGCGAACACGAGCGCGAGCGGCACCGCGAGCGCCGCGGATTTCTTCAGGCTGCGCACGCCGTCGGCAGTGTAGAGCCGCACGAAAATCGCGGGCCAGCACCACCCGCCGATGGTTCCCGTCAGAAGCAGGCTGAAGACGAACAACGGCCCCTCTGCCGAGTCGAGCCCAGGGATCGAAAGCATTTTGGGATCGAGCGACGAGAACGTGATGCCTTTCGCCGTCACCATCCAGGCGATCATCCCGACCAGGATGACCGTGCCCCCGACATACGCGACGAGCCCTTGCGCCATGTCCGAGATGACCACGCCCCGCATGCCCATCCACACCGTCCAGATCTGCCGGAACGCGATCACCGCAACTCCGACGATCACCGCGGTCTCGAACGACAGCGACTGGAGAGACAGATGCTGGAACAGGAAGCCGAGCGACAGCATACCCATGATCAGCCACGGCAGGCCGGTGACGATGCCGAGCACCGCGCTGATCGGCCGGATGTGCCGCGAGCCGAACCGCAGCGCCAGGAGGTCCGACTGCGTCCTGAGATCGAACGCCTTGCCCCACACCCACACGGGCTTCGCCATGAGGTACATGAGCACGACCGTCAGCATCGTATACGTCACGAAGTAGAACGAGAGCGCCCCCACGCTCGCCGCCATGCCCCCGAACGCGGTGATGACGGCACCCGGGAAGTACGTATTGAGAAACGACATCGCCTGGAAGCGCGCGTCGAACGAGCGCCCGCCGACCGCATAGTCCGAGAACGTCCGGTCCCGGATCCGGCTCAGCATGAGAATGACGACGATGGAGAGGAAAAAAACCGCGAGCGCGCCGAACGTGATGATCATGGCTCGAAGCTCCCGGCAGCGGCTTCGGCCAGATAGGCGGCAACCAGGCTCGTGCAAACGAAGAGCGCGACGGCGACGAAATAGAAGACCGCAGCCGGCACCCCGAGCACCGTCGTGGCTCCGGTGATCGCCCAATGAAGCGGCGGCGTCAGCACGAGCAGCGCGTCGAGCACGAACCATCCGTAGATCCACAGCGGCGTGCCGTGGAACCGCCTCCCCAATACAGTCATGTCGTCCCCCTCCTGCGGCCGCAGCCCCCAGCGCAGGAAAGCCATGCGGCGGATCCCGCCGCCTATTCCTGCTGCACCTGAGCGTTGCCTGCTTATCGCCCCGCGAAGTGCGACACTTGTAAGAACGTGCTGCCGGTTCCGGGCGCGTGCACGGGCCGGGCATCCACACGGATCCTGCTGAAAAAACCGCGCCGGTCCCCCACATCCGCTTCTATCCCGCACGGAACGCCTCTAAGGTCGCCGCCCATGGCAAAGAAACCACCCAAAAAGCACCCCGCTCGAAAGACCGCTCAAAAGGGCTTCCGTCAGGCCCCGGCCAAGCGACGCGGCGACAGCGACACGCTCCCCACCCGCAAAGAGATCATGACCTTCCTGCGCGAGAGCGAAAGCGCCGCGGGCAAGCGCGACATCGCCCGCGCCTTCAACGTCCGCGGCCCTGCGCGCACGGGGCTCAAGCGTCTTCTCGCCGAAATGGCCGACGAAGGCTTGCTCGCCGGCACGAAGAAATCGTTCCACGAAAAGGGCACGCTGCCCCCCGTCACCGTGATCGAGGTCACGGGCCGCGACGACGACGGCGACCTCATCGCACGGCCCTCGGTCTGGAAAGACGCCGACGGCGAGCCCCCCACGATCCTTCTCCTCGCGCACACGCCGCGCGCCGCCACGCAGTCGGCCGCCATCGCCGTCGGAGACCGCGTGCTCGCCCGCATCAACCGCCTCGAGCAGCCCGACGTCGAAGGCATCTCCTACGAAGCCGAACCGATCCGCGTCCTCCCGCGCGAGCGCCGCCGCCAGCTCGGCATCTTCCGCGCGCGCAAAGGCGGTGGCGGCACCATCGAGCCAATCGACCGTCGTGAGCTGCGCGCCTGGGCGATCCGCCCCGGCAACGACGCGAAGGCAACCGACGGCGATCTCGTCCGCTTCGATCTTTCCGCCCGCGACCGCCGTTCGATTGCCGAAGCCCGCGTCCTCGAAAGCCTCGGCAACCCCGACGATCAGCGCAAAATCAGCCTGATCGCCGTCCACGCGCACGGCCTGCCCGACGATTTTCCGGCTCCCGTCATCGCGGAGAGCGAAGCCCTCGAAGAGTTCACCTCCCAGGGCCGCACCGATCTGCGCGACATCCCGCTGATCACCATCGACCCGACGGACGCGCGCGATCACGACGACGCGGTCCACGCCGAGCCCGATTCCGATCCGAAGAACCCCGGCGGCCACATCGTCACCGTCGCCATCGCCGACGTCGCCCACTACATCCGCCCCGGCAGCCGCCTCGACAAGGAGGCGCGCCTGCGCGGCAACTCGGTTTATTTCCCGGATCGCGTCGTGCCGATGCTGCCTGAGCGCATCTCGAACAACCTCTGTTCGCTACGCGAAGCCGAGGAGCGCCCGACACTCGCCGTGCGCATGATCTTCGATGTCCACGGCAAGAAGCGCCGCCACACGTTCCTGCGCGCCGTGATGAGGAGCGCGGCGAAGCTCAGCTATCAGGAGGCGCAGGCCGCCATCGACGGGCACATCAGCGAGAAGTGCGAGCCGTTGATGGAGCGCGCGCTGCTGCCGCTCTGGAACGCCTACGCCGCCCTCTCCCGCGCACGCGACGCACGCGGACCGCTCGATCTCGACCTTCCCGAGCGCAAGATCGTGCTCGACGACACGGGCCGCGTGGCGCGCGTGGTCATTCCGGAACGCCTCGACGCCCACCGGCTGATCGAGGAGTTCATGATCCAGGCCAACGTCGCCGCCGCCGAAACGCTGGAGCAGGCCAAGACGCCGCTGATCTACCGCGTGCACGATCAGCCTTCGAAAGAGAAGCTGAAGGCGCTTCGCGACTTCCTCGACACGCTCGACATGAAGCTCGCGGCCTCGACCGGTCTGAAACCCGAGGCCTTCAACGCCGTTCTCGCGCGCGCCAAATCTCTGCCCGTGCCGGAGCTCGTGAACGAGGTGATCCTGCGCTCGCAGGCCCAGGCCGAGTACACCCCGCAGAACATCGGCCACTTCGGCCTCAACCTCGCGCGCTATGCGCACTTCACGTCCCCCATCCGCCGCTATGCGGATCTCGTCGTGCACCGCGCCCTCATCCGCGCCCTGAAGCTCGGACCCGATGGCCTGACGGATGCCGAGCTGCCGCACCTCGCCGACACCGCAAAGGAAATCTCGGAAGCCGAGCGCCGCGCCATGGCGGCCGAGCGCGAGACGATCGACCGCCTCATCGCAGCCCACCTCGCCGACCGCATCGGCGCCACCTTCGAGGGCCGCATCGCGGGCGTCACGCGCTCGGGTCTGTTCGTGAAACTGAAGGACACGGGCGCTGACGGCTTCGTGCCGGTCTCCACTCTCGGCCAGGATTATTTCGCCCACGTCGAGGAAGCCCACGCCCTCGTCAGCACGCGAAGCGGCGAGACCTATCAGCTCGGCGACCCGGCAACCGTCCGCCTCGTCGAAGCCGTGCCGACGGCCGGCGCCTTGCGCTTCGAAATGCTCTCGCCCGGAAAAACGGGCAGTTCCGCGCACCGGCTCAAAGGCGTTCGCACGCGCCACCGGCCCCGCCCGTCGAGCCGCCGATGACGAGACCCGGGGCGACACGTCACGGTTGAGCGCCACGCCCCCGCGGCCTAATAAGGCGCGGGCAACGGTGCGCCGCCTCGTCGCGAGGCCCCTTCTCCAGAGGACACCATTCGATGATCGAGTACGACGCGACACCGCAGGCCGCCGGACCCAGGCGCGAGGTTTGGCCCGCGGTTTCGCTGGGGTTGAGAATGCTGTGTCCCGCCTGCGGCAAGGGCTCGCTGTTCGGAAAATATCTCAAGGTGAGCCACGCCTGCCCGTCGTGCAGCGAAGAGTTGCACCACCAGCGCGCGGACGATGCGCCGCCCTACTTCACGATGAGCATCGTCGCCCACATCGTCATCGCCGGCGTCCTCATTCTCGAGCGCCTCTACGCGCCGCCGACCTGGGTCCATCTCACCCTCTGGCTTCCGCTCACCGTCCTCCTGAGCCTGTGGATCCTGCCGCGCGTCAAGGGCGGATTGGTCGGGCTGCAGTGGGCGCTTCGCATGCACGGGTTCGGCGGCGTCGAAGACAAGCCGGAACAGCCGCCCACCGCCGGCCATGGTCCGGCGTAAGGACGACGGCTTGAAACCGCCGACCGCCATACGCCAAGGGGCCGGACGCACCAGCGTCACGCGGTCTCCGTCGCCGCGCCCATCCGAACCGCAACCCAGCAGGACATTGCGCCCGCGCGACGCCGCAACTCTCGTCATCGTCGATCGCTCGGCCGCCACGCCACGCGTTCTCATGGGCCGGCGCCACCCGGGCCAGGTCTTCCTGCCCGATACGTTCGTCTTCCCCGGCGGCCGCGTCGAGCCCGGCGACCGCACGCTCGCGCGCCGGCTTGCCCTGCCGCCGGCCGAGGCCGAGCGTCTGGGCTATGCCGTCCACGGCCACCCGACGGAGGCGCGCGCCACAGCCCTCGCGCTTGCCGCCGTACGCGAAACGTTTGAGGAAACGGGCTTCGTCGTCGGCACTCCAGCTTCCCACCCAGCGCCCGCCGTTCCCGAGTCCTGGACGGGCTTCCTCGCAGCCGGCCACCACCCGCGCCTCGACGGCCTCACCTTCTTCGCCCGCGCCATCACGCCGCCAGGCCGCCCCCGTCGCTACGACACGCGCTTCTTCCTGACCGATGCCGCCGCCGTCACCCACTGCCCGGGCAGCATCGACGGCGAGTTGCTCGACATCGGATGGTTTACGCTGGATGAAGCCCGGCGCCTCAATTTGCCGTCCATCACACACCACGTGATCGAGGATCTCTCAGTCCTCTTCGCCCGGCCGTCCGCGCACCTGACCGTGCGCGCCCTGCCCTTTTACCGGCACCGGCATGGCCGCCTCGAACGCACGCTGTTGACGCCACCGGCGCGACGCGGGCGATAAGCCGCGGTATCATCTCTCGACCAAAGACGAATTCACCCGCGCGCCAGCTTGACACACAAAGCGCGGTCAGTATGGTGCCCAATCCGAATTACAGACTGGCTCCAGTTCGAGA
>DAOMQQ010000077.1:0-11520 GCA_035445405.1 Hyphomicrobium sp.
AGGCCCAGGAGCTCCTGGCCGACTATCAGCGCAAGGCCCGCGAAGCCGAGGACGAGGCGAAGTCGATCGTCGAGCAGGCCCGCCGCGAGGCGGAGATGCTGGCGGCCGAGACGAGGAAGCAGCTCGCCGAGCAGGTCGAGCGGCGCACCAAAGCCGCCGAGGACAAGATCGCACGCGCCGAAGCCCAGGCCGTGAGCGACGTTCGCGCAGCCGCTGTCGATCTTGCCGTGGCGGCCTCCGAGCGCATTCTCAAGTCCAAGATCTCGGGCGACGCGGCAGCGTCCCTCACGGACAGCGCGATCCGCGATCTCAAGGCCAAGCTCAACTGAGCGGCCCACGGCAACGTGACCGACACGACAGTGAAAGCCGGGCTTCGTCGCCCGGCTTTTTTGTGCACGATCAACGGCGCCCGTCCACGAGCCCGCTAAAACCGGAGCCGCTCTGGAATTTCAACCAACACAGTTCGGACGCGGAACGCCCATGTCGGACACCATCATTTGGCTCGACCCTTGGTACCCTGTCGACGACGAGGTGATACGCCAGGGCCTCGAGCGTCAGCTCATGCTCGAAATTCCGGCCGACCACATCCTCGCGTGTGAAAGCGTCCGCCTGATCGCCCGGCGTGGCGACACCGACGACGCACTGTTCGCGTTGACGGAAGGCCGCGTCGCCGAGGTCCACATGACATGGCGCAGATCGACTGAAACCGATCCGCGCTGGCCCGCCACCGCAATATTTCCGTCTGTCGAAGACTGGGTGGCCGAAAGCATGATCCCGCTCCATCGCGAGCTTTCGAGCCTCCGCTGACGGCCCAGTTGCGGGCGCGGCCCGGAAGGAGACCGGAACCCAAATCCCCGCGCGGGATTGGTTCGACAGGGCCCGCGACCGGACAGTCCGGCTACGACGGCCTTCGCTGGAGACGGATATGGCTGCACTCGGATATCGGGCATATGGCGTCGCGCTGTTGATCGCGCTCCCGCTCGCCGTGCCGCACCACGCATCCGCGCAATCCGCCCAGACCGCCGAGGCGCCCCAAATCGCAGCGAGCGACAGCGCCGGATCCCAGCCCCGCGTCATTCGCGTCCCCGACGGCGCGCCAGGACGAGTGCTCAAGTTCGAGTTCTGCGAGCCCGGCACGTGCGACCGCAGAGAGCGGAAGCGCTGGAGCACGCACTATCTCGAGCCGCCGCCCGGCGATGTCTGCCGTCTATCGGATGTCGGCGAAGCTTTGAGGTGGCTCGGCGAGAACCGCCCGGGCTGGCGGCTCGCGGGTTGGGGCTGCGTGTCGGCGAGAGAGCAGTCCGCTTGACGCCACTGCGCGGCGCGCCGGCGCGCGCCTTACCCGGCGTTCGGCGTGTTGCGGTCGAAGCCGACGTAAACCTCGAACTCGCCGGCACGTGCGCCTGGCGGCACCTCGAACGTCACGGTCCGCACGGCCGAGAAGTAGCCGATCGGATTTTCCACCGCCACGGACGCGTCCACACGAAGCTGATCGGTCGCGATCCGCTCGCGCTTGGAATCGGCAACGAACACGTTGATCGGCAGCGAGATCGGCCCCGACTGTCCGCGCGGCCCGAGCAGGATGCGGCCGGAGAAGCCGTAGCGCACCGTCACCTGGGTCCCGTTGATATGGCACTCGCGCGCGGTCTTGGTGATTTCGCCACGATGCATGATGGCAAGCCCGTCGCCGACACGGCCCGGCTCGTAGATCGTGAGATGGCTGTCGCGTGGCCACGTGACGAAGCGCGGACAACCGGGCTGCGTATCGTTGCTCGCCAATGTCAACTGGCCGTCGCCACCCGCCTTGGCCGCCGCGATGAGATCCTGCTCGGTGACGCCTGTCGGCTCGGCGCTGGCCGAACCGCCACCCAGAATGCTGCTGCCGAGCCCGGACGTGACCGAGCTCATGCCGCATCCGGCAAGCGCCAATGCCGTCGCAAGCGCAGCAGCAGCCCCTGCCGCTCTGACGCAGCCGGTCATGACGGATTGCGCCATGGCGTTCCGATCCGCATAATCCCCCAAACTCGCTTGAGCGTCGGACGGAAACCGTGAGCCCGCCGCGCCGTTGTGTGAAGTGGACGACCGCCTCAAGCTCTATCACCCCTATCTCGAACCACAAAGCGGCGCCGCCGTCTTAACCGAGACCAGCCGAGGACAAATCCCCATGCCCTCTTCCCGCGTCGATCACGACACCACGAGCCGCCCGGCCCTGACCGTGCTTCTCGCGGCCCCGCGCGGGTTCTGCGCCGGCGTCGATCGGGCCATCCAGATCGTGGAGCTGGCCTTAGCGAGGTTTGGCGCGCCGGTCTACGTCCGCCACGAGATTGTCCATAACCGATATGTGGTTGAATCCCTGAAGGCCAAAGGCGCCGTTTTTGTGGAGGAACTGGACGAGATACCCGACACCGATCAGCCTGTGATTTTTTCGGCACATGGTGTCCCCAAGTCCGTGCCCAATGCCGCGAAAATCCGCAATCTTTTTGCGATCGACGCCACCTGCCCGCTGGTCTTCAAGGTTCACATGGAAGCGGCGCGCCATTACACCGAGGGGCGCGAGATCGTGCTGATCGGCCACGCCGGCCACCCCGAGGTGGAAGGCACCACGGGCCAACTCCCGGACGGAACCGTCAAGCTGATCGAGAGCACCGCCGACGCGGAAGCGTTCACGCCCGACGATCCGGCCCGCCTCGCCTACGTGACCCAGACCACCCTCTCCGTGGACGACACGGCAAGCATCGTCGCCATCCTGAAGCGGCGCTTCCCCGAGATCGTGGGCCCCACCAAGGAGGACATCTGCTACGCCACGACGAACCGGCAGGCGGCGGTCAAGGCCATCGCCGGCAAGGTCGGGCTGACGCTCGTCGTCGGTGCGCCCAACTCGTCGAACTCGTTGCGGCTCGTCGAGGTGGCCGAGCGCACCGGCTGCCCGAAGGCGGTGCTCATCGAGCGCGCGGCGGACATTCCCTGGCCGCTCTTCGAGGGGATCACGGCCGTGGGCGTGACGGCCGGCGCATCGGCACCCGAAAAGCTGGTCGAGGAGGTGATCGAGGCGATCCGCGAGCGCTTCACGCTCACCATCGAGCAGGTCACCACCGCCCAGGAAAGCATCGCCTTCAACGTGCCGCGCGCACTCCGCGAACCCGCGAACGCATGATACGACGGCGTGAACCGCACCAACAGCCGCTGAAAAGATAAAGACCCATGGCCGTTTATACGGAAGTGACGGACGACGACCTGGCGCGCCTGATCGCCGAATACGGCTTAGGCGACCTCATGTCCTACAAGGGCATCGCCGAAGGCGTCGAGAACACCAACTATCTGGTGCACACGAGCGAAGGCACCTTCATCCTCACACTCTACGAGCGGCGCGTGAACACGGCCGATCTGCCGTACTTCATGGGCCTGCTCGAACACCTGAGCGGACAGGGCGTCTCCTGCCCGCTTCCGGTCCGCAATCGCGATGGCGAGGTGCTGACGCAGATCTCGGAACGCACGGCGGCCATCGTGACCTTCCTCGAAGGCGTCTGGGTCCGCCGTCCGCAGCCCCTCCACTGCCACGCCGTCGGCCGGGCGCTCGCGGAGCTTCACCTCGCGGGCAAGGGCTTTCCCATGTCGCGGCCCAACGCGCTCGGCCTCGCGGGATGGCACGACATCTCCGAGCGGCTCGGCGCACGGGCCGACGAAATCGCGGCCGGCCTCGGCACGCTCATCAACTACGAGCTGGCCTATCTCGACCGCGCCTGGCCGCAGAGCCTGCCGGGCGGCGTCATTCACGCCGATCTCTTTCCCGACAACGTCTTCTTCATCGGCGAACAGCTTTCCGGCCTGATCGACTTCTACTTCGCCTGCAACGACGCCTGGGCCTACGATCTCGCGATTTCGCTCAACGCCTGGTGCTTCGAGACGGACTGCGCCTTCAACGCCACCAAAGCGCGCGCGCTTCTCGCAGGCTATCAGAGCCTCCGCCCCCTGACGGCGGCCGAGCGCCTTGCGTTTCCCACCCTCGCCCGCGGCGCCGCGCTGCGCTTCCTGCTGACCCGCGCGCTCGACTGGCTGCACACTGACCGCAACGCGCTGGTCAAGCCGCACGACCCAATCGCCTACGTGCGCCGCCTGCGCTTCCATCAGGAAGTCGCCTCGCCCGTCGAATACGGGCTGGAGCCCGCGGCATGAGCGCGTCTCCGGCATCGGTAGAGATCTACACGGATGGCGCGTGCTCGGGGAACCCCGGCCCGGGGGGCTGGGGCGCGATCCTGATCTGGGGCGACCATCGCAAGGAGATCAAGGGCGGCGAAGCCGAAACGACCAACAACCGCATGGAGCTGATGGCGGCGATCTCCGCCCTCGAAGCCCTGAAGAAAGGCGTGGAGGCGGACCTCTACACTGACAGCGCCTACGTCCGGAACGGCATCACGAGCTGGATCCACGGCTGGAAGCGGAACGGCTGGCGCACGGCGGACAAGAAGCCGGTCAAGAACATGGAGCTGTGGCAGCGTCTCGATGAAGCGCTGAAGCGCCATCGCGTGACCTGGCACTGGATCAAGGGCCACGCGGGCCATCCCGAGAACGAGCGCGCCGACGAGCTCGCCCGCGAGGGTATGGCCGAGTTCAAGATCCTGCGCATGCCGCCGTAAGGCCCACCAAAAAAGCGGCCCGAGCGACGCCAAGCTCCGCTTGGACGCGACCCGCGGGGCATGGCGAAGCCATGCTCCGCATGGACTGCCGCGACCATCCACACACCCCACATCCGTTGAGCGGAGCCTCCGGCAGCTTGCTTACGCAAACAAAAAAGCGAAAGCCGCCCGCCGGGATCGGCAGACGGCCTTCGTAGCATCGGGTCTTGTCCCGGAGGACGATTAGACCATGATCGCTTCAGGCCCTATCAGCCTGAAGCGTGACTCATCGGTCTCACCAAAGAGATAGAGCGTGATCCCGATTCAATCGAAAATGATCACGCTCTAGCCTACCCGGAACACCGCGCCGGCCACCGAGCGGGCGCGCGTACGGACCTTGCCGCCGTCGTTGCCGGAGCGAACAAGCCACTGACCGTTCGACGCGCGGCCGACGATCTCGCCCACGTGTCCGCGCCAGACGACAACGGCGCCGACCTGCGGACCGCCGGCCGGACGGCCCCACTTGCTCCAGTTCCAGGCGACGTTGAGGTGGGCACCTCCGCCGCGCTGCGTGCGCATCCACCAGCCACACCAGCGGCCGGGACGCGGGCCGGCGTTGTACGGGCCACGCGCCGGGTTGCTATAGGATGTCTCTTGAGAGCGCGCCTGACGAAGGCGTGCCGCACGACCGCGCGAAGCGCCACGCTCACGCGTTGCACGGCGCTCGGCCCGGTCGCCGCGAGACTGGGCGACGGACGAAGACGGTTGCACGAACGGATTCCACTCATAGGCAGCATCGCGAGACGGACGCGCGTCGGCAGACGTCGCGCCAGCCCACGCGAACAATGCGGCCAGAACGGCGAAGGCGTATTTTGTCATCTCTAGGTCCCCTACTTACTACGTACTTTTGCGTACTGAACGGGGCCGCATTCGCATGAGTAATTGGCGAAAACAAGAAAACGCTTCCCGGGCGCGGCAATATGTCCACGCGCGCGCACTCAACATGAGCGCAGAGCACTCAAGTTATTGTGAAGTATAGATTTCAGGAGATACTTAGAGCGCCGCGAGCAATTTTTCTGCCGTCGCCTTGCTGTGCTCGGGTGGACTGTCTTCGATGGCGAGATACTTCACCGCCCCATCCTCTACGATCATCGCATATCGCTTGGACCTCACGCCGAGCCCGAACGGCCCGAGATCGACGTCGAGACCCAGCGCCTTGGCGAAAGCCGCGCTTCCGTCCGCCAGCATGGTGACGGTCCCGTCCGCTCCGCGCGCCTTCGCCCACGCATCGAGGACGAACACGTCGTTCACGGCCGTGCAGGCCACCAAGTCCACACCCTTGGCCTTGAGCGCATCCGCATGGCCGACGAAGCCGGGCAGGTGATGCTCGCTGCAGGTCGGCGTGAAGGCTCCCGGAACCGCGAACAGGGCCACCCGCTTGCCGGCGAACACCTCGCTGGCCGACACTTGCTTCGGCCCGCCGTCCATGACCGTGAAGGTCGCCTCGGGCAGCTTGTCACCCACCGTGATGCTCATGGATCGTCTCCCTGGATTTTCGTATTGAGGCCTTGCCCCTCGGTCCACCGGCCCGCCGGGCCCGCGTCCTCAGGCTACTCGACAAGAAACGTTGCAACCGACGCACCCGTTTCGCCGACCATCGTAATCGTCACGGCTTTGCCTTCGAGCGCCGCGACGTCCACGTCCTCGCCGAGCTCGGCCTCGAACACGAGCGTGCCGTCGGTCTTCGTCGTCTTCAGGGACGGAAGCGGCAGATAGAGGTTGTCGGGCGCCTCCAGGAACATGTCGGCCCCCTTGGGTCCACCGGGAAAACGCGCCTCGATGGTGATCTTGGGCGACGCCGCCCCAAAGATACCGGAGACGGACACGAGCTGAGGATCGAGGGGCTTCAGCTTGTCCTGCGAACGCGGGATCTCCTTGAGCGCCGAGAGTCCCGCCGCCGGCGCGGCATCCGCTTCGCCCGTCCCGACCTCGACGGAAAGGGAGGCGTCGACGGGGACGCACACGTCCTTACAGATACCGAAATGGAAATCGAGGGCGAGCGAAATCGGCGCGTCCTGCCGGGCGGGCGTCAGCACGACGGGCAGCACGAGACCGCCTTCATAGCCGATCGTATGTCCGGACCTGTCCGTGAAGCGGCGCGGCGCGGGATAGAGCACGTCCGCATGAGCGAGATTGGTGGACTTCGACCAGTCGAAGGCAGGCGGCAAGCCGCCCGCATCGCCGGGCGTCCGCCAATACGTCTTCCAGCCGGGCTCGAGCGCAATCTCGACGAAGGCGAGCCGCGCGCCCTCCGCGGCGAGATCGGGATGATCCTCGTGCGCGCTGCCACCGCTCACGAGCCGCACCTGAGCCTTTTGGCTGGCGGCCCAGGGAGAGGCCGCGGCAAAAGCATCTCCGAGCCCGCTTGAAGCCACAAGGATGAGCGCAAATATGCCTCCAAGGGCAGCGCGAAAAGCAGGAGTTGTTCGACGCATCATGAAGGATCGGCCTTCCTTGGCACGCTGGCTTGCCTCTTCATCTAACATATCGGCGCAAAATTTGCGGCAGCCACAGGATTTTGAGCTTCACGGCCCGCGAGGGACAAGCCCCCCTTCCCATGCGGCGGTCAGGAAGGATAGTCTTTCCCCATGATGAGAACGAGGCGCAAAAAGCGGAACGAAACGTTTCTCAAGGGGCAGTTACTCGTCGCGATGCCCCTGATGACCGACCGGCGATTCGCCCGCTCCGTGATCTACATGTGCGCCCACTCCGACGAAGGCGCGATGGGCCTCATCATCAACCATCGCGCCGACCATATCAGCTTTCCGGATCTGCTGGAGCGCCTCGGCATCATCGCCCACGAGACCGAGGACGGCATCTCGAACGACATCTTCGACCGTCAGGTGCATGTCGGAGGGCCGGTCGAAACGGGGCGCGGTTTCGTGCTGCACTCGTCGGACTACCATGCCAACGACTCGACGCTTCCCATCGACCGCGAAATCAGCCTGACGGCGTCCGTCGAGATCCTGAAAGCCATCGCCACAGGCGAAGGCCCGGCGCATGCCATGTTGGCGCTCGGGTATGCAGGCTGGTCCGCGGGCCAGCTCGAAAGCGAGATCCAAGCCAATGGCTGGCTTCACTGCCCGGCGGATATCGACCTTCTCTTCGACACGGATCTCGACGCGAAATACACGCGCGCGCTCGCCAAGATCGGCGTCGACCCCTCTCACCTGGTGAGTGACGCAGGCCACGCCTGATCGTCCGGCTGTCCGAGAGAACGGGCGGCGGCGCACGCCGCGGCCGCGACGCTACTTGCGCGCGACGCCCGCAAGCCGCGCCAGGCTCTCGGCGATGGCCGGCGGAAGGTTCGAGAAGTCCGGCTCGGCGCGGCCGGACTTGGCCGCGACCGGACCCTGAATGGTCGGCTTCTTGGGCGGTGGCTGACGCGGCGGTGCGGGACGCGCGGCCGCGGGCGGCGGAATAGGCGGAGCAACCGCAGGCGGCTGCGCGGCCGCCACCGGCGCCGGTCCCGGCGGAGGCACGGGTGGTGGAGACGCGGGCTGGACCAGGATCGGCCGCGTCGTCGCCAGATCTCCGACAGGCGGCATGGGCGGCGGAGACGGAGGCGCGGATTGCGCGACAGGCTTTGGGCCGCCGGCGAAAGGCAGCGGCGGTGGGGGCGCCGAAACAGGTGGCGGCAGATCCTTGAGGCGCGTCGGCGGTGCCTCCGACCGGCGCGGAAGAGGCGATGCGTCCGCACCCTTGCCCGTCTGCGGCGCGCGCGCGGTCATCGGCGGCGAGACCGCGGGCGGGCGGTTGCCGGCATCCGGCGTGGGCGCCCGAGCCACGTCCGGAATGACATCGACGAGCCGCGTCTTCGCCGGTTGCGGCGGCGGGGGCAAGGGCGGAGGCGCACCGGCGAACGCGCCGGACGCCGAAGCGGATTGAGGCACCTGCGAAGGAGTGGGCGGCGGTGCGGGCGGCACCATTTTTGTGGGAGCCACATTGGACAATGGCGCTTCGGAGGGCTTCGGCTGCCCGCGATCGCCCGCCGGGCGTCCCCGCCGCGAAAGCGGAATGGTTGGCGTCAGCCCATCGTCGCGCAGGCGAACCGGCTGCGAGGGCGCCCCCGTCGGCGAAGGTGCCTTTCCATGCGCAACGCCGCCGGTTGCCAGAGGCGGCACGGCACTCGCCGCCGGACCACCGGCCGCTGCCACCGTGCCCGATCCCGAAGGCGGCAGCATCGCACCGTTGCCATTGGCCTTGGCGGAGGAAGCAGCGGCACTTGCGGATTGCGCACCGTTCGCGGCACCAGGTTGTTGCTGAGGTGCTTTCGCGGCCTCCGGCTTTCGCGCCGCCTGCGCACCCTGCTGCGGCTTCGCGTGACGCCGCTTCTTCGTTTTCGGACGGAACACGCCGACCGGCTTGTGCTTGTTCTCCGAGATCCGCACCGAGGCCAGGAGCTTCACCACATCGCCTTCCGGAATGGCGTCGCCGCAATAGGCGCCTTGCGCGTATTCGCACCCGATCCCGCGCAGGAAGCTCACCTCCACATCGTTTTCAACGCCCTTTGCCAGCACCTTCTTGCCGAGCTCATGGGCCAACGCCACCATCGATCGCACGAGCGCGCTGTCGTTGCCGCCCTTGACGCGTCCCGCCTCCATCAGCGCCTGATCGATCTTCACCGTGTCGAAGGGCAGCCGTTCGAGATAGGGCAGCGACGAGTATCCCGTGCCGAACTCGTCCAGCACGATCTCTGCGCCCGCGCCGCGAAGCCACTCGAGCACCTCCGTCGACTGCTCCGGGTTTTCCAGCACGATCTGCTCCGTCACCTCGAGACGGATCGATCCCTTCGGCACCACCGTCCGGCCGAGGATATGGCGGATCTCCTGAATGACGTCCTGGCGGAAAAGGTGCCGGCACGAGACATTCACGCTGACGAACAGCGGCGCGTCTCCACGCAGCAACTCCTTCTGCCAAACGATCACGTCGCGCGCTGCCTTGTGCAGGATGTACGCGCTGATCTTGGCGACGATGTCGCTGTCCTCGATGGCGGACGCGTGCTGGACGGGATCGATGGTGCCGAGCTTGGGATGATCCCAGCGGACGACCGCCTCGAAGCCGGCAAGCTCCTCCGTCGAGAGATAGACGATGGGAAGATAGGCGACCCGAAGCTGGTTCTTGTCGAGCGCACGGCGCAGGTCGGTTTCGAGGGCGTGCCGGTCGTCCTGGTCTCCCTGCATTTCGGGCGTGAAGACCTCGATGCGGTCCGCCCCCGCGCGCTTGGCGCGAAACATGGCGATTTCCGCCTTCTTGAGCAGATCATGGTGGCTCGGCTCCTCGCCGTCGAACACCGCGATGCCGATCGAGCCCGTCAGCACGACCTCCTGGCCCGCGATCTTGATGGGCGACCTCAGAGACCGGCGAATACGCTCGGCATGCTGGGCGAGCTCCGCGACCGGCTGGTCCGCGAGCAAGAGCAGCGAGAAGCGTCCGCCACCGACGCGCCCGAGCGTATCCGTGGGACCGATGTGCCGCTGCAGGCGCCGCGCGATAGTGAGCAGCAGGCTGTCTGCAAGCACGAGCCCGAGCGACGAGTTGACGTGCGTGAACTTGTCGATGTCGATCACGAGCACGGTGGGCCGCACCTGCGGCTCCGACTTGGCCCGCCGCATCGCGACTTCGAGACGGTCGAGCAGAAGCTCCCGATTGGGCAGACCGGTCAGGCTGTCGTGCACCGCGTCGTGCAAGAGGCGCTCGTGCGCGCGCTTGCTATCGGTAACGTCACGCAGAAGACCGATGCATTTGAACGCGCGCGGGTCCGTGCCTGGAACGCCTGCCGCTTCGAGCTCGAACCACCGATAGTTATTGTCGGCCTGCCGAATGCGGAAATCGCAGCAGATCTTGCCGTCGCGACGCTCCTGCACCGTGAACAGCGCCAGACGGAAGCGCTCGCGGTCCGCCGGATGCAGATGGCGGGTAAAATCGTCCGTCCGCGCCGAAAGCTCACCCGGCGAAAGCCCGAGCAGGCTCTCCACCGCCGGGCTGACCTTCACCTCGTCGCGCCGCGCATTCCATTCCCACACTGCGGCACCCGACGCATCGACAGCGATCGAGCGCGCCTGAAGCTCCGATGGCGCAGCGCCATACATCGGCTCGGCGGAGCGGAACGCGAACTGCGTGACGGTGAAGCCGATCAGAAGCAGGATCAGCACCAGCCCCGACACGAGCCCGAACCCGACCATGTCGCCGGACAGTTGTCCGCTGAGCGCCACCGCCGCACCGAAGAGCCACACCAGGAACAGGATCCAGGTCGGAATGATGGACAGCGCGCGATCCTGCCCCCTGAGCGCGAGGAACAGAATGAGCCCCGCGCCCACCGCGCCGATGAACGCGAACGAGAGCCGCGCGAACGTGGCCGCTAGCCTCGGATCGATGATCGCGACCGCGATGAGAGAGAACTGCGCCACGAGCCAGACCGTGATCAGCATCCTCACGAGGCCGTGCCACAGCGCGAGCCTCAGGAACACATGCAGGAACACGACGAGACTGGCTGCCAGCGCGGCTTCCGTCGCCGCGCGATAGACGGCGTTCGCCTCCGGCTTCAAAAGGAAGAGTTTATGGAAGAAGCCGAAATGGACGGAGAGGTAGGCGAGCGTGCACCACGCGACGAGCGCGGACGCCGGAAAGATCAACTTGTGATTGGCGGCGAAGATGGCCGTGAGAAAGATCGCCATCAAGCCCGTGACGCCCAGCATCACGCCGTTGAAGAGCTGGCGGTTCGAAAGCGTGGTTTCGTAGTTGAGCGGACGCCAGAGATAGAGCCTTGCGAACCGCTCGGTGCTCATCTCGGCGACGTAGGTGATCGTCTGCCCGGGATCGAGCGCGATACGGAAAATATCCGCCC
>DAOMQQ010000078.1:0-11316 GCA_035445405.1 Hyphomicrobium sp.
GGAAGGGCCGGCTTCGACGGCCCGGCGGCGAGAACCACCGCCGCCGGGCCCCTCGCTTCCCTGATTTGGGACTCACGAAATGCGGGCCCCACGAGATCTGGGGCGGTTGAGGAGCAAAAGATGACCAATACGCGGCCAGCGGACGGCTCGGCTCTGGACGAGACGGCACTTCGCAACGAGCTGAAGGGATTGCGGACACAGATTCCCGATCGGCCCGGACTCAATCCGATCTCTCTCCTGGCCTTCAATCTGTCGCGGCGACTCGAGTCCGGCGACATCAGCTTCGACGATCTCAAGATCCTCTCGACGCGCCTCATGGACAGCGCGTGCGTCCACCGCGCCTTCCTGCTGAAAGAGCAGATCGGCCTCGAGAGCGACGAGAAGACGACGCAGGAATTTTCTGAGTTCGTCGCCAACCTCGCCAAGGATGCGAGCGATGCGGGCGTGGAGGCGTTTCAGAAGCGCTTCGGGCGGGCGCGCAACGGCATCGTCTTCACGGCTCATCCCACGTTCGGACTTTCGGAAGAGCTGTCGAACCGCATCGCCGAGATTGCCGTGTCCGGCACGTCCGACGGCAAGCCGCTCGGCATCCCGCATCGGCCGGATCCCGAGCTGACGCTCGACTACGAGCGCGAGCGCGTCCAGAGCGCGATCCGCAATCTCCGCGACGCCTACACGGAGTTGCTCGGAGACTTCTTCGCCACGGCGCACAAGACCTACGGCGAGCGGGCTTTCAAGCTCAAGCCGCAGCTCGCCACGTTTGCGTCTTGGGTCGGCTACGATCTCGACGGGCGCACCGACATCAAGTGGGCGTTCTCGTTCGTCGTGCGGCTCAAGGAAAAGGCCGCGGCTCTGGCCGACATCCGCGAACGTTTCCTCGCACTCAAGGAGCAGCTCGGAGACGAGCCGGAGATGGTGCGCCTTCAGCGTCAGGTCACCGGCAAGCTCGATCTCGCGATCGCAGCGGTCGAATCGCACATCAAGGCGCTGCAGGCGGTCGGCCCCGAGGGCTCGACGCTCGCGGATGCCGCCAACGTCATTTCTCAGTCCGACGGTCATAACCTGACCAGCATCGAGCCGCTGCTCGCGCTGTTCGATCAGGTTGTGGGGACGACCGGAGATGTGAAGACCAAGATCGCCGTTCTCTCGGTTGCGGGCCTCCTGCGCGCGACCGGCCTCGGCATGAGCCACATTCACGTGCGTGTCAACGCCGTGCAGATCAACAACGCGTTCCGCGCTTTCGTGCAC
Source organism: Hyphomicrobium sp. (assembly GCA_035445405.1). Taxonomy (GTDB): domain Bacteria; phylum Pseudomonadota; class Alphaproteobacteria; order Rhizobiales; family Hyphomicrobiaceae; genus Hyphomicrobium_C. The sequence goes on from DAOMQQ010000078.1 coordinate 1,249, forward strand.
GAGAGCTGGACACGCGATCTGACCGAGCGGCAGGCGCAGGCCCGCATCGTCGAAATGATCGACGCGGTGAAGCCCGAGACAGTCAATTTCGAAACGCTCGATCTCGAGAACGCCACGGCGATCCGCCAGTTCGCCCTCGTCGCGCAGATCATGAAGCATGTGGATGGCGATACGCCGATCCGCTATCTCATCGCGGAGTGCGAGAGCCCGGCGACGATCCTGATCGCGCTCTACTTCGCCAAGCTGTTCGGGGTGTCCGAGATCGTCGACATCTCGCCGTTGTTCGAGACACCCGCCGCTCTCGAAACCGGCCAGCGTCTCGTCGAACGCCTGCTCGCCGAGGAGGCGTATCGCGACTACGTGACGAAGCGTGGGCGCATTGCGGTGCAGACCGGCTATTCGGATGCGGGCCGCTTCATCGGCCAGATCGCCGCCGGCCTCGCGCACGAGCGCCTGCATCACGGCCTGGCGGAAGTCGTGCGCAAGGCCGGGCTCAAGGACGTGGAGACGCTGATCTTCTCCACGCACGGCGAAAGCATGGGGCGCGGCGCCCATCCGGGCAATCTCCGGCGGCGCCTCCGTTATGTGCTCCCCGGCGAATCGCGCTGGCGCTTCTTCCGCGCCGGGCTGCCGGTGAAGCACGAGACGAGCTTCCAGGGCGGCGACGGCTACCTCTACTTCGCGAATACGGACTTCGCGAAGCGCGCGCTCGTCACCATCGTGATGAGCGGCAAGGATCCGGGCTCGGGCGAAGATCCGTTCTATACGGATACCAACCTCGCGCTCGACTTCCAGCTCCGGCTGCGTGACTACCAGCAGCAGCTTTTCGCGCACCCCGGTTATCGGGCGCTGCTCGGCGCATTCGGTGCAAACCTGCTGTTCAAGACCGGCTCGCGGCCGGTGAAGCGGCAAGGCGATCATCACTCCGACAGGGGCGATCCCGCGCGCATGCGTGCGATCCCCAACAACGCCATCCTGCAGCAGTTCGGCTATGTCGCGAACGTGGTGGCGGGGCTCGGCGCGGCTGTCGGCAGCGAGCGGGACCGCTTCATCGAGCTGGCGAAGCAGTCGCAGCGGCTGCGCTCGCTGATCGAGATGATCGCGCGCGCCAAGCAGCTTTCGAGCCTCTACGGGGTGGGCGCCAACGCGAACATCTTCGATCCGGGCTTCTGGGCGCAGCGCGCGTCGTGGGGACGAGAGACGCACCTCGACGCCGCGTTCAAGTTCCTGGCCGAGCACCTGCTCGACGACGACCGCGCCGGTCGGATCACGGGGCTTGCCCACTATCTGAGGCTCGACGCCATCGAGTTGCACTCCATCCTGGAGGAGATCGGACTCGAAGGCGGCAAGATCCCCGACGATCACCGTCTCGAGCTCGACCTGCTGCAGGCGATCCGCGCAGCGCTGATCATGCGCATCTTCATCCTCACCGCGCAGCTTCCGCGCTTCACGCCCACCAACGAGGTGACGCACGACGAGATCGTCGCGAAGGCCCTGGCTCTCGAAATCCCCGACGTGCTCAAAGTCGTGCGCCAGGCGTTCCCGCGGCGCGTCGACGATCATCGCGACGACGACGCTTTTTCCGAGCAGGCGACCTACCTGCCGAAGGGCATCGACGATTACGGGCGTATCGAGACGGAGATACTCGAACCCATGGAGCAAGCCTACGAGCTGGTGCGCGAGATTGGCACGGGCATCTCGCATCACTGGGGCGCGTTCGGCTAGAGCGTGATCATTTTCGATTGAATAGGGATCACGCTCTATCTCTTTCGTGAGACCGATGATTCACGCTTCAGGCTGATAGGGCCTGAAGCGATCATGGTCTAGAGTGCTTCCGGAAAAGTGGAACCGGGTCATGGCGAAGCGGTGCCCTCACGAAGTCCGATAAGAAGCACGATAAAGCAAAAACTTAGAGCCGTTCCGCGGTTCCACCAAAATCGGAACGGCTCTAAGCCTCGCTTTCAGGGGGCGTTCGCGAAAGGCCGGTGCCGTGTGCACCGGTCTTTTCTTTTCGCACGTGGCTCTTCTTCCGCGCTCTTACTCGGCGCACACGGCCGTGACGGCAGCCTTGAGCGACCACACGACCCCGTCCCGTTCGAAGCGCAAGGTGACCTCACCGGCCATCGACGCCACCACCATTTTCTCGATCACCAATCGGCCGAAACCGCTCCGTTCGGGCGCCCTGACATCGGGACCGCCCTCCTCGCGCCACGTCATGGTGAAAACGGCCGCGTCGCGTTCCCAACCGATGTTCACGCGGCCGGACGGGGAGGATAGCGCCCCGTACTTGCAGGCGTTCGTCCCGAGCTCGTGCAGCGCCATGCCGATGGAGCGGGCCGCACCGGGCAGAAGCATTACGTCGGGGCCGTCGAGCACGATCCGCGGATCTCCGACGGGAAGGAACGCGGATAGTTGAAGCCCGATCAGCTCGCGCATGCTGGCGCTTTGGTGCCCGCCGGACGTGAGCGCATCCTGAGAAGCCGCGATGCCCGCGAGCCGCTCCAAGACGGCGCTGCGCAGCGCCTCTTTGGTTTCCGTGTGCAACGAGCACTGGTTGACCACGGCCTGAAGGACGGCCGTCATATTCTTCGTCCGATGCGAGACTTCGCCCAATAGGAAATTGAGGCGCTCCTCGGTGGCCTTCTGGCGCGTGATGTCCTGGACGACGGAGATGAGCTTCGTCGGACGTCCCGTCTCGTCGCGAATGGCGGATACGGTCAGATCCGCCCAGAGAAGCTCTCCGTTCGAGCGGATGTATCTCTTTTCGAGGCGATAGCCCGGGATCTTTCCTTCGATCAGGTCGTCGAGAAGCGCGAGGTTCGTCGCGAGATCGTGCTCGTAGGTCAGATCCTGGAACCGCATCGACGCAAGGGTTTCGCGGGAATGTCCGACCAATTCGCAAAAGCGCGAATTCGCATCCAGGATCGTGCCCGATATGCTGACGTAGGCTATGCCCACGCCGGCATTTTCGAACGTCTCTCTATACTCCGCCCTGGGAATGACACGACCTCCCGGCGATGCGCGTGACTGCCTGGCGGATCAGGGCCTGCCGAGCCGCGCTCCTATTTACCACATATCGTCATCAGACGAACTATTCCGGCCGGAATGCCGCCGTCATGCTTGACGACTTTGGTAAACCCGGAAAATCGGCTTTTATTTCAGCATACCGAGCCAGCGCGGGAAGCCGAGCGAGAGCTCGGGCCAGTAGGTCACCAACATCAGGAACGCCACCATGGTGCCGAGCCATGGAAGCACGGCGCGCGACAGCGTCATGAGCCCAAGCCTCGAAATGCCGCTCGCGACATAGAGGTTGAGCCCGACAGGCGGCGTCAGCATTCCGATTTCCATGTTGACGACCAGGATGATGCCGAAGTGCACCGGATCCACGCCCAGCGCCATCGCGACCGGGAACAGGATCGGCGCGAGGATGAGCATCACGGATGCCGGCTCCATCACGCAACCGGCGATCATCAGGATGATGTTCACGACCAGCAGGAACTCGATGCGGCCGAAGCCCTGCTCGATGATCCAGGCGGCGATGGCTTGCGGGATCTGCTCGTGCGTCAGGAGGAACGTGAACAGCACCGCATTGGTGATGATGTAGAGCAGCATGGCGCTCATGCTGGCGGAGGCCAGCAGCACGCGAGGCACCTCTTTCAGCGTCAAATCCTTGTAGATGTAGACGGCGACGAAGAACGCATAGACCGCGCTCATGGCCGCCGCTTCGGTCGGCGTGAAGATGCCGCCGTAGATGCCGCCCATTACGATGACGATCAGCGCCAGGCCCCAGAAGCAATCGACGAAGGAGCTGAGCCTTTCGCTCCACGGCTGGCGCTCGCCGCGCGGGTAGCCGCGCCGCCATGCGATCCATAGCGTCGTGAGTGCGAGCAGCGCGGCCAGGACGATTCCGGGCACGACACCGGCCATGAAGAGATCGCCCACGGAGGCGCCGTGCACGCGCTGGCCGTCGGGGCCTTCCGCGATCATGCCGGATGTCGCGACGGAATAGAGCACCATCACGATCGACGGCGGAATGAGAATGCCGAGCACGCCGCCGGATGCAATGACACCGGCGGCGAACGGCTTCGGCAGGCCTTGTGCCACCATGGCCGGGATCATGATCGCGCCGATCGCCACGACGGTCGCCGGCGAAGACCCCGAGACCGCCGCGAAAATCGCACACGCCACCACGGACGCAAGCGCGAGGCCGCCGGGCCAGTGTCCCGTCATGGCGGTCGCAAAGCGGATCATGCGCTTGGCGACGCCGCCGTGAGTCATGAACATGCCCGCCAGCACGAAGAACGGGATGCACATCAGCTCGAACTTCTCGAGGCCGGTGAAGAGCTTGAGCGCGATCGCGTCGAGCGGCACGCTCGTCATCGCGAAGAGGAACGTGAGAACGGTGAGGCCGAGCGCGATCGACACCGGCATGCCGACGAGAAGAAGCGCGACGAGGAGAAACGGGATGATGAGGCCGGTCATCGCGCGCCTCCCGCGCCCGACGCGGGCTCGATGCCTTCGACCTGGCCAGGATCGTGATGGGGCAGTTCGCCCGTCCTCCAGAATTGCCAGGCCACCTCGAGGAAGCGGTAGCACATGAGGAACGAGCCGAGCGGGAGCGCCAGATAGACGATCCACATCGGCACCTCGAGATCCGGCGAGATCTGGCCCGTGCCTGCGATGTGCCAGACGAGATGGGCGCCGAGAACGCCCGCAACCGCGGTGAACAAGGCCCCCGCGAGCATGCCTGCGATGACCAACACGCGCCGGGGCGTCCCCACGAGACGGTTGACGAGGATGTCGACGCCCACGTGGATGCCGGTCCGCACGCCATAGGCCGCGCCGAACTTCGCCATCCAGACGATCATGAAGATGCAAAGCTCCTGCGCCCACGTCATGCGCACATAGGCGATGGCGAAAAAGAGGGTGCGGGCGGCGTCGGTCAGCCAGGGAATGTCTTCGGCGCGCGACCATCGATAGACCGAGGCAATGCCGGACAGGCCATAGCGCTGCGTGACGGCCACGAAAATCACCAGCGTTGCGCCAGCCAGAAGCACGGAGACGAGGGTCTCCTCAAGCCGGTCGAGGATGCGCAGAAAGCGGCTCCGCTGCTCCTCCAATGGTCCCCCTTTTTCGAAATCGGGCAATTTGCCTTGTTCTTTCCTCCCGCTATTGCACAGCAGGCAGCGCACGTCATCGAAGTTTTGACTGCGATTTGCACCGAGAGGCCGATATCCCTACGGTATCGTAGGGACGGATTATGCAGAAGGAACGCGCGAATGGCTTACATCGACGGCTACCTGTTGATCGTTCCGAAAAAAAATATCGACGCGTACCGCAAGCTCGCCAAGGCCGCCGGCAAGGTATGGCGGGAGCACGGCGCGCTCGAATACCGGGAGTGCGTCGGCGACGATCTCGACATCCCGTTCGGACGACCTTTTCCCAAGCTCCTGCGGCTCAAGCCGGACGAGACGGCGGTGTTCTCCTGGATCGTCTACCGCTCGCGGGCGCAGCGGGACCGGGTGAACGCCAAAGTGATGAAAGATCCTCGTATCGCATGCATGGACCACAAGGCCGTCCCCTTCGACGCCAAGCGCATGTCGATGGGCGGCTTCTCGGTTCTCGTCTCGGCGTGAGGGGCTCTCGGCCGCCCCCCTAAGCATAACTACTTCCGGGTTTAAGGCATCCGCATGTTGACATTCGCAGGGCAAGCCGGCGTGCTATTCTCTGTGCACTGAAGCAACGTGCGGATTCCCTCCAATGCTCGAAATCATGGCGGTGCTGGTGCTGCTTGGAACCGTCATCTGGTTCTCGGCGGCATCCTTCAGTCATTTCGAACGCAACTCCCCGCCTTCCCGTGGGACGCTCTTCGTCACGGCCATCACGCCTGCGGGAACGATCGTCAACTTCATGGTCTGGCGCCGCCTTCTCGATCCCGTTGCGCCGCATGCGACGCTCCTTGCGCTGGCGCTCGGGCTGCTCGCGGCCTTCATCTTCTGGTCCGCGCAGAAATCGGCGCCCAGCCGCCTGCTCGGGCGGGCATTCAGCGATCATACGCCAGGAACGCTCGTCGATGCGGGCCCCTATGCGTACGTGCGCAACCCGCTCTACACGTCCTACCTCGTCTACTGGCTGGCGTGGGTGCCGCTGATGGGCGGCCACTGGGTCGCGATCGCGATTTTCGCGGTGATGCTTGCGACCTATGTCGGTGCGGCCCTGGGCGAAGAGCGCCAGTTGTCGGCGCGGCTCGGCGCATCGTACCAGGCCTACGTGGCGCGCACGAAACGCTTCATCCCCTGGATCGTCTGAGAATTTCTCGGATCGCGTGACGCGCGCGTTCAGTGCTGCGCCGCACGCCCCGTCGCGGCGTAGATCCGCTCGATCAGCTCGCGGCCGACGCGATGCGCCATCTCGTCGTGAACCGGCGTCAGCGCTGCGATCCACGCGGCGCGCTCTTCGGGCGTGGGCGTGTAGAACGTCACGCGGCCGGAGTTTTTCATCTCCTCCATCGCCTCGTCGTTCTCTTTGCGCGCGAGCGCGTTGGCGACCGGCGTCGTATCCGCAATCGCGCGCTCGAGCGCCTCGCGAATGTCGGCCGGGAGCCCCTTCCAGAACTGCACGTTCGAAATCACGGCGTATCCGAGATAGCCGTGATCGGTGATGGTGGCGTGGCGCTGGACCTCGAACATCTTCTGATTGAACATGTTCGCGGGCGTGTTCTCCGTCCCGTCCACCACGCCCGTCGACAGCGCGTGATAGGCTTCAGAGAACGCCATGGACTGCGGCAGGGCCCCCAGCGCCCACATCTGCGCCTCGATCACTTTCGAAGACTGGATACGCATCTTGTAGCCCAGGACATCGTCGGGCGCGTGGAGCGGCGCGTTGGCCGAGAGGATCTTGAAGCCGTTGTTCCAGTAGGCGAGGCCGATCAGCCCCTTGCCCTCCAATTTATCCAAAAGCTCGCGGCCGATCGGACCCTCCGTCACGACAGAGAGCGCCTCGTAATCCTGGAAGATGTAGGGAAGGTCGAACACCTCGAACGCGCGCACGCCCATGGGGCCGAACTTGGAGACCGACGGGGCGAGCATATGGACGGCACCGAGTTGCAGCGCTTCCAGCTCCTCGCGATCCTTGTAGAGCTGCGAATTCGGAAAGAGCTCAACCCGGACGCGGCCGTTCGTGTAGGCCTCGGCGAGCTTCTTGAAGTGCTCGGCCGCAAGGCTCTTGTGCGCCTGGGGCGCCGCAACGTGGCTGAACTTGATGACGATGGGCTGTTCTGCGGGCTGCTCCGCCGCACGGACAGACAGGCTCTGCCACGCGCCGCACGCGACCATGGCCACCGCCAATAGAAAAGCGCGCATGTCCGGCCTTCCTGGTTCGAGGTCGCCCCTGCGTGACGGGCGGAGCCGCCCAAGTCAAGTTACATGACGCGTTCCATGACGCCTTACATGGCGCGCTTTATGGCCTGGGCAGCGCGCTCGGCTGCGCCTTCTCCCGCTCTTTCCGCTCACGTTCCCAAAAGCGGACGGCACCCCGCGAGATGCGGAACACCCGCTTGGCACGGAAACGATCCTCCCGCGAGAGCCGGATGCAGCAACAGGAAAATTCTGGGTTTCGCGCCACGCGGTACATCAGCTCGCGGCGTTGGGTGACGCTATATCTCGGGGGGCTTGGCATTCCGTTCTCCGGGTCTCGTCAGCGGGCGGGAAGAGCTTCGGCGGACAAGGCGAAGACCTCGCCCTCGCTTTGCTCCGTGTCCAGCCAAAGAAACGGCAGATCGGGGTATTCGGTTTCAAGACGATCGCGCGCCATCCCGACCTCGACAACCAACATGCCGCCCGGCGCAAGATGGGCGGGGGCATCCCTCAGGATCCGGCGCACCAGATCGAGGCCGTCCTGGCCGCCCAGGTGGGCCAGCTCCGGCTCGGCCGCATACTCCGGCGGGAAGGCCGCAACGGCCGCGGACGTCACGTAAGGCGGGTTCGAGATGATCAGGTCGTAGGTCGCGCCCGCGAGCGCCGAGAACAGGTCCGAGCGGTGGAGCGTGATGCGGTCGCCCAGGCCATAATCGGAGAGGTTTTTCGCGGCGACCTCGAGCGCACCCGCCGAAATGTCGGCCGCGTCCACCACGGACTCCGGAAACGTCAGGGCGGAGAGAATGGCCAGGCATCCGGATCCCGTGCAGAGGTCGAGAACCCGCTCCACCCCGTCCGGATCGGGCACGACGGCCGAGAGGGCCTCATCCAAAAGCTCGCCGATAAAGGATCGCGGCACGATCACACGCTCGTCCACGGTAAACCTGCGGCCGCGGATCCACGCCGCACCCACCAGATAGGGCGCGGGCTTCCGCGTCTCGATGCGGGCGGTCACGATTTCGGACAGGCGGCGGCGCTCGGCCCGCGTGAGGCGGGCCTCAAGCCAGGGCTCGAGCTGATCGATCGGCAGGTGGAGCGCGGTCAGGATCAGAAAGGCCGCCTCGTCCAGCGCCGTTTCCGTGCCGTGACCGAACACGAGGCCGGCTTCCGTGAAGCGGCTGGTGGCATACCGCAGCCAGTCGCGGACGGTCAGAAGATCTTCGACGTCCGCCAGTTCCGGCGTCTTCTCCATGGCGCTCCGGCCTCCGATGATTGGAAGCTCTCCCTAAACGAAGGTGGGGGGCCTTGCCAACCGGGCGTCGCAAGGTCGGGCGGCACCCGTCCCCGCCGTCCTCGTTGCGAACGCTTGCGAATGCGCCGTCGTTAATTTGCGGCGCTTGCGAAATCTTCATGCTGCATCGCGTCATCGTGTCCATTTTTCAGGGACCCGCTTGGCGAAGCGCGCGCAAAACGCCAATATCCCGCCAGCTTCGGTCGAGGAACCAAAAAAATCGGCCGTGGATCAGAAACGTCCAAAGCGGAGGGAGCCCTGTGACGGTGAAATCTGACATCGAGATCGCACGTGAAGCCAAGACGAAACCGATCTCGGAGGTGGCGGCCAAGCTGGGGATTCCGGCGGATGCAATCATCCCCTACGGCACGACAAAAGCGAAGCTGTCGTTCGATTTCATCAACGCGCTCAATACGCGCCCCAACGGCAAACTGATCCTGGTCACGGCCATCAGCCCGACGCCGGCCGGCGAAGGAAAAACGACGACCACCGTCGGTCTCACCGACGGCCTCAACCGCATCGGCCAGAAGGCGATGTGCGCGCTGCGCGAACCGTCGCTCGGGCCGAGCTTCGGCATGAAGGGCGGCGCGGCGGGCGGCGGCCATGCGCAGGTCGTGCCGATGGAGGACATCAACCTCCACTTCACCGGCGACTTCCACGCGATCACCAGCGCACACAACCTCCTGTCCGCGCTGATCGACAATCACATCTACTGGGGCAACAAGCTCGGCATCGACACCCGCCGCGTGGAATGGCGCCGCGTGCTCGACATGAACGACCGCGCGCTGCGCTCGATCCTGAACTCGCTCGGCGGCGTGTCGAACGGCTATCCGCGTCAGGACGGCTTCGACATCACCGTCGCGTCGGAAGTGATGGCGATCCTGTGCCTCGCGTCCGACCTCAAGGATCTGCAGAACCGCCTCGGCAACATCATCGTCGCCTATACGCGCGACAAGGCGCCGATCCGGGCCCGCGATCTCAACGCCGACGGCGCGATGACCGTGCTGCTCAAAGACGCGCTGATGCCGAACATGGTGCAGACGCTCGAAAACAACCCGGCGTTCATCCACGGCGGTCCGTTCGCCAACATTGCCCACGGCTGCAACTCGGTGCTCGCCACGAAGAGCGCGCTCAAGGTGGCGGACTATGTCGTGACGGAAGCAGGCTTCGGCGCCGACCTCGGTGCGGAAAAGTTCTTCGACATCAAGTGCCGCAAGGCCGGGCTTGCGCCTGACGCCTGCGTGATCGTGGCGACCGTGCGCGCGCTCAAGATGCACGGCGGCGTCGCGAAGGACGACCTCAAGGCCGAGAACGCGGCCGCTGTCGCGGCAGGCTGCGCGAACCTCAAGCGGCACATCGAGAACGTCAACAAGTTCGGCGTGCCGGCCGTGGTCGCGATCAACCGCTTCATCACCGATACGG
>DAOMQQ010000079.1:0-11291 GCA_035445405.1 Hyphomicrobium sp.
TCGATGTTCGCAGCGCCCACTCGATCGCAGAAGGCATCGAGCTGATCCGCGCCCAGGCGCCGGCATTCGCCGTCGTGGACATGCGGCTCGAGGACGGAAACGGCCTCGACGTCATTGCCGAGCTGACGCGAACACGACCGGACTCGCGCATCATCGTGCTGACGGGTTACGGCAACATCGCAACCGCCGTCTCGGCCGTGAAGCTTGGCGCCGTCGATTATCTCGCCAAGCCCGCGGATGCGGACGACGTGACGGATGCGCTGCTCGCGCCGCCCAACACGAAAGCCGCGCCACCGGATAATCCGATGTCGGCCGATCGTGTCCGCTGGGAACACATCCAGCGCGTCTACGAGCTGTGCAACCGCAATGTCTCGGAGACGGCGCGCCGCCTCAACATGCATCGGCGCACCCTGCAGCGCATTCTCGCCAAGCGCGCACCGAAGTAGAGAGAGGGCGGGCCGTTTCGGCCCGCTTCTTTTTTATACGTCGAAAGCGCCACCCCGGCCGATGGCGGCCGGCAGCGATGGGTCGAGCAAGATCGACAGCCGCGCGGCGGACGCCCGCGCGATCCGGAGCGTCATGGCTTTGCGCCTCGGGGCCGCCAGGCGGTGATCCGGCGCGGCGCGCAGAATTTCTCCGCCATACCGGTCGGCGACGATGAGGCCCGTTTCGCCCGGCAGGACGTCGCGCGGGAACGCCGGAAGCACCGCAAAGAACAGCCGATCCGAATACTCCCGATATTCCGGCCACTTGTGATCGGTCCGGAAATCCTCGAGGCAGGATTTGATCTCCACGATCCAGATCCCGCCATCGGGCGCGATCCCGATCACGTCCGCGCGCCGGCCGTTCGGGAGCGGCACTTCCGAAATCGCCGCCAGGCCGTGCGCCGCCAACAGCCGCACCACGCCGCGGCAGACCTCGCGCGCAACGTCCGACTGCGGACCACCGAGGCCTGGCGAGGGAATAGACGCCCCCGCAATCCCGTTATCTACAAAGTCGTTCATACCGGTCACGGATCTGCCATGCGGGACTGACACCAGATTGCCTTGATGTCGACCATAGTCCCGCACTCTCCTTCATCTCGTTCGTCGAGGCCATTCTACATGACACGCGCGCGGCAATCCGCCTTTTCCGGGCCGGATGGCCGTGCTCTCCACTTCGAGTTCTCGCGAGGCTCACGCGTCCATGTTTTTCAAGCGGCGTAACAAGGAGAAACCGGCGGAGGCGGCGGAAGCGCCCGTGGCCGCCATGACAGAGACCGCCAGCGCGGCCGGGGCCGGCGGGGCGCCGCCCGAGAGCGACGGGATTTCCGCGGATTCCCTACGCAGAGGCGTCGATGCCGCCTCGCTCGGCTTCAAGACCACCGCCGATCTCGAACCCGAAGACGGGCCGTTCGGCCAGGATCGCGCCCTTGCGGATCTCGACTTCGGCCTCAAAATGCCGGGACGCGATTTCAACATTTTCGTGCTCGGGCCGCCGGGATCGGGAACGCGGGCAAGCGTCTGCGCCCATCTCGAAAAAAAGCAACGCAGCGCCGAAACGCCGCCGGACTGGATCTACGTCCCGAGCTTCGACGACCCGCATCGGCTGCGCGCGCTGCGCCTGCCGGCGGGACGCGCGGCCCTTTTCTCAGAGCGTATCGACACCGCCGTCGCCGAACTTCGCGCCACGCTGCCGGCCGCCTTCGAAGCGGAGGATTATCGGGCGCGCCATCGCGCGATCGAGGAGGACTATCGCAGCGCGCACGACGACGCACTCGATGCCCTGCACGCAAAGGCCGCCGAGCAGAACATCGCCGTTCTGCGCACGCCGCTCGGCTTCGGCATGGCGCCGATGCACGACGGACAGGTTGTGAAGCCCGAGGTGTTCAACCAGCTTCCTCAGGTCATGCGGCGCGACGTGGAGAGCCGTGTCGGCGCTCTGCAATCGGAACTCGAAGCCATCCTGACGAGCGCGCCCGCCGTCGACAAGGAGCGACGCCGCCAGCTCGCCGTGCTCAATGTCGAGACGGCACGCCATCCCATCGAGGCCGCCCTCGACGGCCTCTCGCAAGATTTCGCGGACGTTCCGGACGCGACGGCGTTTCTGGCGGAGATGGAACGCGACCTGATTGCCAACGCGCAGGCGTTTCTCTCCACGACACAGGACAGCGGCCTCCGCCGCTATGCGGCTCATGTGGTTGTCGCACGCGCGAACGACGCGGGCGCGCCTCTCGTGAGCGAGACGGATCCCACTCCGCTCGGGCTGACCGGCAGCATCGGATCGGCGGCCGATGGTGCGCCGGCGGCCTCCGCAACCCGCCGTATCCGCGCAGGCGTGCTGCATCAGACCAACGGCGGCGTTCTGGTGATCGACGCGCGGTGCCTGATCGCCGCGCCGGAAACCTGGAAGGCACTCAAGACCGCCCTCAAGACAAGAGAGATCCGGCTCTTCTCCCCATCGTCTTGTGCCTCCGCCGTCGCCGATGCGATTCCGTTCGATGCCAAAGTGATCCTGATCGGAACGCCCGACGACTACACCCAGCTCGACGCGGCCGATGCGGACTTCGCGCTGCTCTTCAAAGTACAGGTCTGTTTCGAGCCGGCGATCGCGCGGAGCGCCGTGAACGACAACCGCTTCGCGCGGCTCATCGCATCCGTGGTAGCGACACACGCGCTCAAACCTCTCGACGCTGGCGGCGTCGCGCGGCTGATCGAGGAGGCGAGCCGCCTCGCCGGCCATCGCGATAAGGTCACGCTCGATGTCGAACGCATCGCCGACATCGCCCGTGAAGTCGATGTCTGGTCCCAACATTCCGGGCGCGACGTGACCACCGCCGAGGACGTTGCGCGCGCCATGACCGAGCGGGCGCAGCGGGCGGATCGCGTTCGCGAGCGGACACGGTCGCGTCAGGCATCCGCCTCCCTTCTCGGGGAGACGGCCGGAGGACGGGCAGGCCATATCATCGCGCTCAGCGCGCGGGACGCCGGCGGAATCCGGCTCGGCGCGGTGCACCGTGTTGTGGCGCGCGCCCATCCCGGGCGGGGGCGCAGCGCGGAGATCGTGCACGCGGGGGCGACGGATGCGCGACATGCACCGATCCTGCGGAGCTATCTCGCCGGCACGTTCGCGCAGACCTTTCCACTCGCGCTCGGCGCGATGCTCACCATCGACCCCCCCTCCGACAATGTCGCCGTCCAAGGCGGCGCACCGCTCGCCGAGGTGCTCGCGCTCGTCTCCGCACTGGCAGACGAACCCTTGCGCCAGGATCTCGCCGTCACCGGGACGATCGACGCAGGGGGCGAGGTCCAGGCCGTCGACGGGATCAACGAACACATCGAGGCTTTCTTCGATGCGTGCCAGGCTCACGCTTTGTCGGGCACGCCGGGCGTTCTCATCCCCGACGGAAATCGTCCGCATCTGATGCTGCGCCAGGACGTGGTGGATGCCGTGAGGGATGGACGCTTCGTTCTCCACGCCATCAAGACCGTGGACGACGCCCTTGCCCTGATGACCGCGCGGGACACGGGGCTGCGCGGCGCGGACGGCCACTTTGCGCCCGACACCCTGAACGGCCGCGCCGAAGCCAAGCTGCGCGCCTTTGCCGAAATCCAGCGCGCGTTCGGACGCGGCGTGGACACCGTCGCGGGCGTGCGGGAGGGCCGGACATGATCACGCATGTGGCGGAGGCGGGCGAGCAGAGAGGCCGCGTCGTGCTGTGGATGGGCGGCGCCAACGATCCGCAGGAGACCGCCATCGAGGCCGCGTTCCGGCTCGCACAGGCGTTCCAAGCCGAGGTCGAGAGCCTGTTCGTGGCGGATCATCAACTGTTCGATCTCGCCGCCCTGCCGTTTGCGCGCGAGATTCCTCTTTCAGGCCGAGGATCGCGTCATCTCACCGTCGACGGGCTCGCGCGGCAGCTGAAGGCGCACGCCTCGGCCCTCCAGCGGCGCGTGCTCGCCCAGGCCCACGCCGCCGACGTGAGAGCGCAGGCGCGCATCGTCCGCGCCGAGCCGGTGCACGCGCTTGCGGAAGCGTGCGCGCGCAACGGCCCCTGGAACGTCGTGACCATGGGCATGCCCCTCCGCCGAGGCGGCGGCACGTCGCTTGCCGACCTTTTCGCGACGGTCCATGCCACGACCGGCGTCGTCGTCGCGGGACCCAAGGCCTGGCGCACGAGCGGACCGGTGATCGCGGTGGTCGACGATCTCGAGCGGACGATGCCCATGATGCGCGCCGCGCGGCGGATCGCGGCGGCGACGGAGAGCGAGGCGCGGCTTTGCCTCCTCGATCGCGCGCAGGGCCACGACGGATGGCTCGAAGGGCAGGTGCGCCTTGCGCTCGGCGCGAGCCCGGCGGTGGCGCTCGACGTGGTGGACATGGGCCTCGAAAGCCCGCGCTCGGTGGCGCAAACGATGCGGCGGCAGGGCGCGGGATTCGTCATCGCGCGCTTCGGCGGCCTTCTCGTGCGCGACGAAGAGGATGTGGCGCCGCTTGCGGAGATCCTGGAAGGCCCGCTCTTTCTCGTGCGCTGAAGATCTGCCGCCTTGCTCTCCCTCTCCCTCGCTTTCCGCTGCCGGAACGCTTGCGCAGCGACCCTATGGGGGCTTGTTCGCGCGCCGCCCGGAGATTATCAGCTCGGCTCGGGACCATTGCCGACGCATCCACCCGCCAGGATCACACCCGTTCCCGGTCCGGTGTACTTTTCGCCGGGGCCCCATGGCTGAAACGGCAGGATCGACCGCCTGGGAGCGGCCGGCCAGGAAAGGCGCACCATGACGTGGTTGGATGCACTCGGGATCGATGCGGCATACGCGCTTCAGATCCTGAAGATCATCGGCATCGACATCGTGCTCGCGGGTGACAACGCCGTCGTCATCGCGATGGCGTGCCGGATGCTGCCGCCGAAGCAGCGCATGATGGGCATCCTGCTCGGGGCGGGCGTGGCGATCCTGCTGCGCGTGGTGTTCACACTCGTGGTGCAGCAACTGCTCGACGTGCCGCTTCTGAAGCTCGTCGGCGGCTGTCTGCTGGTCTGGATCGCGCTCAAGCTCGTCACGGCGAACGATCCCGAGGATCACAGCATCAAGAGCGGCACCAGCCTGTGGGAGGCCGTGCGGATCATCGCCATCGCCGACATCGTCATGAGTCTCGACAACGTGCTCGCCATCGCCGCGGCCGCCCACGGCGATCCGCTGCTGATCGTGTTCGGCCTCGCGCTCTCGGTGCCGCTCGTCGTCGGGGGCGCCACGCTGATCACCTCGCTGCTCGTGCGCTTTCCCATCCTCATCTGGGGCGGGGCGGCGCTGCTTGGCTGGGTCGCCGGCGAGCTGATCGCGACCGAGCCGCTGCTTCACGGGATCATGCAGAACCTCGGAGAGACGCTCGGCCTCACGACAAAGGGCGTCGCGCGGGCGTTCGAGGTCGTGGGCGCGATCGTCGTGATCTCGGTCGGCATCGCGATGCGCCGCTCCGCGGAAGCGGCCCATCCCGACGGAAAAACCTGAGGAGCTGCGTACGCCATGCCCGAGTTGCCCGAGGTCGAAACCGTCCGCAGAGGGCTGCACCGCGCTCTCGTGGGACAGTCCTTCCGGCGCGTGGACGTCCGCCGCCCGGATTTGCGGTTTCCGTTTCCCGAACGCTTCGCCGAGCGTCTCACGGGCGCGCGCGTGATCTCTCTGGACCGGCGGGCCAAATATCTCATCGCCCGCCTTTCGACCTGCGAAGCTCTTCTCATGCACCTCGGCATGACAGGGCGGTTCCACGTGAAGCATGCAGGCGAGGCCAACGCCCGGCCGATGAGCGATTACGCCTATGGCACGGCCGCACAGGAGCGGCATCTGCACGCGCTCTTCGCTTTAGCCGACGGGGCGGAGGTCGCCTATTTCGATCCGCGCCGCTTCGGCTACATGCTGCTCATCCCCGACGCCGAGCTCGATGCCCATCCGATGATGCGCGGGCTTGGCGTGGAGCCGCTGACGGCCGACCTCGACCCCCGCTATCTCGCGGCACGTGCGCATGGACGGCGGACCGATCTCAAGGCCTTTCTGCTCGACCAGCGCATCATCGCCGGGCTCGGCAACATCTATGTAGCGGAAGCGCTGTTTCGCGCCGGCCTCAAGCCCTCGCGGCCGGCATCCGTTCTGGCGACGCCAAGCGGAAAGCCGACGCGGCATGCGGAGCTGCTCACCGGCACCATCAAAGCCGTGCTGGAAGACGCCATCGGAGCCGGCGGCTCGACGCTGCGCGATTACCGCCAGGCCGACGGGCAGAGCGGCGGTTTCCAGGCCACGTTCCAAGTCTACGGCCGCGAAGGCGAGCCTTGCGCCCGGCCGGGGTGCCGGGGCATTGTGCGACGCAGCATCCAGGGCGGCCGGTCGAGCTTCCATTGTCCGGTCTGCCAGCGCTGATCCTCTAGAACGCCCGATCCGATGGGATCGGATCGGACGCTCTAGATCTTTGTTGAGACCGATGATTCACGCTTCGGACTGATAAGGTCCGAAGCGATCATGGTCTAGCGAAAGGCGGCACGGCATGGCAGCGACGGACACGACCTTCGAGGCGATCCTCGTCGAAACGCGCGGGCGCGTGGGGCTCGTCACGCTCAACCGGCCAGGCCAGCTCAACGCGCTGAACGACCAGCTCATCGCGGAGCTGAACCAGGCGCTCGACGCCTTCGAGGCGGACGATGGCGTGGGCGCCATCGTCGTCACCGGCTCCGAGAAGGCGTTCGCGGCAGGCGCCGACATCAAAGAGATGCAGGCCAAGACCTACATGGAGGCCTACAGGGGCGATTTCATCGCGAGCTGGGAGCGGATCTCGCGGACGAGGAAGCCCGTCATCGCGGCAGTGGCGGGCTTCGCGCTCGGCGGCGGATGCGAGCTTGCCATGAGCTGCGATTTCATCCTCGCGGCCGACACGGCCAAGTTCGGGCAGCCCGAGATCAAGCTCGGCATCATGCCGGGCGCGGGCGGCACGCAGCGCCTGATCCGCGCCGTCGGCAAGTCGAAGGCGATGGAGCTTTGCCTCACGGGGCGGCTGATGGATGCCGAGGAGGCGGAGCGGGCGGGTCTCGTCGCGCGCATCGTGCCGGCGGCGGAGCTGCTCGACAACGCGCTCAAGACCGCCGAGACGATCGCCTCGATGTCGCTCACGGCTGCGATGATGACCAAGGATTGCGTCAACCGCGCCCACGAAACGACCCTCGCCGAAGGTATCCGCTACGAGCGGCGCACCTTCCACGCCATGTTCGCGACGCACGATCAGAAGGAAGGCATGGCCGCTTTTACCGAGAAGCGCCGTCCCCAGTTTCGGAACGAATGACGCGGGTTTGCGTCATCGCGGACATGACGCACAAAGCGATGATTGCGATGGCGCCCCACAGGAACACCTCGTTGGCGGCCCAATCCCCGCGCAGCGTCGCGAGCTTCCCGTCGCCGATCAGATAGGCGAGCCCGAGGCCAACCGCGCCGCCATGGGCGATGGTGAGGATCAGCGGCGGCACGGGCCAATTGCGGGACGTGCCCAACAGGCTGCCGTAAATCGCGAGGGACGCGGCGAAGACCGCCGCCCCGGTGGCGTACTGAAACGCATGACGCCAGACGAGATCCGAGAGCGTGTACATGGCGAACAGCGCGGACGCGCCCCAGGCGTAGACGAACGCCGCGAGCCAGACGTTGCAGCGGAGCGCTTCCTTGACGGCGGCCGGACCTTCGTGCCCGGCAAACGGGCGGCTTCCCCGCGACCACAACGGCGCGTTGATGCCGAGGCCGGTCCCAACCACCAGCGCCACGAGCAGCCCCGCGGCCAGGGCCGGCAAGAAGCGGTCGCCGCGACCGGCGCCCAGCACCATCATGGTGATGCTTAGCGCAGCCGCCAGGAGCAGCCACGGCAACAACGGCCGTAGCGAGATGCCCGGCGCGAACGCCCGCCCATGCTGATTGATGCTCATTCCGGAAACTTGCCTAGGGAGATTTCTTACGCGCGTCAATCAGTGCATGCGCCGAGATGATGGCAAGTCCCAGCGCACCAAAGAGGAAAATGGCGTTTCCAGCCCAATCGGCCTTGCGGGCGTGGAGGAATTCCTTGTTGGGGTCGATGCCGAGGCCGATCATCGTGACGATCATGCCCACGAGCTGGCCGATGCCGAGGTAGCGGCCGATCTTGAGCATCGTCTCGTCCTCGCGGCCTTGCGCGGCATCCTTCGACAGCATCCAGGAGAAGCCGAGACACAGCAGCCCCACGCCGACGAACGCAGCCGAGAAG
The DNA here is from genome assembly GCA_035445405.1 of Hyphomicrobium sp. Classification (GTDB taxonomy): domain Bacteria; phylum Pseudomonadota; class Alphaproteobacteria; order Rhizobiales; family Hyphomicrobiaceae; genus Hyphomicrobium_C. The sequence goes on from DAOMQQ010000079.1 coordinate 8,245, forward strand.
TGCGACCACTCCCGCCAGTACATGACAAGGGTGTAAATGAGGATCAGCGCCGCGCCGCCCCAAAGCCAGATCAAGCCCATGTAGCGGGCCGTCGTCGCTTCGATCAGGCTGCGCTTCGCGCCCGCGCGGGTCAGGCTTCTGCGCTCATTGACGCCAACGGCTGCGAGAAGCAGGCTGACGAAGGCCGTCGTCGCGAGCAGCGCCACAGGCTCTTGTGCCTGAGCCGCATAAACGGCAGCCGCGAGCCCAAGGCCGAGCACGAGCCCCCAGCCGATGATGGTGTGGACGGTCATCCCGGTTTTCCCCCTACCCTGACCCTAACCCTGCGTTTTCGAACGCAGATGCTCTTACACCACTTTTCGAAAGGCTGGGAAGGACAGGCGTCAACTTCACCACCCCTTTCAATGGGTGCGGGCGAGAGTGCGCTCAGTGGGCCCTGGCGCAGGATCAAACGAAATGCAGGGTCACACGGCGCCGAGGCACGTCGTCAAACGGCGCCGAGGCACCAAGCGAGAATGGCCTTCTGCGCGTGGAGGCGGTTTTCCGCTTCGTCGAACACCACCGACTGCGGCCCTTCGAGCACGCTCTCGGTCACCTCGTTGCCGCGGTAGGCCGGCAGGCAGTGCATGAAAATCGCGCCCTTGGCGGCCTTGGCCATCAGCGCCTCGTCGACCATGTAGGGCTTCAGAAGCTTCTTGCGGCGGGCTCCGTCGGTGTCGCCCATCGACACCCAGGTGTCGGTCACGATGCAATCGACGCCGCTCACGGCTTTTGCCGGATCGGTCATGATGGTGACGTTCGCCTTCTCGCGGCGCACCCAGTCGACGATGTCGTCCTTGGGCCGCAGCCCTTCGGGGCAGGCGACGCGCAGCTCGAAGCCGAACCTGGCCGCCGCGTGCATCCAGGAGGCCGCGACGTTGTTGCCGTCGCCGACCCACGCCACCTTGCGCCCCTTGATGGGCCCGATGTTCTCCTCGAACGTCAGGATGTCGGCCATGATCTGACAGGGATGCGATTTGTCCGTGAGGCCGTTGATCACCGGCACAGAAGCGTTTTTGGCGAGCTCGAGCAGCGTCTCGTGCGAATTGGCGCGCAGCATGATCGCGTCCGCATAGCGCGAGAGCACGCGCGCGGTGTCCGAGATGCTCTCTCCGCGGCCGAGCTGGAGATCGGTCTGGTTCAGCATGATCGTCTGGCCGCCGAGCTGGCGCATCGCGATGTCGAAGGACACCCGCGTGCGCGTCGACGGCTTCTCGAAGATCAGCACGAGAACGTCGTCCGCAATGCCTTTCGGACGAAGCTTCACGGGCACGCGCTTGCCTGCCGCCTTCATGGTGTGGGCGGCGTCGATGATGCGACGGAGCGTGCGGGCATCGATCTCGTCGAGATCGAGGAAATGTCGAATAGCGGAGGGTTTAGCCATGGCTCTGGGGCCGGCTCCAGGTTCCGGGGTTGAAATGTCAGGTTTGCGATTTGGAAACGGCGGCGAGCGAGCGCGCGAGGCGGTCGAGCCCCTCGCTGATCTCGTGCTCGGCGACGTTCAAAGGCGGGAGAACGCGGACGACGTTGTCGCTCGCGCCGACGACGAGAAGCCCCTCCGCCAGAGCGGCCGTCACGACGTCGCGCGGCTCGGCGTTCACCTTGATCCCGGCGAGAAGCCCCTGACCGCGGATCTCGGCGACGAGTGCCGGATATTGATCCTGCAGCCGCGCCAGGCCTTGGCGCATGTGCTGGCCCTTCTGCTCGACGCTTTCGAGGAAGCCGGGCTCGAGCATGACATCGAGCAGCGTCGTCGCGACGGCCATGGCCAGAGGATTGCCGCCGAACGTCGAGCCGTGCGTGCCGGGCGTCAGGCCCGCAGCCGCCGCTTCCGTCGTGAGCACGGCGCCAACGGGAAAGCCGCCGCCGAGCCCTTTCGCCACGGCCATGATATCGGGCGCGATGCCGGCCCACTCGTGCGAGAAGAGCTTGCCGGAGCGGCCCATGCCGGTCTGAACCTCGTCCAGCACCAGCAGGATGCCGGCTTCGTCGCAGAGCGCGCGGAGGCCTTCGAGGTAATCGGCCGGGGGGACGTTGACGCCGCCCTCGCCCTGGACGGGCTCGATCATGACGGCGGCCGTCTCCGGGCCGATCGCGGCGCGGACAGCCTCGAGATCCCCGAAGGGCACATGGTCGAAGCCCGGCGCCTCGGGGCCGAAGCCTTCGAGATATTTTTCGTTGCCGGCGGCCGCGAGCGTCGCGAGCGTGCGGCCATGGAACGCGCCCTGGCAGGTGACGATCCGCCACCGCTCCGGCTGCCCATTCACGAAATGATAGCGCCGCGCGGCCTTGATCGCGCCTTCGCACGCTTCCGCGCCCGAGTTGCAGAAGAACACCCGGTCGGCGAACGTGGCCGCCACGAGCCGCTGGGCTAGCTCTTCCTGGCCTGCAACGCGGTAGAGATTGGACGTATGCCAGAGCTTGCCGGCCTGCTCGGTGAGCGCGGCAATCAGCCGGGGATGGGCATGGCCCAGCGCGTTCACCGCCACGCCGGCCCCAAAATCGAGATAGCGCGCGCCGTCCTCGGCTTCGAGCCAGGAGCCTTCGCCGCGGGCGAACACGACGTCCTGGCGCGCATACGTGCCCATGACGGCAGCCGGCTGCGGGCCAGAAGGCGACAGGGAGCGCGACGGGCCCCGAGAGGAACCCGCATCCTGGCCGGACGAGGCTGTGAGGGGTTTGGACATGGCGCCCATCCCACTCCCCAAAATGACGAAAGCCGCCCTTCCGGCGGCTGCGCGAAGCAGGCGTGATACGCCCCTGTTGCTCCCATGTCAACGGATCGGAGGCCGGCCCCGCTTCTGCCCGGCCCCGCCCCGGCTCGTGGCGGCGAGCCCCGTGCCCAGGCGAGATTCGGTTGGAATTAATTCCGGGGAAAGGTCGGGAAAGGCCCTCGTTACAGGGGGCGGCGACTCACTCTGTGGCGAGCGAGCCACTCATTCCCTGTCAATACCCCTAGATCAACTAGGCGCGGCTTGTACAAGAAAAACAAGTTATTGTAGTTTGAG
>DAOMQQ010000080.1:0-10997 GCA_035445405.1 Hyphomicrobium sp.
CCATTGTATCGGCCTTCACGGCCTTCGCAATCCATCCGCCGCCCAATACACGGGCTTCATCCGAGCCGTCCGCATAGAGGACGCAAGCCTGGCCGGCGGCCGCCCCCAGCTCTCCATAGCGCAACGTCACCGTAACGGTTCCGTCGGCGTCGAGCGAGACGGTTGCTGGCTGCGGCGCCTGCGATGAACGGATGCGGGCGTAGACCTCCGCGCCGTCTTCGAGCACACCGTCGCCGAGCCAGTTCACGTTTCTAAGAACAAGGGTGTGTGTTTGCAAGAAGGCACGTGGTCCCACCACCACCTCGTTTTTCGCGGCGTCGAGCCGCAGCACGTAGAGCGGCTCGGGGGAGGGGATGCCGAGGCCCCTGCGCTGGCCGATCGTGTAATTCACGATCCCCGCGTGCTCGCCGAGCTTGCGTCCGTCCACGTGGACGATGTCGCCAGGGGTCAGAGCGCCGGGCTTCAGCCGCTCGATGACGTCGCTGTAGCGGCCTTTCGGAACGAAGCAGATGTCCTGGCTGTCGGACTTTTCCGCGACGAGGAGGCCGAGATCGTGAGCGATGTCGCGGACTTCGCTCTTGCGCATGCCGCCAAGCGGAAACCACAGGTCCGCAAGTTGCTCGCGGGTGGTCGCAAACAGGAAGTAGCTCTGATCGCGGTTCGCGTCGCGGGCGCGGAACAGCGCCGGTCCGTCGGCGCCTTCGCCGCGCCGGATGTAATGGCCCGTCGCCAAAAGGTCGGCGCCGAGCTCGCGCGCGGTCTCCAGCAGGTCCTTGAATTTGATCTGCTGATTGCAGGTGACACAGGGAATGGGTGTTTCGCCCGCGACATAGCTTTCGGCGAACGATTGCATCACGGCGTCCGAGAAGCGCTTCTCGTAATCGAGCACGTAATGCGGAATGCCGAGCGTCTGCGCGACGCGGCGGGCGTCTTCGACATCCTGGCCGGCGCAGCACGAGCCCTTGCGGCCGACGGCTTCACCGTGATCGTACAACTGGAGCGTGATGCCGATCACGTCATGGCCGGAGCGGGCGAGAAGGGCGGCGACGACGGACGAGTCCACGCCGCCGGACATGGCGACGACCACGCGCTTGCGGCCGTCTCCGGCCGGGGTCTTGAGGGTAGGCGATGACACGTTGGCGTCTCGTTCCAGCGGAAGCGTTTCGGCGGGCCAAGCCCGGCACGGGGCGCGCGGGTCGCGGCCCCCAGGTTCGAGGCCGCATGATAGGGGGTGGCCGTACCGATGCGCAAGGCGGGCAACGGGCGCAGGGGGACCCCTGGTGCCGGCATGGCTGCGGCCGTCAACCATAATGGCCAGCTATGCGTGATTTTGGACAGTCTTTTATGCTACGTTTACTCAATGGTTTAGGCCATGTTTAAGAGAAATCGGTTAGCTTACGGGCTGGTCAGTAGCAGTATCGAGTATCATGACCGAACATCAGATGAGAGCGCGTGTGCGCTACGTCATCGGCCCCGATGGGAGTCCGTTGACGGTTGCCGATCTCCCGCCCCGGGACACGAAGCGTTGGGTCATCCGCCGTAAGGCGGAGGTCGTCGCGGCTGTGCGTGGCGGACTTATCAGCATCGAGGAGGCCTGTGAGCGCTACAAGCTCACGGTGGACGAATTCCTGTCCTGGCAGCGCTCGATCGACAAGCATGGGCTTCCCGGTCTCCGGGCCACCCGTATTCAGGACTACCGGAGCTAACGCTCTGGAAGCGGTCGTGAGGTGCGGGCCGGGCGATGGATGTCGCCCGTCCAATCTCGCGCGCTCGACCGGATCGGTCCCGGCGCGATTTTTTCGCGATGCGGCAAGGCCTTCGCTCGCCCCGTTCTACGGGGCTTTGCTTTTTTTGCCGTTCGTCTGAGCTCTGGCGGGCTCTTGTGCCGGATCCGCGGTCCAGCCGGCCGTGACCGGGCCCTCGCCGCATCCATCCTCCCCTCTCGCCCAGCGATCGACGTCCTCCTTAAGGGCAAGCGCCAGGTGTTCGGGCAGCCGCCTGTTCTCCACCTCCACCTTCGTCACGCCCTCTCCCGGGCTGATCGCGATCAGATAGGCCCTGAGCGCGCGGGGGTCGCTCGCCTCGTGGTCGCGGGTCATGATCCGGATCTGGGCCCGGCCGCCCTTGGAGACCGGGTCGGCCTGTGCGTGATAAATGTAGGCTGCTTTCAGTGGGCCGTCGGCCCCGAACCAGCAGGTCAGCACCCCGCGAGCGAGGCGCGTATACACTTCGGTCGGGGTTCCGACGACGCGACCGCTCGGGATCAACATGGCCTGGAGCCCCGTATCCGGAGGCTTCGTCTCGTCCGTTGCGATCTCTTCGGGCTTCGGCAGTGCTGGGAGGCTCAAGCCCGAGCCGGCGCATCCCGCCAACGACGCCGCCAGGATCAGGGCGGTTCCGGCCAGGAATGGCAGCTTCCGACGCATCGTTTCCGTCCACATGCCTGCGAGCCGCTTCAGGGCATGGCTCCCGGCGTTTCGGCGAGGGGGCTCGGGATCCGGTCCTCAAGACCCTCAGTCTTCGTGCGATTGCACGGGAAAGGGGCGAAGACAAGTCGGGGCAGCGCCGCGCGGTCCGGCGCGTTGTGGACGGTTCATCGATGGAGGATGGACCGGGCGGCCTGGTTTGACCGCCCGAAAAGACGGGGCGTTTGGCCGAACGCTCCGAACTCGATCAGGACAGCGTCCTAACGAAGCGCGATGGGCCGAAGGCTAGCGGAGGGCCAAGCCCGCCGGGCGCTCGTGGCGGCGGCGGACGCGGCCGAGCTCCCGCGGCTGCTCGGTGCTCGCCCGGGCAAGCTGCTGCTTTGCGTCGTCGAGATCGGCCTGCGTCGCTTCCAGCTTGGTGCGCAACTCGCCGATCGACGCGCGGAGGTTGTCGCGGCGCTGGGTGGCAGACTTGGCGAAGGTCGAGTAGGCGAAGTGCTTCGGATCCTTCACGCCGGAGCGGTCTTCCTCGGCCTGGATCTGGCGATCCAGGTCGGAGGCGATGTTCTCGAACTCGCGGATCATTTGCTCGAGATCGCTGACCTTGCGGGCCCGCTCCTCCATCTCGAAGCGCTTGAGCTTAAGCGCCGTTTCGCGTGCCTTCATCATCGTTACCCCTAACTCGATACTCTGGGCGCATCTATCAAGAAGCGTGCCACGTAGCCGGTCTTGCCGTCTCGCCTGTCCGGATCTCGCGATTTTCCGGCCTTTTTCGAGGGGCCGGACGCGGTTTGCCGGGCGCTGTCCAAGTGCTCTCTTGTTTACCTTGCCATATTGGCATTAAGTTGCGGTAAAGCAACGCCATAACGGATTTGGTTAAGTGTTTACCTCTGGACACCGTTGTAATTGTTTTCGGGCCCTAGGGCTAGCGGGCGAATTCTGTTACCTCTTGATTCGTACCGTTCTGGATGGGGACCGGCAGGGGCGCGCCGTCCGAAGCGGGGGCTTCAGGCGAGTTAAATGGCCGACAGTTCAGGATTTCTTTCGCGCACGGGCGTTTTCCGGCGGCGATGCCGTTTTGTCTCGAGCGGGTGACGCGCGTGGGTTGCCGTACGTAGAGCGTTTCGTAACTAAAATTAGGATTTGTTAACCTGTGATGGTTACTTTTGTCATGAAGGTTCGGGCTGGGTTGTTCCAGCCGCAGTAGCGTTCTCTTCACGTTTTGGGCGGCGCGCCTTGTGATGGGGCAAGGAAAAAGGGAATGAGCAATGCGGGTCCTTCTGATCGAGGACGATAGCGCAACTGCGCAAAGCATCGAGCTGATGCTCCAGTCCGAGGGCTTCAACTGTTACACCACGGATCTTGGCGAAGAGGGCGTGGATCTCGGCAAGCTGTACGACTACGACATCATTCTGCTGGATCTCAATCTGCCGGATATGAGCGGCTATGAGGTTCTCAAGATGCTGCGTGTCGCCAAGGTGGCTACGCCGATCCTGATCCTGTCCGGACTTGCTCAGATCGAGGACAAGGTGCGCGGTCTCGGCTTCGGTGCCGACGACTACATGACCAAGCCGTTCCACAAGGACGAGCTCGTCGCGCGCATTCACGCCATCGTGCGTCGTTCGAAGGGACACGCGCAGTCGGTCATCGAGACCGGCAATCTCCGCGTGAACCTCGACACCAAGACGGTCGAGGTCAACGGCCAGCGCGTGCATCTGACGGGCAAGGAATACCAGATGCTCGAGCTGCTCAGCCTGCGCAAAGGCACGACGCTCACCAAAGAGATGTTCCTCAATCATCTCTACGGCGGTATGGACGAGCCGGAACTCAAGATCATCGACGTGTTCATCTGCAAGCTCCGCAAGAAGCTGCAGATGGCGACCGGGGGGCAGCACTACATCGAAACGGTGTGGGGCCGCGGATACGTGCTGCGCAATCCCGACGACGAGCACATCGCCGCTTGAGGCGGGCCGTTCAATTCCGGGGGAGCTTCAAGCAAGGCGTTCGCTGCGGGCGCCTTGTTTGCTTTCGGGCCGACCGGCCCTGCCTGCGCTCAATTCTGGCAGAAGCGCCAGGACGCAACCCACGGCTCGCTGGCGCCATGACGCGGCGTTGCGGGCATCGCGGCCTGCAGGCCCAGGGCGGCGAGCACGCCATCGAATTTCTTTTGTCCGACCGTTGCGGGCACTTCGTCGGTTTTCACGCGAATGTTCATAAGAGATACCTCCCTCGTTTTCAGGGAGTCTAGCAACGGGGTCTTAAAATCCGCCTTTGTGAAAGCGTGCGTGTCGCGATAATGGGCTGCCTTGCGCGTTTCTCGTTCGTAGGGTTGATTGCGGGTTAAGCCGAGTTGCGGTCTTGCGTTGCGTCCTCGTTTTCTCGCGCATGATCTATGTCATCACGGCGGTGTCGGAGAAACGTGCTTTGCCTTTTTTCGGCCGACAGATTCACGCAATCTCTCCAGAGGGGGTATCGGCCGGGATGTTCGAACATTCTATCATTCAGCGATTGGCGGCTGGGCCAGATTGATGGACCGGGCCGAACCGTCGTCGAACGCCGTCAGACGGGTGTGCAGCGCCTCGGGCGTTGTCGGCGTGGCCGTCGCCGCTTTGTTTGCCGTAGCGGAAGCAGCGGCGGACGGGCGTGTCCGTTGGCTTGAAGATTTTCAGCGACAGGCCTCTCAGCTCCAGCACCCTGGCGCCATTCCGCTCGGCGACCGCGTGCCGGAGGCCGGGGGCGCGACGCAGGTTGCGGCTTCCGCCGACAGCCGGGCGGTGAAGACGTTCGAGCTTCCGCTCGTCGGGAAGGCGCGGAGCGTCGACGTGGCCGGCGATGCCTTCGCGAGAGCCGATGGCACGGAGCTGATCGTGACCGATCTTTCTCTCGCCGATCTCGAAATCGCGAAGATGCGAGGTTTCGTGGCGCGCGCGCCGACGGTGCTCAGGCCCGGCCATGAAGTGACCCGCTTGAGGCTCCCGGGCGCGACGCGCGAGGTCGCCGCACGTGAGCTGCGCACGATCCTGCCCTCCGTCTCGGCGACGCCGAACGAGACTTACACCATCGTCCCCGAGCCCGAGGACGACGCGGGGGGCGATGCGCGGACGGTGATCGAGCGGAACCGGATGGGTCCTGCCGTCCCGGGGCCGTGTCCCGCCGAAACCTGCTTCGGTCCTGATCTCATCGCCTGGCGCGCCGCGCTCGGCTCATGCGCACGGGACGTTCGCGTCGGGATCATCGACACGTCGTTCGACCTTGCCCATCCCGCGCTCCGGCACGTCAAGGCCGAGCAGAGCGTGTTTCTCGATGGGCAGCTGCCGTCGCCGTCGGATTGGCACGGAACCGCCGTTCTTTCCGTGCTCGCCGGCGATCCGTCGAGCGGGACGCCGGGGCTGCTGCCCGAGGCGACGTTCCTGCTTGCGGCGGCGTTTCTGAGCGATGCGAACGGCAACGCATCGACGGATACGGTTCGTCTGCTTGCCGCGCTCGCCTGGCTCGATGCGCAAGGTGTCGACATCGTCAACATGAGCTTCTCGGGGCCGCAGGATCCGGCCGTCGCGCAGGTCATTTCGGCCATGCGCAAGAAGGGCGTGCTGTTCGTCGCGGCTGCCGGGAACATGGGGCCCGCGGCGTCGCCCAGCTATCCGGCCGCGTATTCCGACGTCATCGCCGTCACAGCCGTCAACCGCAACGGCGAGAACTATCGACACGCCAATCGCGGCGACTACATCGACGTGTCGGCGCCGGGCGTCGACATCCTGATTGCATTGCCGGGCGCGCAACAAGGGACGCGCAGCGGGACGTCGTTCTCGGCGCCGTTCGTGACGGCCATCGCCGCCGCCCGCGCCGGCGGACGTCTGCCCTACAACGCGGTTGTGGAAGGGGCTGGCGTGGCGCTCCTGGGAGACCTCGCTTTGCGCGATCTCGGACCGCCGGGGCGCGATCCCATCTATGGTGCGGGGCTCGCTTTGGCGCCCGACGCGTGCGCTCCGGGCGGGGCGGCGATTGCGGGTGCCCCGCCTTCCTCGCCGCCGATGCTCGACGCTCGGGCCCGTGCTCCGCTCACGGTGATCCGCGCAGGCGCCGCGGGCGGTCCGAACTAAGGGCCTGGCCGTTTCAGCTCGATGCGGGGCGCCACCCGTTTTCGAGCAGTGCCCGTTCCTCGTCGCGGCCGAGTGCGTCACCGGAGATCAGCGTATCGGCGACGGCATCCACGGCAGGCGCGTTCGGGCCCGTCGCGGTCTGGTAGGAGGTTGCCCCCGTTTCCGTGCGGGCCGTCGTCACCTTCTGCGTTTCGACGTGGACTGCGACGCGCCATGCGCCATCGTCGGCACGGCAGGCGAGGCCCGCGTAGTCCGGTTCGCCCTGCTCCGTGTTCCGCACGCGGTACTCGCGGCAGATGCCGTCGCTGTCGGCTTGGCGGAACGACATGATGGGGACGATGGCCGCGCCGTTGATGTCGGCGGCCGATGCCGTTCCGCTCGGCGTGCTTTCGAGCGCATGCGCGAGCGCGCCGCTCGCGATGAGGCCCGAGCCCGTGGTCGAGATCAATCCGGCCTCTTGAGGCGGTGCGGAGCGGGTGGCGAGCCAGCCGCCGAGTGCGCCGGCCGTGAACAGAACCGCGACGCTCGCGGCCGTCGCGAGCGAAGCGCCGTGCGGGAAGAGGGTGGCGCCGATCGCGGCGAGCGTGCGGTCGATCCAGCTCTCCCTTGCAGGTGTCGATGCTTTTGAAGCGCGCGCCGGCACAGGTGCGCGCAGAACGGCGGCCACGAGATGCTCGGGCACCGGCTCTTCGAGCGTCGGCTCGAACGTGTTGGCGATCTCACGCCGTGTGACGACGAACGGCGCGAGGCGCATGCGCAACGTCGCGTCGCGGCTCAGCAGCTCTTCGAGGGCTTCCGCTTCGCCCGGAGAGAGCTCGCCGTCGGCGTAGGCCATCAGGATTTCGTCCGTGACTTGCCCCATATCAGCGCTCCCGGGAAGCAGCACGCACGGCGACGGGCTCGGCGGCCTGCTGCGGCGCCTCGATGAGCGAGGCGTAAAGTGTCTGGCGTGCGCGCGACAAGCGGCTCATGACGGTACCGATCGGAATGTCGAGGATGCTGGCCGCCTCCTTATAGGAAACGCCTTCGACGCAGACCATCGCAACCAGAACCTTCTGCTCGGCCGGAAGGCGCGCGATGCCTTCGGTGACCGCTGCGAGTGTGAGGCGGCTTTCGGTCACGCTCCGACCATCCTGGCCTATGAGATTTTCGACCTCGTCGAGCGTGTTCTCGCCGCCGTGGCTCTTGCGGCTGCGGTGATGATCGACCCAGATGTTTTGCGCGATACGATACATCCAACTATCGAGGCTCGTTCCGGGCTTCCATTGATCCAGGTGTGCGAGGGCGCGCTCGCACGTGTCCTGTACGAGGTCATCTGCCTTGTCTTTATCGCCCGTCAAGGCGAACGCAAATCTTCGCAGACGCGGCAACAGCTCGATCATCCGCGACCGGATTTCATCCATCACGGTCCCCTCTCCGCGACTCTGGGATACAACGAAGCGCGCCTAGCCTTATTCCTGACAGAGGTGTTTTTGGGGCGCGTGTGGCTTTGTCGCGCCGGATGCGGGCTTTTCCAGGCAAATCGGCGCCGGTGGGGCCTGACAGGGGCCGGCCGGCGGGCCGGAAGCCGCCGCGCACTGGCCGCAGGAGCCAAAACCCTCTAAACGGGACCGAATTCGAACCGAAGAGGCCCATCGCGCATGACCACACCCCCGGCCGAGGCTCCAGGCTTCAAGGCGGCCATCGTCGTCGTCACCCCGTTCCAGCAGAACTCCACGCTCCTGTGGGACAGCGAAAGCATGGTGGGGGCGGTGGTCGATCCGGGCGGCGACCTGGATCGGATCGAGCAGGCGATCCGCGAGGTCGGGGTCAAGGTCGAGAAGATCCTGCTGACGCACGGGCATATCGATCATGCGGGCGGCGCCGACGATTTGCGCAAGAGCCTCGGCGTGCCGGTCGAGGGGCCGCATCCGGCGGACCGCTTCCTGCTCGACAATCTCGCCAAGCAGGGCGAGGCCTACGGCTTTCCCGCCAAGCCCGTGACGCCGGACCGCTGGCTCGAAGAGGGTGAGACGGTCACCGTGGGCGGTCACACGTTCGATGTGCTGCATTGTCCCGGACACTCGCCGGGATCGGTGGTTCTGGTGAACCATGCGCAGCGCTTCATCCTGATGGGCGACGTGCTGTTCCAGGGCTCGATCGGCCGCACGGATTTCCCGTACGGCGATCACGAGGCGCTGATCGGCGCGATCAAGACGAAGCTCTTTCCGCTCGGAGACGACTACGCGTTCATTCCCGGCCATGGGCCGGTGAGCTCGATCGGGGCCGAGCGGCGGTCGAACCCGTTCTTGACGTAGGGCCTTCCGAGGTCAGCGCCCGCGGCCGATGTGGAGATCGAGGCAGCCGAAGATGCCGCATTCGGCCGCGGCCGAGCCGTAACCGATGGGATTGCCGCCGTCGTTTTCATAGAAGTCGACGGTCTCGACGCGCAGCGTCTCGGAGCAGCTTCTGCGGCAGGCGATCCACGTGCCGTTCGGCTTTCTCACCTCGTAGCCGACGCGCGTGGCACGCACGGGGCCCGATACGGTGCCGTTGCCGAAGCGGCTCCTCGCAACGGCGACGTCCGCCTCGGGACGCGGCTCGAGCCAGCTCCAGCCGCCCGCTTCGGCTTCAACGCTTGAGACGACGGCAACCGGGGCGGTGCCGGCGACGATCGCCAGGGCCAGGATCGCGCGAAGGGTGAGGCGTGTCATCGTCTCTTCGTCTCCTTGTCGCTCGTGCGCGACCGATGCCGCGCCCCGCTCGTTATCGGTCAGCCACTTTTCGAAAACTGCATGTTGACGCCGGTGAAGCCCGGTCCGCCCGTCGAGATGTTGACGGTCTGGCGCGAGCCCGAAAGCGTCACGGCCATGGATCCCGAGATGGCGCCGCTGAACGACAGGTTGAAGCCGTTTCCGGATGCGCGCCCGTTCACGCTGCCGGCCTGGTTGAATTCGCGCTCTTCCCAGGATCCGCTGATCTGGTTGCCCGAGCTCGTCAGGTTCGCGCGCATGTGGATTTTGAAGTTCGACGAGTTGGAGCAGTTGATGGCCATGCCGAGCGCGGCTCCGCCCGAGCGCGCGGTGTAGTAGCCGCGACATCTGATGCGCTGGGTCGAGCCGTTCTCCATGCGGACGCTGCCGGAGCCCGTCCATGCGCCGTTGAGCGCGTTGAAAGTGCCAGAGCTGCTTGCAGCCGGTGCCGCGCCCGCAGCGAGTGCGAGGGCTGCAGCGGAAAGAACGGCAAAACGGGTACGTGTCACGTTAAAGCCTCTCCAATCTGATGTCCGGCATGGTCGCGCCAGTATGCTCCCGTCTTCCCAAAACACTCTTATCATCAGCGCTAAATTTAACGGTGGTAGCGGGGCCACACCGTCGGTCGTGTCTCAGGTTGGGACGAATCGGCCTGCTCGTCCTTAGCGCAAGCCGTCGATGGGACGCAACCAATCCGTTCACCCCCTCTTTCCTATCCGATTGGAAACGCTGTTTTTTATGATCCGGTTCCACCTCGGCCGGGCGATGCTCCGGCGCGCCGGGTCTCTCGCGGGCGCGGCGACGTATTTTATGACGGCGGACATGCAATCTGTTCCCGCGAGGGAAGGACAACATCCAAAGTCTTCGCTTGCGCGGGCCCGCGACGTGGCTATGTTCTGCAAAAGAAACACTATAACGTTGTAATTCGACCGGGAGGATTTGGTCATGCGGTTCGGCGCAGTTGGCTTCGCGCTTGCGGGGTTTGCCGGTGTTTGTGCTGTCGGTAGCGCGGCGTTTGCCGAGGCGGTGAGCCTGCCGGAGCGGAAGGCCGGCCTCTGGGAGCTGACCACCACGATGGACGAGGGCATGGGGCCCGTCGACCGGACGCTCACCATGTGCGTGGACGCGGACATGGAGCGCAACACGGTGATCGCGAGCCTGATCGAGCACAAGCAGGCGTGTACGAAGTACGACATCACGCGCGAGGGCGACAAGACGGTCGTCAACATGTCGTGCCGGTTCGAAACTCGTGACGTGCAGGGCCGCACCGAAATGAGCGGCGACTTCAAGACCGCGCTGCTCGTCAAGATCGAAAGCACGACGTCGGGCGACCATCGTGGCCAGTCGGTTGCCGTCAAGCGCACCATCACGCAGACCGGCAAGTATCTCGGAGAGAGCTGCGGAGACCTCACGGGCGGCGAGGCCAAGGGCTCCGACGGCACGCGGGTGATGGTTCAGTAGCGCCGGCTTCATCCGACACGCAATCGCGATCCCGTCATGAAACAGCCGCGGCGAATGCCGCGGCTGTCGTCGTTTCGGCCGTACGCGTCACCCGGGCCGCCGGATGCGCGCTGTCCTCTCCTTTGCGATCAACATCCGCGGCGCACCACGCAGCGATAGTGGCTGCGCGTGCCCCAACCGAAGCGCCGGGCGCAATCCCGGCGGACGTGAGCGCAGCGGCTACGGATGCGGGGGCGATGCAGATGCCGATGACGCCAATGACGGTGGCGCCAGTGGCG
>DAOMQQ010000081.1:0-10768 GCA_035445405.1 Hyphomicrobium sp.
CTGGTCGCGGCCGTGGCCATCCTGGGCTACCTCTATTACGAGAGCCAGCAGTCGGTCGTCGTCATCGACGCCCCGGGTTTCAAGCTGGAAGCGCGCTAGACCATGATCGCTTCAGGCCCTATCAGCCTGAAGCGTGAATCATCGGTCTCACCAGCGAGATAGAGCGTGATCCCGATTCAATCGAAAATGATCACGCGCTAAATCCGACGAAGATGATGTGAGGACGGCGGTGCGCCGTCGTGGGCTCAGCCTACGATGTCGTGGTTCGCGTTACGGAACCGGCTCTTGATGCGCCGCACGGTGCCGCTCTTCGAGCGCATCACGATGGTCTCGGTTTCCGCCGTCCCGTTGCTGAAGCGCACGCCGTCGAGCAGCGAGCCGTCGGTCACGCCGGTCGCCGCGAAGATCACGTCCGGAGACGCCATGTCTTCGAGCAGGAACTTCCGGTTGATGTCCGTGATGCCCATCTTCTCGGCCCTGAGACGCTCCTCGTCGTTCGAGGGCACGAGCCGCCCCTGGATCTGCCCGCCGATGCAGCGCAGCGCCGCGGCCGCCAGCACGCCTTCCGGCGCGCCGCCCGATCCGAGATAGATGTCGACCCCCGTCTCGGCCGGATCCGTCGTCCAGATCACGCCCGCGATATCGCCGTCCGGAATGAGCTGGACGCCCGCTCCCGCATCCCGCACCGCCTTGATCAGATCCGCATGCCGCGAGCGGTCGAGAATGCAGGCGGTGATCTCGGACACCGCGACACCCTTCGCCTTGGCGAGCGCGGCGAGGTTCTCCTCCACCGTAGCATCGAGATCGACGAGGCCCTCCGGATAGCCGGGACCGATGGCGATCTTGTTCATGTACATGTCAGGTGCGTGCAACAGTCCGCCCCGCTCCGAAATGGCGAGCACGGCAAGCGCGTTCGGCGCTGCCTTGGCGCAGATCGTCGTGCCTTCGAGCGGATCGACCGCGATATCGACTTCCGGCCCGGTACCGTTGCCGACGGTCTCGCCGATGTAGAGCATCGGCGCCTCGTCCATCTCGCCCTCGCCGATCACGACCGTGCCGCGAAACGACACCTTGCCGAGCTCCTTGCGCATGGCATCCACCGCGGCTTTGTCGGCGGCCTTCTCGTTGCCCCGGCCCCTCAGCCGCGCGGCGGCGATGGCCGCAACCTCGGTGACACGCGCAACCTCGAGCACGAGCACGCGATCAAGCCCGGCGTCGCCGTTATCCTTTGCCATGGCGTTTTGCCTGTCTCTCTATAGCTCTTCGATACGGATCATCTGCGGCGGCTCGGCCACCTTACCATCCTTTTCGATGGCCTGGAGCGCGGCACGGATGGCCGCCTCCGTCGTGTCGTGGGTCAGGATGATGACGGTCACGGCCGGCTCGGCCGCGCCGGGCGGCGGCTCGTCGGGCTGGCCCGGGTGCACCGCGCCGGGACGGCGCTGAACGATGCTTTCGAGCGACACGTCCTCGTCGCTCATCCGCCGCGTGATGGCCGCCATCGCGCCCGGCCGGTCGTAAACGGACAAGCGGATGTAATAGTTGCCCTGGTGCGACGTGAGGTTCATCGGCGCGATCGGCGCCAGCCGGTCCGTCGGGCGAATGAACGGCGGCATGACGATGCCGCGGGCGATGTCGACGATGTCGCTCGCGACCGCCGAGGCCGTCGGCTTGCCGCCGGCACCCGGCCCGACCAGCAGAAGATTGCCCACGAAATCGGCATCGATGCCGACGCAGTTCGTCACGCCGGAGACTTCCGCGAGCGGCGATTCTTCGTTTACGAGCACCGGCGTCACCCGCGCCTCGATGCCGTCCGCGGTCTGCACCGCCACGCCGAGCAGCTTGATGCAGTAGCCGAGCTCGGCCGCCGCCTCGATGTCGGCCCGCGTAATGGTCTCGATGCCTTCGACGTGGATCTCGTCGCACGCCACCGTGGTCCCAAAGGCGAGGCAGGTAAGCAAAGCCAGCTTATGCGCGGCGTCGAAGCCGCCGATGTCGAACGACGGGTCCGCCTCCGCGTAGCCCTTCTCCTGCGCCTCGCTGAGCGCTTCGGCGAAGTCGCGCTTCTCGTCCGTCATTTCGGACAGGATATAGTTGCAGGTGCCGTTGAGGATGCCGTAGACGCGCCGCACGCCGTTCGCGACCAGCGTCTCGCGCAGCGTCTTGATGACCGGAATGGCGCCCGCGACGGCCGCCTCGAAATTGAGCGCCACACCGTGCGCCTCCGCAAGCCGCGCGAGCGCAGGCCCGTGGCGCGCGAGCAGCGCCTTGTTGGCCGTCACGACATGCTTGCCGGCCTTGAGCGCCGCCTCGACCGCGGCCTTGGCCGGTCCGTCCTCGCCGCCGATCAGCTCGATGAACACCGCGTTGGACGGGTCCTGGGCGAGCGCCACCGGATCGTCGAACCAGCGCGCATCGCCGATCAAGGCGTCGCGGGCCTTCCCGCGCGAGCGGGCGGACACGCCCGTGACGCGGATCGGCCGCCCCAGCGTCTTTTCGAGACGCTCGGCGTGGGCTTCAAGCAGTTGAATGAGACCCGTGCCGACGGTGCCGAGACCGGCGACGCCGAGGGTCAGAGGCTCTGACATGGCGAATTGTATGGCTTTGGCTAGCTAGCGGCTGGCTTTCTGCGGGATGGGGATCACGTTATGCATGGTTTCCGGGGACTGGGCGAGGAACTTTTTGATCGACCGCGCCGCCTGCCGGATGCGGTGCTCGTTCTCGACCAGGGCGATCCGCACGTAGCCCTCGCCATATTCCCCGAACCCGAGCCCCGGCGAGACGGCCACATCGGCTTTCTCGATCAAAAGCTTGGCAAATTCGACCGAGCCCAGCGCCCGGAACGGCTCAGGGATAGGGCACCAGGCGAACATGGTGGCCGGCGGCGGAGGCACCGGGAAGCCGGCCCGCCCGAAGCTCTCGACCAGACAGTCCCGCCGGCTCTGGTAGACGCGGCGGATTTCGGACACGCAGTCCTGCGAGCCGTTGAGGGCCGCTGCCGCCGCCACCTGGATCGGCGTGAAGGCACCGTAGTCGAGGTAGCTCTTGACGCGTGCGAGCGCTCCGATCAGCCGCTCGTTGCCGACCGCGAAGCCCATGCGCCAGCCGGGCATGTTGTACGTCTTGGAGAGCGAGCTGAACTCGACCGTGATGTCGACGGCGCCCGGCACCTCCAGCACCGAGTGCGGCGGGTTGTCGTCGAAGTAGATCTCGGAATAGGCAAGGTCCGAAAGAATGATGAGATCCAGCTTCTTCGCGAGCGCGACCGCATCCTTGTAGAAGTCGAGCGAAGCCGTCATCGCCGTCGGGTTCGACGGATACGACAGCACCACCGCAATCGGCTTCGGAATGGAGTGGCGGCAGGCGTGCTCGACCGCGCGCAGAAAATCGTCGCCGTTCCCTGCCTGCACATGGCGCATCGAAGCGCCCGAGATCAGGAAGCCGAACTCGTGGATCGGATAGGTCGGATTCGGCACCAGGATCACATCGCCCGGCGCCGTGATCGCCTGCGCCATGTTGGCGAAGCCTTCCTTGGAGCCGAGCGTCGCGACGATCTGCGTCTCAGGATCGAGCTTCACGCCGAACCGGCGCTCGTAATAAGCGGCCTGTGCGCGCCGCAGACCCGGAATGCCCTTCGATGCCGAATAGCGATGCGTACGCGGCTTCGAGACCGTCTCCACCAGCTTGTCGACGATGTGCTGGGGCGTCGGCAGATCCGGATTGCCCATGCCGAGATCGATGATATCCGCACCCCGCGCTCGCGCGGCTGCCTTGAGCCGGTTCACCTCGGCGAACACGTAGGGCGGCAGGCGCTTGATGCGGTGGAATTCCTCGATCACGGGCGACTCTCGATTACGGACGACTCTCGGTTACGGACGACTCAGGGCGTTTGCGCGGTCCGGTATGGACATATTGTCCGATGACACCCCGCCATCTTCGGCGGGGACACGGGATCGGCTAAGCATCCGGAACCCGATGAGCCCCTAGGTTTACGCTAAGCGGGCCGCGAACGTCCAGAGGCAGCGACGGTCGTGCGCAACGCTCTGGGCGCAAGCCTTGTCCACATCTCCGCCCTAAGTCCCGGCGCCTATGCTTTTCTCCTACTAGGCGTTGTCACACGAAGAGCCTATCTTCAAAGCCATGACCAAGCCGTTCTCCACGTCCGCCACGCCCTACAGGATCGAGAACCCGGAGGAGTTCGCAAAGAACATCCTGCGCGTCTTCGAAGAGGGTGGCCGCGCGATGGGCGAGCTTCTGGAACGGCCAGATGCCAAGATCACACCCTTTTCCGCCGCCAGCGAGGCGAACGAGGCGACCAAGACGCTGAGCGAAATCGCGCGGCTGTGGATGGCGGACCCGGCCAAGCTGGTCGAAGCCCAGGGCGTCCTCGTGCGCTCCTACATCGACCTCTGGAACGGCTCGATCCGCCGCCTCCTCGGCGAGTCGGTGGAACCCATCGTCGAGCCGCAGCCCTCCGACAACCGCTTCAAGGACCCCGAGTGGTCCACCAACCCCTATTTCGACTTCTGGAAACAGGCCTATCTGCTGACGACGCAATGGGCCGAGGACGTGCTCCAGCAGACGGAAGGTCTCGACGACGCCTCGCGCCAGAAAGCGGAGTTCTATCTCCGCATGCTGTCGAGCGCGCTCTCGCCGTCGAACTTCCCGCTGACCAATCCCGAAGTGGTCCGCGAGACGTTCGCCACCAATGCGCAGAACCTCGTGCAGGGCATGGAGCACCTGGCCCGCGACATGGAGCGCTCGGGCGATCTGCTGAAGATCAGCCAGACCGATACGGAAGCGTTCGAGGTCGGCAAGAACCTGGCGACCACGCCGGGCAAGGTCGTCTTCCAGAACGACATTTTCCAGCTCATCCAGTACACGCCCACGACGGACGAGGTGCGCGAGGTACCGCTTCTCGTCGTGCCGCCCTGGATCAACAAATATTACATTCTCGATCTCGCGCCCGCGAAGAGCTTCCTCAAGTTCGCCGTCGACCAGGGCTTCACCGTCTTCGTCGTCTCGTGGGTGAACCCCGACCATCGCCTCGCACACAAGACCTTCGAGGACTACATGCTCGAAGGCATCCTGACGGCCGCGGATGCCGTCAAGCGCGAGACGGGCGTCGAAAAGTGCAACGTCACCGGCTACTGCGTGGGCGGCACGCTGCTCGGCGCAACCCTCGCCTACTGCGCCGCGCGCGGCGAGGAGCCCTTCCGCTCGGTGACGTTCCTCACCACCCAGCTCGACTTCACGAAGGCCGGAGACCTCCTCCTCTTCACCAACGACGACCAGCTCGAAGCCCTGGAACGCATGATGGGCGAGCGGGGCTTCCTCGACGGCTCGCGCATGGCCAACGTGTTCAACCTGATGCGCCCGCGCGACCTGATCTGGCCCTACATCGTCAACAACTACCTGCTCGGCAAGAAGCCATTCCCGTTCGACCTGCTCTACTGGAACCAGGATTCGACGCGCATGGCGGCCGCCAACCACAACTTCTACCTGCGCGAGTTCTATAACGAGAACAAGCTGGCCAAGGGCGAGATGACACTCGCCGGCGTGAAGCTCGACCTCAAGAAGGTCAAGCTGCCGGTGTTCGAGGTCGCCACCAAGGAAGACCACATCGCGCCGGCCCGTTCCGTCTTCATCGGCTCCAGGCTGCTCGGCGGTCCCGTCGAGTTCGTGCTCGCGGGCTCAGGCCACATCGCGGGCGTCGTCAACCCGCCCGACAAGATGAAGTACCAGTACTGGACCGCCCCCAAGGCCGCCGCCGACACGCTCGACGAATGGTTCGGCATGGCCAAGGAGCATCCCGGTTCCTGGTGGCCTCACTGGGTGGAATGGCTGACGCGATACGCGGGCGACTGGATCCCGCCGCGCGAGCCCGGCGAAAAGCTCGGCGTGATCGAGGATGCGCCCGGAAGCTACGTCAAGAGGAAGTCCTGAGGCTCCGCACGCACATCATGGCAGCTTGTGGCAGCGGGCGCCCCGCCGCCGCTTGCTGCGTCGTCAGAACGGCACGCTGCCTTTGAGGCTGACGCTGTTCTGGCTCAACGTGCTGCCGAAGCGCCCATCGTACTGCACCTTGAGCACCGCGCCGTCGCCGCCGATCACGTCGACGCCCGCGCTGATGTCGAACAGCACGTCGTCCACATCCGTCACGATGTGAAAGCCTGGCACACCGAGAGGCGCTCCCGCGAAAGCCGCCTGCGTCACGAACGTGTCCTCGTCGCGCCACGTCACGCCCGCCCGGACGAACGGCCGCCAGACGGCAAGCGCATCGAAGCGAAACTCCGTCCCGACCTCAAGCGCGGGCGAGACGCTGATCATCGTATCGCGCGACCCCGAAACCACGAGCCCGAGCCCGCCACCGCCGGTGTCCCGTGCACCCGAAAAATCGAGCTCGGTAACGCGTGCTTCGACATGCGGCTTCAGGTACCAGCGCCCCTGATCCGCCAGATAGGCGGCATGAAGCCAGCCGATCACGTAATCGGTATCGCTCTTCGAGGTGGCGGTTGCGGCAAAGCCTCCGAACGCCATGCGCCGGTCCGTCTCGAACGTTCCCCAGCCCGCCGCCGCACCGGCCGCGAGGAGGAAGGGTCCGGGGTTGTACTTCACCACCGCGCCGACGTTCGTGCGGTCGCCGTCCGTCGACGCGCCGCTCGGCGTCGAGCGCGACACGAGATCATATCCGAGCGCGACGCCGATCCGCCAATCGGCCGCCATTGCGACCTGAAGACCGGCCGCAAACGACCCGACCCGGCTCTTCGAGCCGATGTTCGTCGCCGAGCCGGCGACATCGACATCGCTCGCACGCGCCCTTGCCCAGAGACACTCACCCTCGCGGATCGCCGCGTTCGGCCCGCCCGCCTCGCGGCAGCTCATGAGCGCGTTGGAGAAATCTTCCGAGGCGACCTGCGCCTCCGTGAGCTGCTGGCCGAACGTTTCGGGCGAAAGCTGGTCGTAGGCACGCCCGAGATCCGCCGTCGTCGGCACGTTCATCAAGGCCGCTATCCCCGCGGCCATCGACGCCGGCACGCCGTTCGCCTGGACCAGGTTCAAGCCCTGTCCGATACGGGTCTGATTGGGGTTGAGCCCGGTTCCCCGACCGGAGAAATCGATCACCGCGCCGAGATGAACGTCTTGCCCGTTGGGGTCGAAGATCACGCTGTAGTCGACGACCGCGGTATCGGCCGCCGCGAGCCCGTCGTCGGTCACGCCACCGGCCGCGTGCAGAATGTGAAACTGCTGCGAGAACCCCGTCCCTACGACCGTCGAGTTCGCAACCACCGTGCCGGCAAGGACCACGCTCCCGCTCGCGTCGACGCGGTCCGAAGCCCCCGTGCCGAAATCGACGTCCACCAGATATCGGCCGCTGCCCCCCTGCACGATGTCTCCCGTGAGCGCCGTAACCTGAACGGCGCCTGCCCCACCTGGAGACAGCACACCCTCGTTCGTCAACGCGTTGCCCACGCCGAGATACACCAGCGCACCAGGAGCGAACACGCCCGTCTGGCGATTATTGAACGCATTGGCGCCCGCATCGAGAAGGACGTCGCCTCTGATCATCCCCCAGTTCTCGATCACATCCTCGCCGAGGCCCGCTTCGACCGCGAGCCCCGAGAGTGCCGAGATGACTCCGTGGTTCGTAATCGTGCTGCGCCCTTCATGAACGAGCTGGATAGCACCGCCGCTGCCGGACCCGCCGGTCACCGATCCGGACACGATATTGACGGCCAGATCGCCCTGCACGGCTCCTCCTGGAGGCCCCAGTGCGATCGAGCCTGCCTGGATGCCCCATGAATGCTCGCCTGTGGCAATCAACGCGCCCGTGCTGTTGATCACGATGCCGGCGGAGGTCGTGGTGCCCGAGGCTCCCGTGTTGAGGGCCGCGCCGAAGACGACGATGCCCACGACCCCACTTTCCGTCGCGGTCACGTTGTGACTGTTGACGGTGATGGCGCCCATCCCGGCATGACCTTCGTCGGCCGCAATCGCGCTTGCAAATGAGAGGACGGCGATGGCGGCAAGGCCGTCACCTTCCATGATCACCTCATTGCTGGTCACCGTCACCGCGCCCGCGTAAGCGTTGGCAACGGTTCCAACGGCGCCGGTCTCGGCAGTGACGGCACTTTGAACGGCAATGCCTCCAGAGCCAACTCCCCGCGTGATGACGGCGCCGTCGTTCACGACCAGGACGTCCCCACCCCGCGCCACGGCGTCATCTGAGATCGAAACGGCGAAGGCACTGACGTCGACCCCGATGCCCTGCGCAAACGCGCCGTGGGTCGATATCTCGCCGACATTGTGAACCGATGAAAATTCGGTGCGCGCGGTCGCGACGCCGTCGGATATCGCGCCCGCACCTTGAAGCACCGATATGCCGATGGCGTCGTCACCCGACGTCTCGATGCCTCGGCTGGTGACCCCGATCTTCGTTCCCGAGACCGTTGCGGTTGAATTTGCCCCCGATACGATCGTAAGGCCCTGTATCGAGATGCCGTGGGCAAAACTCCCGCGTGTTGTAACGAGCCCGGCGTTGTTGACGACAATCTCTCCTCCCGCGGCCGCCGCGCTGGCGCTTGCATCGGCGACAACGGCATAGCCGGCGGAGATACCGACGGCGTCATCGCCAAACGTCTGAACATCGCGAGAGGTGATCGCGATGTCGCCGCCCACGGCCTCCGCGTCTGTGCCTGCGCCGCTTGCGACCGCGACGACACCGCCGATGGCCTCGATACCCACGCCCATGTCGCCATGCGTGACGATCGGCCCGCTGCTGGTCACGACGGCTTGACCGCCGCGCGCCGTCACCGAGAGAGACGAATGCTCCAGTCCAAGAAGCGTTTCGGCCACGATGCCGTAGCTGCCGACGCCGGAGGTCGTTATGGCGTCGGAGCTGAAGACGGACACGCCGCCCGAGGAAAAGACCGAAGCTGCATCCGTAAACGATGCGAGCGAGGAGAGGACAACGCCTGGCGCATCGTCTCCGGTCGTCCAAATGCCGAACGGACCCGTATCGCTCCTGAGCGTGAGCGGCCCGCCGTTATCGGTGACGAAAAAGATGCCGGACACGCCAGTCGTGGCAATGCCGCCCGTCAGCGAATTGACGATGAGCGTATCGAACGCGGTGTTCGTGAGATCGAGCCCGTCCGCCTGGTCGCCCTGGCAAAGCAGCGTTGTGCCGTTCGCCACGCACGGATCGTTCGCGCGAACGCCCGATGCACTGGCCGACAGCATCAAACTCCCGGCAAAGAAAAACAGCACCGCTTGCCGCGTCGGAAGCCTCATAACCTCGCCTGATGAATTGAGACGCCAACTCGCGAACGGCTCGCCGAGCCCGCTCGTGCGAGGTCTCGCGGCCAATGAAGCAGCCAGCGCAAACCTAAGGATAGAACCCGAGGATAGGCGCTACACCTATCTTCAGCCTTCGTTGCAACGCGATTGAAACGCGATTCGTATTCTGGGGTAAACCTATGACGGCCGAGCATCCGGCCGTCGGGCGATCTTATCACCGTCCAAAACGCTGGCGTTCCGCCTCGCGCCCGGCGTGCGCGCGCGATCGTCCCGCTTGCGTCATCAGATCGGGCGCGGCGCGGCGCGCAACCGAACGGACCTTGCGCCGCGCACTCCGCCCGAGCGAGCGCACGCGCCTCACGTTGTAGAAGCGCGACACGCGCGCACGATAGGCGTCGAAATGGACGCCATACGTCCGATGAAGCCAACGGTCTTCCAGCATGGCCATCATGAAAAAGACGGCCGAGACGACGACGGCCAGCACGATCGCTTCCACCGTGCCGGCCGCGACGGCCCCGGCCAGATAGCCCGGGATCGCCGTTGCATACTGAGGATTGCGGCTCCAGCGATACATGCCGCGCACTTTGAGCCCGGCCGATCCGCAGTAGAGGTTCTCCCGCCCGAGCTCCAGGCAAGCCGCCACGTAAACGACGGCGCACACGATGCCGAAGCCGGCCGCCGCCAGCCGGAGCGGATCGTCCGTCAATCCGGGCGCCACGCCGAGGAGGATCACCGCCAGAGCCGCAAGATTGGTGGCCCGGAACAATGTCCAGAATGACACCCGCTCCGCACTCCACTTTTCCGGACATGGCCAGAATTCAAATCGTGTGAACCGCGCGAGCGTTAAAAGGGAGATGAGGACGATGCCCGCGGCGAGACCGATCAGAAAGACGACATCCATGGGCAATCCCCTTGCCGGATTGAGCGCCCCCCGGGGCCGATATGTCCTCGTAAAACGCGCGGCCGCGGCCGGTTCCCCCGGCCCCGACTCTCCAGAGGCAGGCCCGGCACGCATTTCACCCTTAGGTGACAGCCGTGTGAACCCGGCTCCGACGCACCGGACCGCCTGCGGCAGCGAGAGGGCTACCAGCCCCGCCAAGCTGTGCTAGAAGGCCGCTTTTCCGGCAATCAAGGCCCCAGATGACCTCCAGATCCCAGGCCCCGACCGATCCGACCCCTGCCGCCCCGCGCACCGTGAAGCCCGCCCCCAAGGTCGGCTTCGTGTCGCTCGGCTGTCCGAAGGCGTTGGTCGACAGCGAGCGCATCATCACCAAGCTGCGCTCGGAGGGCTATCGGGTCGCCCCCGACTACGCGAACGCCGATGTCGTCGTCGTCAACACCTGCGGCTTCCTCGACAGCGCCAAGCAGGAAAGCCTGGACGCCATCGGCGAGGCCATGGCCGAGAACGGCCGCGTGATCGTCACCGGCTGCATGGGCGTCGAGGAAGGCCGCATCCGCGAGGTGCACCCGG
>DAOMQQ010000082.1:0-10652 GCA_035445405.1 Hyphomicrobium sp.
TCGCTGTGGGAGAGGCCCTCGACGTAGGCCAGCGTCACGACCTCGGCCTGATCGGCCGGGAGCTCCGCCAGCACGGCCTGCACGCGGTCGCGGCGCTCGTGCTCCGAGACGATCTCGTCGGGCGCGGGATCGGCGGAGGCTTCCTCCTCGATGTCGTCGGGAAGGGGCTGCCAGGCGACCTCCCGGCGCAGGCGGTCGATCCGGAGGTTGCGGGCGATGGTGAAGATCCAGGTCGTGGCGCTGCCTTTGTCGCCGGAATAGAGTTCCGCCTTGCGCCACACGGTCAGCAAGGTTTCCTGAGCCAATTCCTCGGCGGTATTCGGATCCGCGCCCTGGCGCATCATGTAGGATTTGACGCGTGGGGCGTAGGTCTGGAAGAGCATCCTGAAGGCCTCGACATCCCGGTTCGCGGCCACCCGTTGCAGGAGATCAGCCATGGTCCTCTTGGCGTTCGCCGGGCGAACGCCGGTGCGTGCCCTTCAGAAGCCAGACCATAGCCGAACCCAGCGGGCGCGCCCAGTTGGGTGAGCGGTTTTGGTTTTCGGTGCGGTTCTGCCGCCTCTGGAAGCGATACGGCGTGCCTCAGCTTGTGGATTTGCGACGTTTTCGCGAGTGCGACAGAGGCGCCGGCTGCCGCGCCTTTCTCCGAAGGCTTTGATGAAACGCCGGTTTTCTCACGCCGTTCGGGCTCTGCGCCTGTCTGGCGCGGCGGGCTCGGCGCGGTAGACGGGGCCGCCCCCGGCCGTTAAATGTGCCGCACAAATCCGGCGGGTGGCCGCGAACTCTGGAAGGAACGGGCGAGCATGGGCGAGGCGCAAGACACGAAACCGGGGGCTTCGACCGGTACACGGGACATGGCGAACGCGATTCGCGCGCTCGCCATGGACGCGGTGCAGAAGGCCAATTCCGGGCATCCGGGCATGCCGATGGGCATGGCGGACGTGGCCACCGTGCTCTTCACCGAAGCGCTGCGCTTCGATCCGGCCGATCCCGACTGGCCGGATCGCGATCGTTTCGTGCTGTCGGCCGGGCACGGCTCGATGCTGCTCTACGCGCTGCTTTACCTCACCGGCTATCCGGGGATGGACATCGGCCAGATCCAGAACTTCCGCCAGCTCGGCTCCAAGACGGCCGGCCACCCGGAGTTCGGCCATGCAGCCGGCATCGAGACGACGACGGGGCCGCTCGGCCAGGGCATCGCCAACGCGGTCGGCATGGCGCTCGCGGAGAGGCTGCTCAACGCGCGGCTCGGCGACGACCTCGTCGATCACCGTATCTATTGCCTCGCGGGCGACGGCTGCCTGATGGAGGGCATCAGCCACGAGGCGATTTCGCTGGCCGGCCATCTCGGCCTCGGCCGGCTGATCGTGCTGTGGGACGACAACTCGATTTCCATCGACGGGCCGACGGATCTCTCCGTCTCGGACGACCAGGTCGCGCGCTTCGCGGCGTCGGGCTGGAACACGCTGCGCGTCGACGGGCACGATCCGGCGGCGATCTCTGCCGCCCTCAAGACGGCGCGGGGCGACGCTTCGAAGCCGTGGCTCATCGCGTGCCGGACCGTGATCGGCTATGGCGCGCCGACGAAGGCCGGCAAGTCGTCCACGCATGGCGAGCCGCTCGGCGTCGAGGAGATCGCCGGCACGCGCGAAAAGCTCGGCTGGAGCGCGGCGCCGTTCGAGGTGCCGGACGCGATCCTCGGCGCGTGGCGCGCGCTGGGCGTGCGTGGCGCTGAGGAAAACAAGAGCTGGAAGGCGCGTTTCGCGAAGGCCTCGCCGGAAGCGAAGGCTCTGCTCGACACGCCGGCCGCGGCTTCGCGCAAAGGCGCGCTTGGCGATGCGATCGCGGCCGCCAAGGCGCAGTTCGCAGCCGACGAGACGAAGCGGGCAACACGTGTCTGGTCGCAGCTCACGCTCGAACACCTCGTGCCGGCGCTGCCGGAGCTGCTTGGCGGCTCGGCGGATCTCACGCCGTCGAACGGCACGCGCACGAAGCATCACACGGCCGTCGCGCCGGGGAGCTACGCGGGTAACTACATCCATTACGGCGTGCGCGAGCACGGCATGGCGGCTGCGATGAACGGCATCGCGCTGCACGGCGGGTTCATCCCGTACGGCGCGACGTTCCTCGTCTTCACCGACTACTGCCGTCCGTCGATCCGGCTTTCGGCGCTGATGGGCCAGCGCGTCGTCTATGTGATGACGCACGATTCCATCGGCCTCGGAGAGGACGGGCCGACGCACCAGCCGATCGAGCATCTGGCAGCACTCCGCGCCATTCCGAACCTGCTCGTGTTGCGTCCGGCCGATGCGCTGGAAACTGCGGAGGCCTGGGAAATCGCGCTCGGCGAGGAGAAGAGGCCCTCCGTGCTCGCGCTCACGCGCCAGGCGGTGCCGAAGTTCGAACGCGAAGGCGGCGTTGGCGCCAATCTCTCCGCCAAGGGCGGCTACGTGCTGAGCGGCGGCGCCAAGCGCGACGTCACGTTGCTCGCGTCCGGCTCGGAAGTCGGTCTTGCGGTCGAAGCTGGTGCAACTCTGGCCAAGGACGGGATCGCGGCAGCCGTGGTCTCGATGCCGTCGTTCGAGCTGTTCCGTGCGCAGGACCAGGCCTATCGCGACGAGGTGCTGGGTGACGCCCCGCGCATCGCGGTCGAAGCGGCCGTTGCCCAGGGCTGGCACGAGTGGCTGCGCCCTGGCGACCGCTTCATCGGGCTTTCGGACTTCGGCGCCTCGGCGCCCGCACCCAAGCTGTTCCAGCATTTCGGCGTGACGTCGGAGCGGGTGGCGGAGGCTGCGCGCGACGCGATTGCTGCAGCCAAGAAGGCTTGAGGGAACCGATGAACCTCGACAAACTCAAAACCACCGATGGCCTGGATGTCTCCGGCAAGCGCGTGCTCGTGCGCTGCGATCTCAACGTGCCGACGAAGGACGGCGCGGTGACGGACGCGACGCGGCTCGAGCGCATCGTGCCGGGCCTCAAGGATCTCTCCGGGCGTGGCGCGCGCGTGATCGTGCTCTCGCACTTCGGCCGTCCGAAGGGCGGGCCGGACAAGGAAAACTCGCTCGCGGCCGTTGCCGAGGCGCTGCAGACGCTCGTGGGGCAGCCCGTTGCGTTCGCGTCCGACAGCATCGGAGAGGCTGCTCAAGCGGCCGTTGCGGCGCTTCCGAACGGCGGCATCCTGGTGCTCGAGAACACGCGCTTTCATGCGGGCGAAACGAAAAACGATCCGGAGATCGCGAAAGGGTTCGCCACGCTCGGCGATCTCTTCGTCAACGACGCGTTCTCGGCCGCGCATCGCGCGCACGCCTCCACCGAGGCCATCACGCATCTGTTGCCGTCCTACGCAGGGCCGCTGATGATGGAAGAGATCGGCGCGCTGCGCGCCGCGCTCGACCAACCGAAGCGCCCAGTCGCCGCCATCGTGGGCGGCGCGAAGGTGTCCACCAAGATCCCCGTCCTCACCAATCTTTCGGCCAAGGTCGACAAGCTGATCATCGGCGGCGGCATGGCCAACACGTTCCTGCTCGCCGGCGGCGTCGAGATCGGGCGCTCGCTCGCGGAGCCGGACCTGATCGAGACGGTGCACGAGATCATGCACGCTGCGAAAGCTCGGAGCTGCGAGATCGTGCTGCCGCAGGATCTCGTCGTGGCCGACCGCTTCGAGGCCGGGGCGCCGCACAAGACGGTGCTCACGATCGACGTGCCGCCTGCGACCATGATCCTCGACGTGGGCCCGAAGACGGTCGCCCACTACGTGGACGTGCTCTCGCGTTGCGAGACGCTCTTGTGGAACGGCCCGCTCGGCGCGTTCGAGATCGATCCGTTCGGGGACGGGACGTTCGCGCTCGCCAAGCATGCCGCGGAGCGGACGCGCGCGGGAACGCTGGTTTCCGTGGCCGGCGGCGGCGATACGGTTGCGGCATTGAACACAGGTGGCGTCACGGGCGATTTCACCTATGTTTCCAGTGCCGGCGGCGCGTTCCTCGAATGGCTTGAGGGGCGGGAGCTGCCGGGCGTTGCCGCGCTCGCGCGGTAAAGGAAAGCGAACGAGGCGCATGCTCGGGGAACTGCATCTTTATCTCGGTGTCGGACTTGCTGGGCTCGTGAGTTTCCTCAGCCCGTGCGTGCTGCCCCTGGTGCCGCCCTATCTCGGCTATCTCGGCGGCACGACGTTTGATCAGCTCTCCGACAAGGAGGGCGTGCCGCGCGAGGTGTGGCGGCGCGTGGTGCTCACGTCCGTCTTTTTCGTGCTCGGGTTCACGACGGTCTTCATCGCGCTCGGCGCGAGTGCGTCCCTGGTCGGGCAGCTCATCCAGACGTGGCGCATGGAGCTCGCGTTCGCGGCGGGCCTTGTGATCATCGTCTTCGGCCTGCACTTTCTCGGCGTCTTGCGCATTCCCTTCCTGATGGTGGAGCGGCGCTACCAGGCCGAGCAGCAGGGCGCGAGCCTGCTCGGCGCCTACGTCATCGGGCTTGCGTTCGCGTTCGGGTGGACGCCGTGCATCGGGCCGATCCTCGCAGCCGTGCTCGCGCTCGCCGCGAGCGAAGCCAGCTTGGGCGCCGGCGTGCGGCTCCTTGCCGTCTACTCGCTGGGGCTCGGCATCCCGTTCATTCTGGCCGCGGTCGCGATCCGCCCGTTCCTCTCTTTCATGCAGCGCTTCCGCCGCCATCTGGGGCTGATGGAGAAGATCATGGGTGTGATCCTGATCCTCACCGGCATCGCGTTCCTCAACGTGGTGGACTGGTTCTCGATCCACGCGCTCGGGCTCTGGATGATCGAGACCTTCCCGGGGCTCGCCCGCATCGAGGAAATGGCGACCCCCGAGCAACTGCAGCAGGACCTCAGAAACTTCCAGCGCGGGCAGTGAGGCCATGGGCGAGGCGCGGACGTCTCCGGCGATTGCGCTCACCATCGCGGGCTCGGACAGCTCCGGCGGGGCCGGCATCCAGGCCGATCTCAAGACGTTCACCGCGCTTCGCGTCTACGGCGCATCCGTGATCACGGCGATCACTGCGCAGAACACGCAGGGCGTGCAGGACGTGCTGACGCTGCCGCAGGCGATCATCGCCGCGCAGATGGCCTCCATTGCGTCCGACCTGCATGTGGGCGCGATCAAGACCGGAATGCTCGCCGACCGCGAGACGGTCGAGACGGTGGTCGAAGGGCTGAAGGCGTTTCCCGCCGTGCCCGTGGTGGTCGATCCGGTCATGGTTGCAACGAGCGGCGACGTGCTGCTTCAGCCCGACGCGGTGGAGGCCGTTCGCACGCAGTTGATCCTGCGCGCCGAAGTCGTGACGCCCAACATCCGGGAGGCCGCGCGTCTTCTCGAAACGGCACCGGCCGCTTCCCTCGACGAGATGGAAGCACAGGGACGCGCGCTGCTTGAGCTCGGCCCCAAGGCGGTGCTCGTCAAGGGCGGTCACGCCCAAGGCTCCGAGGCGACCGACATTCTCGTATTCCAGGCGGGCTCGCTGCGGTTTTCCAAGCCGCGCATCGCGACGCGCAACACGCACGGCACGGGCTGCACGCTCGCGGCCGCCATCGCGGCCGGATTGGCGCGAGGACGCACGCTCTCAATCGCCGTGGGCGACGCGAAAGACTATGTCTGGGGTGCCATCGACGCGGCGCGGGATCTCGATATCGGACGCGGGCAGGGGCCTGTGAACCATCACTACGCACTCTGAAGAAAACGCTGTTAAATAACTGTGGCGTCAGCGCATCGCTCGCTAAGCATTTCATCAAGTGCACCTTGTAAGGCGCTCAAGGTTCTGCAACTCTCCCGCTCGTGCAGCGCCATCGTCGGGGGGCGATCGAGCCGCGCACCTCTCTTCCGCAAGGAAGAGGCAAGCCTCTACTGGGGGGAGCCAAGTGGCGATCAGGGACGCCGCGAAGCTCGACAAAACCGGTCCGGTCGCTCCGGACCGGTTTTTTCATGTCCGCACATAATCAATCATCGCGCATGTGATCATCGCGCCTGAGATCATCGCGCACCTGGGCCGCTCGCCCGCGCGGCCCAGGTCTGCTAAAGGCCGGGCGCATTGCGCGTGCGCTGCAGAGCGTCGAGGGTTTGGACGACACGACATGGTGGGACTGTGAGCAGAAGCCTGGAGGGGCCATCGTCCCATGAAGCCGCCGCGGCCGATTACCGGCTGCGGCTTTCCGCATTCTACGGCGCCCTGTTCCTTATTCTCGGCATCCATCTGCCGTTCCTGCCGGTGTGGCTCGATGCGCGCGGGCTCACGGCGCAGGAGATCGCCATCGTCACCGCGGCCCCGCTCGTGCTGCGCGTGTTCGTGACCCCCACGACGGCTGTGTTTGCGGACCGCACGGGACGGCATCGGAGCCTCGTCAACATCCTGGCCCTGGTTGCGCTGCTGCTCGCGCTGCTGCTCTCGCAGATGCATGGCTTCTGGGGGCTTCTGCTGTTCGCGGTGCCGTTCGCCATCTCGCTCTCGACGATCATGCCGCTCACGGAGACGCTCGCTGTTTCCGGCGTCAGGGCCTACGGCCTCGATTACGGGCGCATGCGGCTGTGGGGCTCGATCTCGTTCGTCGGGGCGGGCTTTCTCTGCGGCTGGCTGATCGACACGACCAATGCGGACGCGGTGATCGCATGTCTTCTCGCCGGCGTCGTCACCACCGTGGCGTGTGCGTGGGCGCTGCCGGAGCGCGCGAGCGCGGGCGCCTCGAACGCGACGGGCGACAGCGCGGCGAAGTCGCAGGCTTCGCATGCGCGGGGCAGCTTTGGCCTCAACGAAGTCGGCCGACTGGTGAAAACGCCCGTGTTCCTCGGCTTTCTCGTCGCGGCCGGCGCCGTGCAGGGTGCGCACGGGATGTTCTACGCGTTCGGCGCGCTCGCCTGGCAGGCTCAGGGAATTTCGACGGTCTGGATCGGTGCGCTGTGGGCCGTCGCGATCGCGGGCGAGGTTCTGCTGTTCGCGTATTCGGGCCGCGTCGTCACCCGCTGGGCTCCGGCCACGCTGCTGGTGGCGGCGGGCTGTGCGAGCGTCGTGCGGTGGGCACTGATGGCGCTCAGCCCAGCACTTGCCGTTCTGGTACCGCTCCAGCTTCTGCACGCGCTGACCTACGGCGCCTCTCACCTCGCGGCGATGCACTTCATCTCGCGTGCGGTTCCGGAGGGCTCCCAAGGCACCGCCCAGGCGCTTTATGCGACGATGGCGATGGGCATCCTGATCGGGGGCGCGACGCTCGCCTCGGGCCGGCTCTATGCCGAGATCGGAGCGGAGGCGTATTTCGCGATGGCGGCGCTCGCGGCCGTCGGGCTTGCGGCAGCGCTGTTCGTTCGCGCGCGCTGGACGGGCGGCTTGCTGTGGGCGCAAAAATAGCCACGCGCGAGATGCTCGGGCCTCAGCCCCACAACTGGACAGGCGGCGGATACAGCAGACCGTTCTCGAAGACGGCGGGCGGATCCCGGTCCTCCGCCAGCAGAAGCGGCCCGTCGAGGTCCACCCAGTCGGCATCCTGCGCGAGCAGAAACGCGGGCGCGACGGCGAGCGAGCTCGCGACCATGGAGCCCACCATCACCTTGAGATCGGCGCGGCGCGCGGCTCTCAGCATCGCGAGCGCCTCGGTGAGGCCGCCTGCCTTGTCGAGCTTGATGTTGACGGCATCGTAGCGCGCGGCAACGCGAGGGATGTCGGCTGCGATGTGTGCGCTCTCGTCCGCGCAGACGGGAACGGGGCGGACGATCCCTTCGAGCGCATCGTCCGCATCGGCTGCAAGCGGCTGCTCGACCAATTCGAAACGTGCGGCTGCGGCGGCATCGAGGAAAGGGGCGAGCATCTCCGGCGTCCACGCCTCGTTGGCGTCGGCGACGAGGCGGGCGTCGGGGCGCGCCTCGCGGACCGCTCTCATGCGCGCCGCATCGCCGTCACCGCCAAGCTTGAGCTTCAGGAGATTGTGAGACGCCGCCTTGCGGGCCGCCTCGGCCATCGCATCCGGCGTATCGAGGCTCAGCGTGAAGCAGGTTTCAACCGCGGACGGCGCTGCATAGCCCGCCTGCATGGCCGCGGAGACGCCTGCAACCTTCGCTTCGAGATCCCAGAACGCGCAATCGAGCGCATTGCGCGCCGCGCCGGGAGGCAAGGCTGCGGCGAGGGCTTCCCGGCCGTCCAGGCACCCGGGCGTTTCGCTCGCCTTGCCGATGGCCAAGAGGACACTCTCGACCGTCTCGCCGTAGCGTGCGTAGGGCGTGCATTCGCCTTGGCCGGTCGCGCGCCCGTCGGTGAGCGTAACGGCGACGACGCGCGCCTCGGTCTTGGCGCCGCGCGCGATCACGAACGGCGTCTTGAGCGGGAAGCTGTCGACAGTGACAGTGAAAAGAAGGGCGGCGCCCATGTCGCGTGTCCGCGGCAGCGGCCTGCCGCGGCTCCTTAAGCGATGCGCCCGCTGACGTGCGCGAGGAACAGGTAGACGCGGCCCATATCCGAGAGGAGGTGGGCGTTGACGGCCCGTCCCGAGGGATCGCGGTGCTCGGCGTCGCGGCGGATGTTCTCGAAATCCATGAGGTAGTGATTGACGGTCCGCTGCAGGTCCGGATCGGTTCGATACCGCAGCGTCAGGTCGTCGAAAATGGACTGGCCCTCGGGCGTGTAGATGCTGCGAACCATGACGCCGCGCTGGCCGCCGATGATGCGCTGCCAGAGCGCGGCCGTCGTCGCAGGATCGAGCGCGCGGGCGATGGCGTCGATCTGGTTGTGGAACGGCACGGGGCTCGCCGACTGAGGCTGCGGGGCGGCGTTGTGGCTGGGCGCAGGCCCGTGCCCCTCGTCGTCGCGAGAGGCCCGCGCCAGGAGATCGCCGAGCGACCAGCCTTCGCGCCCGTCGGGGCCGGGGCGGGGCAGGGCCTGATAGGGCGAGGCGGCGGACGAGGGCGCCGGCCGCGCGGATGCCGTGCGCGGATCGGGCGATCCGAGGGAGCTGAGGGTGCGGTTGTCGCCGGGAGAAGCGGCGCGCCCTGTCGTGACATACGCACTCGCAAGTGAGCCGCCGGGGTTCGGAGCGGGGATCTGGAGCTGCTGCGGCAAGGTCACGTCGCGGCTCGCGATGGAGCGCGTGGTCAAGTTCGAGAGCTGCTCGATGGCCCGGAGCTGGTCCTGCAACGCGTGGCGCATCGCTTCGGCATTCTCCCGCGTGGCGGCCGGGAGACGGTCCATCTGCTCCTTGAGACGCCGCTGCTCGGCAGCGATCTCGGCGGCGGCGTGGCTCGCGCGCTGACGCACCTCGTCGGATGTCTCGTCGATGCGGTTGTGAAGCGACGAGAGCTGCTCGGTCACCACCGTCGAGATCGAAGCGAAGCGGCCGCGCAGCTCTTCGAGCGCGCGTTCGCCCTCCGCACCCGTCTCGACGCGGAAGCGCTCGAGATCGGTGAGCGCGGCCTGCCGGGCTTCCTCGGCGCTCGCGCGCAATTGCTCGGCCGCGGCTCTGGCACGCTGCTCGGCGCTCGTGAGCGTGCCTTCCATCGACGAGGAGAAGCCCTCGACGAAGCGGCCGAACTCATCGGCCTTGCCCGAGAGGCGATCCATCGTGCTCGTCAACTCGGCGTGGCGGCCCTGCAGTGTGGATTCGATCTTGAAGTTCGCGTTCTCGAGCGAGTTGGCGGCGCGCATGATGGCCTGGCCCTGGCCTTCGAAGCGATTCGTCACCGCGTTGACCTGTCCTAGCAGGTTCTCGGAGACGCGCTTCAGCATTTCCGACTGGCCGGCGAGCCCTTCGATGGCCTTGAGAGACTGGCGCGTGATGTTCTCGCTCGTGCGGCGGACGGACTGGATGCCGTGCATCAGGCTCTCGTCCAGATTGACCGCCTGGCGCGCGATCGTCTCGCTGAAGGTGCGGGCGTGCGTGTCGAGCGCACTCGTTAGAGCGCGGGCCTTTTCCGACACGGCGGAATCGATGGCCATGGTCGAGCGGACGATGGATTCGTCGAAGACCTTGAGCCGCTGGCCGAACGCGGCATCGAGCGCCTTCGTGCGCTCGACGAGCTGCGTGTCGAGGGCCTGCGCGCGATTGCTGAGCGAGGTGTCGAGCGCGCGCGCGTACTCCTCGAACACGAGGCGCAGGCTCTCGGTGCGGTTGGTGAGCGAGGTGTCGAGGGTCTGGACGTAGCCGGCGATGGCATCCTGCAACTGGTCGGTGCGCGCGCCGAGCGCCGTCGCGAGGCCCGTGGTGTAGCCCTCGAGCATGACCTGCATCTGCTCGCTCTGGCTGCCGAGCGCCGTCTCCAGGCCGGTGGTGTAGCCTTCGAGCATGACCTGCAACTGCTGGGTTTTGCCGCCCAGCACCGCGTCGAGGCGTTCGGTGCTCTGGCCGACGGCAGATTCCAGCGCCGTGAGGTTCTCGCCCGCGCCCTGGATGATGCCGGCCAGCTTGAGCTGCTGGCTGGACAGCTTGTCGATCAGCGTCGGGATGTCGGTGCCGAGCGTCTTTAGCGTTTCGGTGACGCGCTCGCTGGTGCCGAGCAGTGCGCTGCGCTCGCCGGCCAGCTCCTGAATGAGGCTGCGGATCTTGCGCTCGTTGTCCTCGTAGGAGCGTTCGAGCGCGGTCACCTCGTTGTGGACCAGCGCCTCCAGCTCGCCCGCGCGGCCGAGCGCGCGCGAGATGGCGTCGTTCATGAACGCCACCTGCCGGCGCA
>DAOMQQ010000083.1:0-10614 GCA_035445405.1 Hyphomicrobium sp.
GCGTTCTGCTGATCCTCCTGCAGTACGGCGGCGAACGTTCCCGCTGCCGTCTGCAGATCGCCGACCTCGAGCGCCGCCTCGGCCGCTTCGAGAATGGCGGCGATGTCCGCTTCCGCATCGTCGCCGAGCAGCCGATCGATGAACTGACGCACCGTGCTTTCGGGCTGCGCCCCCATGAAGCCGTCGAGAGGCTGGCCGTTGCGGAAGGCGTAGACGGTCGGCAGCGACTGCACGCGCAGCTGCGCCGCGATGGCCGGATGCTCGTCGGTGTTGATTTTGACGAGACGAACCTTTCCGCCGTAGCTCTTGACGACCTTCTCGATGATCGGCGTGAGCTGCTTGCAGGGACCGCACCACGAGGCCCAGAAGTCGACCAGCACCAGGGCCTCCCGGGAGGCATCGATGACGTCCTTGGCGAAGGTGGCGCTGGTCCCGTCCTTGATGACGTCGCCCGCCCCAGCCCCGCTGCCGGGGTTCGATCCGCCCAAATTCATGCCGTCACTCCTTGAGATTCTGAGGGCTCCGACCTTCGCAGCCACGGCCCGCGGTGGCAATATGGTGAAGCGGACAGTCCGTCGCGACCCCTTCTTTTCAAGACGCTTGCAAAGCCGCCTCGGTTGAGCAATAAGACCGGGCGCGTCGCTTCGCGGCGCCGATTACCCCATCCGGATGCGGGCGTAGCTCAGGGGTAGAGCATCACGTTGCCAACGTGAGGGTCGTGAGTTCGAATCTCATCGCCCGCTCCAATCTTCTCGATACCTTGAAAACGGTTCGTTCGGCTCGACACCCTAGACGTGCCGCGCGTCGGACGTCGCCATGCGGCTGTCACGGAGCCGACGACGGGGCTCTGGCTGTGCCGGGCTCGTCGGCCTGCGCTGAACCGGTCCCTGCGAGGGGCGCGCTCGACGGCGACGTGGCGGGCTCGGCCCCGAGGGGCAGCCCCATGCGCACCAGAACCTCCTCGGCGAGGAGGCGGAGCGACTTGCCCATCTGGCCCGGATACTTGGCGAGGTAGGAGCGGTCGGGGTCATGGAAGCGCGCGGCTTCTTGCATCGTGACGGCGCGGGGCACGACCTGCTCGAAGCAGCGGTTGTCGGGATTGCTCCGGAGCCAGGCGTGATAGTCCTCCTCTGTCGGCGAAAGCGCGTCCTTCATGTTGACGAGCACGCCGAGATTTTCGGCGAACCCCATTTCGGGATTGAGCGCCTTGAAGCGGCGAAACACCTCGAGCCCGCACACCGAGACGTAGTCGGCCTTCGTGGGCGAGATGTGATAGTCGGCCTCGCGCAGCCAGCTCTCGGTCAGCACGGAGAGCCCTGGCGGACAATCGATGAGGATGATGTCGAACACGGTGCGCGCGCCGGCGAGCAATTCGCCGATCACCGATCTCAACCGCCCATGCAGGCTTTCCTTCGAAACCTCGCGCTCGAACAGCGTAAGCTGCATGTCGCTCGGAATGAGATACACGCTGCGCGCGTCGTCCACGTCCGACACGTTGCGGACGACGAACCGCGGCCACTCGCTCTCGGCGTTCTGCAGCACGCGCGCGACGAGATAGTCCACGAGCGTCAGCGCGTTCTGTTGCAGCCGGTGCAGGTTCGGGATCGTCATCAGCATCGCGGAGGCGGAAGCCTGCGAATCGCTATCGATCACGAGCACGTTCTTGCCGTGGTAGGCCGAGAGCGTCTCGGCGAGCGCGAGCACGATCGTGGATTTACCCACGCCGCCCTTCGTATTCATCACGGCAATCGTGTTTCGCATGGCGTTGCGAACTCTCCCCCTGGGCGTTGGTGTCCGCGTTCCGGTCCCCGCGTCGAACCCGTTCCCCGCATGGAACGATGTGCGTTGGGAATGTGGCGGTCTGACGAAGTCGCGGCCGATTTAACAGCCATCGGTCTTCGATTTTCTTACCATCCATACCACAGCGGCCGGGCGACGACGGTGGTCGTGCGGCGGACACGAACCCGCGTCCGCTCGCGCTTGCCGGACCTTCGGACGGACGATCGGTAGTCGGTGACGGTTCGCACGCCGGGTGCGACGGCCACCACCTGGTTCCGCCACCTGTGTTCGGGCGGCGTCACGAGCGTCACGTTGCGGCTCGGTCGGACGACGACGTCGCGCCGCACGAGCTTGGTTTCCGCCGGCACCGGCACCGCGCAGCACCGCTCGCCGTCGGGGCCGGTCCGGTACCACATGTATCCCGCAGGCTGCATGACGACGTCCTCGACCACCGTCACGGTCTCGGGCGGCATCCGTACGGTGTCGATGCGCCCCGGCGCGACGATCACGGGAACGGGCGCGACGATGGCCACCGGCGGCCCCTCGATCACTTCGCGGTAGCGGACATCGATGCACTCGCCGCCCCGGCACGCATGCGCGGCGGTCGCGGCGAGCGGCAGAACAAGGGCTGCGGCGGCAGCGGCGGCAAAACGCGAGGCGAACATGGGGCACTCCGGCTTCGGGAACCGGAGTCTACCCGCACGAGGCACGTCGGGCGTCGTCAAGCTGGGGCGTTGGTTAAACGCAACGCCCTGGAGTCGCCTGCTTTTTAGGGGAATTGTAGACGGAGGGTTCGTGCAGGAGATTTCCCGCTCCTTCGCCTTCTGCTAGATGCATGAAGGAACAAGCCCACCAGCGAGGTTTCTGCCATGACCGCAGCTCTTGCGCACCGCGTATCCCACCCTCTTGCCGTCCTGACAGCGGCCCTTCTGGCGCTTTCGCTTGCCGGTTGCGGCGTCAACAACATTCCGACCTACGAGGAAAGCGCAAAGGCGGCCTGGTCCGAGGTCCTGAACCAGTACAAGCGGCGCACGGACCTCATTCCGAACCTGGTCGAGAGCGTGAAGGGCTTTGCCGAGCAGGAGCGCAAGGTGCTGACCGACGTCACCGAGGCCCGCGCGCGGGCGACGAGCGTCCAGGTCCCCGCCGATATCACGACCAACCCGGAAGCGATGAAACAATTCCAGGACGCGCAGAACACGCTGGGCAGCGCGCTACGCCAGCTCATGGTCGTGGTCGAGCGCTATCCGGACATCAAGTCGGGGCAGAACTTCCTGGCCCTGCAAAGCCAGATCGAAGGCACCGAGAACCGCATCTCGATCGCGCGGCGCGACTACATCGAGGCCGTTCGCCGCTACAACACGGAGCTGGCCACGTTCCCGGGCCGCCTCTGGAAGACGGCGCTCTATTCCGACAAGCAGCCGATGGCGACCTTCGATATTCCGGCGGAAGAAACGACGGCGCCGAAGGTCGACTTCAGCGCGGGCGAGTGAGGCCCCAGGGACTTTCGATGAGAGACCTTCTCATAGCTCCCAACGCTATCCCTCCCCTCTTGTCGGTAGGAGGGGAGGACTCCAAGCCGTCTGCTGTTGGGCGTACCCCCGCCCCTGACCCCTCCCCAAGTCCATGCGGAGCATGGCTCCGCCATGACGGGGGAAGGGAATAAGCGTGAGCGCAGGAGCCAAAAGGCTTGGGACTGTGCCGTTCGCCACGGCGTTCGCGGCGGCGATGCTCCTCGTCGCGCTCGCGTCTTCGGTGTCCGTCTTCGCCCAGCCGACGTTCCCCACCCTGACGGGGCGCATCGTCGACGAGGCGAAGCTGCTGACGGAGGTCGACCGCTACAACATCGAAACCGCGCTGACTGTGCTGGAGGAAAAGTCGACCGACCAGCTCGTCGTGGTGACGGTGCCGTCTCTCCAGGGTTACGAGATCGAGGACTACGGCTACCAGCTCGGACGCCGGTGGGGCATCGGCCGCGCCGGCAGAGACAACGGCGTGCTCCTGATCGTGGCCCCCAACGAGCGCAGGGTGCGGATCGAGGTTGGCCGAGGGCTCGAGCCGGTCGTGACGGACCTCATGAGCCGCATCATCATCGAGAACGCCATCCTGCCCGAGTTTCGCCGCGGCAACTTCGGAGCCGGCATCGCGGCTGGCGTGCGCGATCTCAAAGACACGCTCCTGGGCGATGCCGAAGCCGTGAAGGAGCGGGCGCGGGGGCTGGGCAAGCGCGACGGTCCCAATTGGATTGGGATCCTGCTGATCACGTTCTGGATCGGCATCGTCCTCTACGTTGCGTATGCCCAATGGCGCTATGCGCAGTCTCAGCCGCAGACCCTGGGCCGGCGCCGCCGCGACCGTCGCTCGGCAGACTTCGGACCCGGCGCAGGATCCGGCTCGTGGGGCGGTGGCTGGCCGTCGGGTGGCGGCGGAGGG
This sequence comes from Hyphomicrobium sp., assembly GCA_035445405.1. GTDB lineage: Bacteria > Pseudomonadota > Alphaproteobacteria > Rhizobiales > Hyphomicrobiaceae > Hyphomicrobium_C. Next base: position 4,213 of record DAOMQQ010000083.1, read on the forward strand.
TGGTCCGGCGGTGGAGGCGGCGGCTGGTCGGGCGGCGGCGGTGGTTTCGGCGGCGGCGGCGGCTCGGGAAGCTGGTAGAGCAGGGCAGGACGAGCGATGGGACACTTGATTTCCGAATCCGACGAGCACCGCATTGCGGAGGTCATCGCGGAAGCAGAGCGGAAAACGTCGGGCGAGATCGTGGCCGTCCTCGCAGCCGAGAGCAGCACCTATCTGTACGCCCCATTCCTATGGGCGTCGGTGGTTGCCCTCAGCCTGCCGCTCATCCTCATTTTGGGCACGTGGTGGCCCGCTTCTTGGATCTATCTCGCGCAGCTCGGTGTCTTCGCGGCCATGCTCACCGTCACGTTGCCGCGCCCGATGCGCTATGCGCTGGTGCCGCAATCCGTCAAACGGGCACGCGTGCGCCGCCGTGCGCTGGAGCAGTTTCTCGTCCAGAACCTGCACACCACCGAAGGACGCACGGGCGTTCTGATCTTCGTCTCGGCAGCGGAGCGCCGCGCCGAAATCGTGGCGGATGCCGCGATCGAGGCGCGCGTACCCAAGGACACCTGGCAGGGGATCGTGGATCGCCTCACGGCGGCCTTTTCGCAGGATCGCCACGTCGAGGGCTTCATCGCAGCCATCGAGGAGGTCGGCGGCCACCTCGCGAAGCATTTCCCGCCGGGCTCCTGCGACGCGAACCGCTTGCCGGACCATCTCATCGTTCTGAACGAAAGCTGACGCCGCCGCCTCTTCTGTCATCCCGGCCAAGCGAGGCGAAAGCCGAGCGCCGAGCCGGGACCCAGGAGAAGCTTTTATCGCGAAATATCGCGTCTTCGACGACTCTTGCGCGGGGGCCCGGGTCAGCGCGTCGCGCTGCTCCGCTTGCCCGGGATGACAGCTTGGAACTCTCCGGCCCTACGCCAACCCGCGCTTGCGCAGCAGACCGTCGATCTCCGGCGGACGGCCGCGGAACGCGACGTAGGCCGCGAGCGCGTCCCGCCTGTCGCCGGCCGAATAGATGTGTGTCTTGAGCTTCTGCGCCGTCTTGCGGTCGAAGATGTCGCCGGCTTCCTCGAAGGCCGCGAACGCATCCGCGTCCATCACCTCCGACCAGAGATAGCTGTAATAGCCCGCAGCATAGCCGCCGATGATGTGCTGGAAGTGCGGAATGCGATGGCGCGGCGTGATCTCGGCCGGCATCCCGATCCGCTCCAGAACCTCGCGCTCGAAGGAATCCACGTCGAGCTCGCCCGCGTCCGCGCGCGTATGCAGTTCGAGATCGAGCAGCGTGGAGGCGGTGTACTCCACCGTCTGGAAGCCCTGGTTGAACGTCCGCGCAGCGGCGAGCTGCTTCAGGATGCGGTCGGGGATCGGCTTTCCGGTCTTCACGTGCGTCGCGAAGCGCTTCAGCACCTCCGGCCGTGAAAGCCAGTGTTCGTAAAGCTGAGACGGAAGCTCCACGAAATCGTGCAGCACGTTCGTCATGGCGAGCGAGGGATAGGTGACGTCGGACAGGAGTCCGTGCAGGCCGTGCCCCATCTCGTGGAACAGCGTGCGCGCATCGTCGAAGGAGAGCAGCGTCGGCTCGCCCGGCGCCCCGCGTGCAACGCTCATCACGTTGACGACGATGGGCCTCACCTCGCCCTTGAGCTTGTGCTGCGTGCGGTAGGACGACATCCACGCGCCCGAGCGTTTCGAGGGCCGCGCGAAATAGTCGGCGAGGAAGAGACCGACGTGGTTGCCGCCGGTCTTCGTCGTCACCTCCCAGGCGCGCACGTCCTCATGGTAGCGCGGGATGTCGAAGCGCTCTTCGAACTTGAGGCCGAACAGGCGGCCCGCCGTGTCGAACGCGGCCGCGAGCACGTTGTCGAGCGTGAGGTAGGAGCGCACCTCCGCTTCGTCGAGGTCGTAGCGCGCCTTGCGCTCCTTTTCGGCGTAGTATCGCCAATCCCATGCGGCGATGTCGAAGTTGCCGCCGTCCGCGCGTGCTCGCGCTTCCAGCGCATCGCGCTCCGCACGCGCGCGCTTTAGACCCGCCGGCCAGACCTTGTCGAGAAGCCCGCGCACGGTCTCCGGCGTCTTGGCCATCGTGTCGTCGAGAACGTAGGCCGCGAAGTTCTCGTAGCCGAGCAACCCTGCAAGCTCGCGGCGCAGCGCGATCATGCGCACGATGATCTTGCGGTTGTCGGTCTTGCCGCCAAGCTCGCCGCGTCGCACCCACGCTTTCCAGGCGTCCTCGCGGAGGTCGCGCCGGTCGGAGAACTGCAGGAACGGCTCCACGCTGGAGCGCGCCAGCGTGATCGCGTGAAGACCCGGCTTGCCGAGATCAGCCGCGGCCTGCGCGGCTGCCGCACGGACCGAATTCGGCAAGCCCGCGAGATCCCGCTCGCCGTCGAGGATCATGTGCCAGGCCTGCTCGTCGGCCAGAACGTTCTGATTGAAGGCGGTGCCGAGCGTCGCAAGCTCGGTGTTGATCTCGGCGATGCGCCGGCGCGACTTGGCGCCGAGCTTGGCGCCCGCGCGCACGAAGTTGGTGTGCACGCGTTCAAGAAGGCGCAGCGATTCCGCGTCGAGGCCCAGGCTGTCGCGGCGCGCATGGAGATCGTCGATCCGGAGGAACAGGCGGCGGTTGAGCAGCACGGCGCTCTGATGCTTGGCGAGCAGAGGCGCCACGTCGCGCTGGATCGCTTCCAGCTCCGGGTTGGTATGCGCACTGGTGAGATTGAAGAAGACGTCGGCGACGCGGTTCAAAATCGCGCCGCTCTTTTCGAGCGCGACGACGGTGTTGGCGAACGACGGCTTCGCCGTTGCGCCGGCGATCGCGGCGATTTCGTCCCGGTGCGCCTTGAGTGCGGCCTTGAAGGCGGGCGGGAAGTGATGCGGCGCGATCGAAGCGAACGGCGGCGCCTTGAAGGGCGTGCGCCAGGGCGCGAGCAGCGGGTTTGCCGCGCGCTTGCGGGCTTCCGCCGGTTTCGTGCCGCCCGTCTTCGCTCCACTCTTCGCCATGTCGGATCCTCTCTCGCTCGATCGACGCTGGGGATCGATACCGGATTGCGGGCAAGCGGGCAAAGACAAAGGGCCGGTTGGGGGAACCGGCCCTTTGCCTTGAGACAAGAGGAGCAAAATGGGGAGGAAAGCTTCGCCCGGCTGCCGGCAATCGGCCGGTTTGGGGGTTCGGGGGGAGGCCGGCCAATGGGGCAGCCGGGCGAAGCCAACGACAAGCAATGTGCCCCTGATTCTGGGCGGGCAAAGGGCCACCTTTTGACGCCAATCTGTCGGCAGCAAGGATTTTGTGTGCCGCAGGGAATAAGCCGCGCAGAGGCATGGGCTCGCGTTGGGCGCGACGCAAAAAAAAGAAAGGCCCGGTCCAGGGAGATCACCTCGGATGGGGGTTAGGGGGAAATCCGAAGCTGGAATTGGACCGGGCCAGGGGCGCGTATGACAATGATGATACGGACCATTGGGGCTTGCCGAAGGAGCTTTTGTGGCGCGGATGTGAATTGTCTCCGCGCACCGGCTTGAAAAAGCGAACGCATGGGGCGATCATGGACGCGTGGCTGAAGGGAGGCGCGTGTTGAGCGAATCCGATCCCATACGTTTCCGCCCGCGTGAGACGGGCGGCTTTAAACGTACCCATGGGCCAATGGGCCCGTCAGCCGCTTCATCTGCTCGAAGCAACACCGTTGTGACCTTCAATCGCGCCGAGCTCGACGCGATCCTCACGGTTTACGCACGCAAGGTCGCCGCTGGTGAATGGCGCGACTACGCGCTGCAGATGGGCCGCGAAAAAGCGGTCTTTGCGATCTTTCAGCGATCGAGCGAATACCCGCTGTTTCGTGTAGAGAAGTGCCCCAGGCTCGCACGCCGCCAGGGAGCCTACAGCGTGGTGCTGCGCTCGGGCGCCGTGCTGAAACGCGGACATGACCTCGCCCGCGTGCTCACGGCGTGCGAGAGCGTGAAGCTCTGTGGGCACTGAGAGGCCTGCGCGCTGAACTGGTGCCGGGAGCAAGGCCTCCCCGGGCTCCCGGTGTGGGGCTCAACGCGTTCTCGGCGATTCGTTGGATTTCAACGTCTCCACATGCAGGCGCAAGACCCGCTCGATATAGGCTGAGAGCGTGCGGTCGTCGGCGTCTGCCAGACGCTGAAGGGCAGCACGTAGCTCGGATGTCAGCCGCACGTTTACCGACGTATCCTTTTTCATCAGCCCCGCGTAGGACAGAGGGGTTGACCTCACAAGGTACGACCACGTACAACTTTGCTTCACATTGCGAAGCAAAGTTGGGGTGAGGATGCTGATCGGCTTTCTGGGAGGCTGTGCGGTGGGCGCGATTTTCACCGCGGCCGCGATCATGCGCTGGCCGTGGATCGTCTTCCTGCGCCCGATGGACGAAAAGGACATCCCGCCTCCGCCGGACGTGAGCCTGTGACCTCGATCGGGATGGCGTCCGAAGACACGGCATTGGCCGATGGCGATGCGGCCTACTCGATGACGATCGTCGCCACGTAGTCCATCGTCCGGTTGGCGTTGTTGGCATCGAGCAGCGTGTTGAGCAGATAGGACGTCGGCGAATAGTTCTCCGGCACGGCGCGGTTGAACATCGCGCGGATCAGGCGGGCACGGAGCCGCTGCGTAATGGTGCCGCCGCTGACGCCAAGATAGTAGTCTTTGAGCTGCTCGAACTTGGGCTGCATGACCTCGGCGACCTTACGGTGGCCTTCCGACATCTTCTGCAGACCGGCAGGGTTCTCGGCAAACACCGCTTCGAGCAGGGCGCGGCGCTGGTCGTTGGGAAGCTTGAGGCCGTCGATGATGGTCAGCGGTCCGTCGGCAAGCCCGACGGTGGAAGAACGCCCCCGTCCCGGAATGTTGTTTCCGGTCGCGCCGAGCGGCTTCATCGCGGGCTTGATGCAGGACGGCATCCGGCTGCCCTTGAACTGGTCCGCCGTCGTTGCCGGATCGCAGCCGCGGAGCGCCAGCACCGCCCACGCGAATTCCGAACAATAGAGATCGAGCGTGCCTGCCGGGTTCTGGGTCTGGCCGAGCGCGATCTGCCCTACGCGCTTGACGAATTCGAGCGGCCGGCCAGACTGGAACTTCGGCGCGTTGTAATCGTCGTTGAACTTGATCTGGCTCGGGTAGATCTGCCGTGCGCTGCTGTTGAGGCGGATCGACCACGCCGCGATGTTCTCGCGCTCCTTGTCCGTCAGTCCGCGCGGGCGCACGACATGCAGATAGTTGAGCGTGCGGTAGTGCTCGCTCGTCAAGTCCGCGCTCATGCCGCGTCCCAGATACTCTTCGTTGAGCGGGTTATCGAGGTTGCGCAGACGGCCGTCGCGAATGTAGGCGAGGCCGGCATGGCTGATGCCCATCTGCACGTTGGGATAGGCGCCGGCCCCGCCCCATTCGGGACGGAAGGTCAGCAACAGATCGCCCGTCTCGAAGATGCCGCTGCGCGCGAGGCGCTGGGCCATGCCGGACCGCGGTGTGACGACGAGGCGAAGCCCAGCGTCCGCCCCGGTCTTCAACGCATCCGGGTGCTTGAAGTCGAGCAGGATGTCGGTGGTGGGGAACGAGTCGCGCGGAAGCTTCGCCCAGGTGCTGGTCGGCAGCGCGAAATAGATCGGGATGTTGAGCTTCTTGGCGAGGCGCTCGTTCGCCCGCTCGGAGAAGGAGAACTGTTTCTGGGTTTGCGCCGAGGCGTCCGCGACCGGAAGGGCGAGAGCCGCCCCCGCGAGCAGCGACAGGCCAACGAAGAGTTTCCCGAACTTCGACATGACGATCTCCACGCTGGTCCTGCTCCCTCTTCGGCCTGAAAGTCCTCTCACGCCCGAACGCCGCACCGGAAGGCCGCATGAGAGACGGCAGGCACGCAGGAATGAGCCGCGTCTCGCGGCGCCGTTGTCGCTTGGGGTCGGGAGATCCCCCTCCCGTGCCCATGCTAAAGCCTTTCCGGCTCCGATTGAACCGGTCTCGACGCACCAATTTACGATCCCGCCGCGACGGGCTAGGATCGGCCCGACCGGGATGCGTAGGGGAGTGACCAGAAATGGCTGAGGCCGCAGCGGCAGGCGGAGCGGACGGCTCCGACGCGAAGCACGAGCGTACGGTCTATGGCGCGGGCGGCGGCCGCAAGCTCTTCTTCTCGTTCTTGTTTCTCATTCTCCTGCCGTTCTACCTGAGCATCCCCGCGATGATCTTCATGCGGGTGCAGCACGGCCTCTATTTCGACGCCGTCGGCCTCGGCATCATGGCGACCGCCTTCACCATCCTCATGGTGCTGATCGTGATCGAGCTTCTGTTTTCGATCCGCGGCCGCGTCGCGTTCGGCGAGGAGTCGGTGAAGATGACGCTGCCTTCGGGCCGCGGCCCCACGCCCATGCTGTTCTACCGCAGCTACGACATCCCCTATGACAAGG
>DAOMQQ010000084.1:0-10583 GCA_035445405.1 Hyphomicrobium sp.
GGCCGAACGGCATGCCGTCCTATCGCGGCTTCCTGCCGGAGGAGCAGATCTGGCAGATTGCGGCGTACGTCCGCTCCATGCCCGAAGCGGCCGATCAGGCCTCGCAGTAAAGCCCCGCAGCTCCGGCGTTAGCCATTTCGCCCGAGAACGGGCCGCCAGCCGAGATCCGGCTTGCCCAATCTCGGCGAAGGTGATCATCATCCGTCGTCAGATCCTTTTTGTGGGGAGCGACGTGACTCACCTGGTGTCGGACCGCATGGTCCTCGATCTCGTCGAGCACATCTATGCTGCCGGTTGCGATCCGGATCAGTGGAAGACGTTCGTCGATCGCGTCCACGAGGCGGTGCCGGGAAGTGCGTTCAGCATTCACCTGTCGATCGAGGGGACGCGTTTGAGCGGGTCGGCCGCCGGCATCCCGCCCGAGCAGATCGAGAGCTATTTCGCCCACTATCACCGGCTCAATCCCTACAACGATCTTTTTCGGAAAATTCCGGTCGGGCAGGTGCACACGGTGAGCGGCCTCGTGCCGGAAGGCTGGCTCGACCGGCACATTTTCTATCATGAGTGGCTGAAGCCCGCAGGCGACCTCAAATGCGGGACGGGCCTCGTCATTGCCCGCGATTCGCGTCGCCTTCTGCGCCTCAGCTTCGATCTTCCCTATCGCCTCGCTCATCTCGAGAAACCCGCCGCAGCGCTCGTCGGCCGTTTGGGTCCGCACCTTGCGCGCGCATTCGAAGTGAACGAGCGGCTCGGCGCGGCGAGCGCTGCGGAGACGACGCTCGAAGCGATGATCGGGCGCGTGGACGGGGCCGCGATCCTCGTATCTGCGGCGGGCAAGGCCGCGATGATGAACACCGCCGGAGAGGCTCTGGCGAGGGCCGGCTCCCTGTTCAAGATCTCGAAGGGCGAAGGGCGGCTCTGCTTTTCGAACCCCGACGATGAGGGCGCCTATGCGCGTCTCCTCGAAACGGCGCTCGACGCCGCGGCGCGGGGCGGTCCGCGCGCGTTCCGCGCCGCGGGCGATCCTGCCGGCACCGTCGTCACGGTGTTGCCGCTGCGTCCGCTCGCGTCGTTCGCCGGCGGCGTGGCCGGCGCGATGGCGCTCGTCGTCGTTCGGACGGGGGAAAAGACAGAGGCCATCCCCAAGGACGTGATGCGAAGCCTCTACCGGCTGACCCCCTCCGAATCCGACGTCGCGAGCCTGATCGCGTCCGGGCGCGATGTGACCGAGGTGGCCGAGATCCTGGAGGTTTCGAAAGTGACGGTCCGCAACCAGTTGGCGGCGGCGATGGGCAAGATGGGCGTGAACCGGCAAGCCGAGCTGGTTGCGGCGGTGGCTGCGCTGAGCGTGCGGCTGAAGTAACGGCCAAATGGACCTGGCATGATGAATCTGCATCATGCCGGGTCGCCGTTGCCTCTCCATTATGGCATCGCGTGCTCGGTGACGCTGAAGCCATGACGTATTTTAAGGCTGAGGCCGGCATATTGCGGCGGCGCCACCGGGTGCGCACGAGGGGCTGTAAGACACCTGTGCGCGAGCCCGGCTCGCCTCGAATTCCCGGTGGCGGATCGCCTCGGTTACCGTGCCCAATACGTCGGCGCGCCGTAATGCTCGTGCGTCCGCGTTTCCCATTCCCGATCCGCCCAGGAATCGTCGCTAAATTCCGGCGCGTTTCGAAGCTGGGCTTCGGTAATTCCGGTGCGATATCCCGCGACTTGCGGGTCGTATTTGAGAGCCGACCACGGGATCGGATAGTGGCTGTGGGCAAGGCCGAGAATGCCGCCGAAACTCATGACGGCATAAGCGACGCGTCCGGTGGTTTTTTCGATCAGAAGATGGTCGATCTCGCCGATCACCTCTTCCTCCGCACCGATGACGTCGGTGCCGTGCACGTCTTCGCTCGAGATGAGCCGGTGATCGGGATGTGCTGTAGCGCGAGCCATGAACGCCTCCAAAATCTTGTTGGGCCGGGCTGAATTGCGGGGCCGATAATTAAAATCCCCGCGTCATTTTTGGTTTCATGGCCGCGCGATGTCGGGCGCAAATTGACGGACGTAAATTCGGCGTGATCACGAAGTGCGCGCGAGGTGGATTGGTATATCGAGGCGGGAACTCATTCCCGCTTTGGCGGGTTGAGCGGGCAGGGAATGCATGTCCCTAAAAATCATCCAGGAGAACAACAAAAATGACAATGAAAAAGCATGTTGTATCCCTTGCCCTCGCCGCTTCGATGGCAACCGCTGCATCTGTCGCCGCCATGGCGGACGACGCGCAGGCGCCTGCGGGTCAGCCGGCGCTCGGCGATAAGGAGCATCCCACGTCTGGTCCGGGCGTTCAGGGCCATCCGGACACCCGCACGGGCCCGGCCACGCGTGCCCCTGATGGTGCAGAGGAAGGCGCCAGCGAGGGTGCGGCAGGGACTGACGGCGCAGGCGGCCCTGCCACGACCCAGCCGAGCCAGGATGCGAGCGGCGTCCAGGGCTTCCCTGATACGCGCACGGGCCCTGCGGAGCATCGCCAGGAAGGCGCTGCAGACGACAACGCAAAGTAACGTCGCGCGTATCTCTCGGATGCTTGCGCGCCGATCGCGCAGACATCCGTCCCGCTGCGAGAAAAATCATAAGATGTGCAGCGATAGGACCGGTAGGGCCCATGCCCTCCGGTCCTTCATCCTTGGTGGGGGTTGCGGAAGGAGCGATCGGAGCGCTCCGCGACGACGCAGCCAGATACGTGTGGTGCGACCGAAGAGATCTTGGGGGAACCGAGGGGGCTGCCCACTGTTTAGAAATACGAGCGGACACCAGCAAATCGTAAGACTTGAGTGCCACAGTTATGGTCGATCCTAATAAAACAGGACGATCTTGTTGCAGCCGGTGCGAGGAGCGTGAGCGTAACTTAGCATTTCTGTAACGATTGGAACTGCAAGCGGATTTGAAGAGCTTTGTTATTAGCGTGAAGCGAAAGGAGTTCAGCCAGAGAAGGCGTCAGAGCGATGGAACGAGAATATGGATACGAATTGGCGAGAGTATTCGGGACGCGCATGAAGCGTGTCTACGAGCTCGAGGAGTCGGCACTGCCGAAGCCGATCGCCCAGTGGCTCGAGCGTCTTCACCACGCAGAGCAGGAACTTGCCCGGCGTTCTCAATGCAACAACGGGTCCGAGGACACGTCTCCGGATCGAGCTTGACCCGGTTGGCCGGCGCTTGGAGCCGGCCCGGGCCGCAGTAGCGGCCGCTATTTCCCCACGCCTCAACTTTGCCAACATGCTGCTGGTACTTCGCGGCTTCTCTCATATCGAGGACGCGGGGGCAGAGGAGCATGGTCGAAAGCGCACGCGCGTGCCTGTTTGTGGCACTGGCGACAGTGGTGATGTTCGCGCCGGCCCAGGCGAGGGATCTCGCAGCCTATGGGCCTTTCGGCCCCGAAGGCCCACGGATGCGCGAGCAGCTCTGGGTCTTGCCGAGTGGCGAGCCGGGCCACGCCCTTCGTGCGACCGTTTTCCGTCCTGATGACCCGCCGGGTGCCGAGCCCGCGCCGCGCCCGTTGGTCGTCATCAACCACGGAACGTCGGCGGCCACGCGGCTTTCCGTCGCCATGCCGGTCTATTATTGGCTTTCCAAATGGTTCGTCGACCGCGGCTACGTGGTCGCGCTGCCGCAGCGCCGGGGGCACGGCGCCACGGGCGGCCCGCTCGTCGAAGCGGTCGGCAATTGCGCCGATCCGGATCATGCGAGGTCCGGCGCGATCGCTGCCGACGACATCGAGGCCGCGGTCGACTTCCTCTCCCGCGAGGCGTTCGTCGCGCCCCGCGAGACCATTGTCGTCGGCATTTCGACGGGCGGATGGGCCGCGCTGGCCCTCGCCGCCCGCAATCCCGAGAACGTCGCTGGCGTGATCAACATCGCAGGCGGCCGGGGCGGCCATGCAGGCGGCACGCGTAATGCGGTCTGCGCCGAAAGCCGCTTGATCGAGGCTGCGGCCGCCTATGGCAGCACGGCGCGGATCCCGACCTTGTGGCTCTATGCGGAGAACGATTCCTACTTCGGACCGAAGCTCGCATCCGCCATGGCCGACGCCTGGCGCGGAAACGGTGCGGAAGCCGAGCTTCACATCCTGCCGCCCTATGGCGAGGAAGGCCACGACATCGCCAACGATCGTGCCGGCTGGAATGTCTGGGGCACGCTTGCCGACGGTTTCCTCGGCACCCACCGCCTGCCCCAGATCGCCTCTGGCGGCGGCGTGTCCGAGATCGCAACCGCTGCCGAGACCGGCGCCGAATAATCCCGTTCGCATAAACGTATCGACGAGCGTGTCCGTGCAGCGCAGCATCTGCCGCGCGGTCAATGGCGCGTCGATGGATCTCGCCGGCACATCGAGCGCCGGGGAACCCCATCGCTGCGCGCGCGTTTTTGAGCTGGGGAGGCACCTACGTCAAAAACCAACAAAAGGACGGATGCTTCATGACCAAAGTCACATCTCTTCTCGCGGCCCTGACATTGGCCCTCGGCACGTCGACGGCATTTGCCCAGGTCGAAAGTCCTGCAGGCATTCCGGCCGATCCGAACACCGAACAGAACGTCCAGCCGGGCCCGGGCGCTGCCAACCCGTCGGATCCGGCTGCGGGCTCTGATCCGGCCGCACGCGTCCCGACCTCGCCGCCGGGCTCCGAGCCGTCTGCGGCCGAGGGCATGGGTGCCGGTGAGACAGGCTTCGATTCGCCGGCCGGCATTCCGGCCGACCCGAATACGGAACAGAACGTCCAGCCGGGCCCGGGCGCTGCCAATCCGTCTGACCCGGCCGCTGGATCCGATCCTGCTGCCCGCATCCCGACGGACGATGCGACCGACTAACATCCTCGTCTTCGACAGGATGCGAGTTCAAAGGTCCCCGGTGTTCGCGCACCGGGGATTTTGTTTGTTGTTGGAGGCGCTCTGTCGCGCGTCTTCTCCGCCGTTGCCTTGACTCGCCCGATGGCGCCACCGAAGATCGACGACGGCCATGGCTCCAAACGAGCACTTTCAGAGCCCCCTCCTGTGGGGGCGCACCGGGCTGCCCGCGAAACGGCGCGTCTTGGCGGCAAGCGTCCGGTCGGTCCGCGCACGGGCTTGGTCGATGGCAGCCGCGGGAGCCATGGCGCTGCTGTGGGTTGCCTCCTCCGCCGCTGCGGCGTCATGGGACGCGAAGAAGGCGGCTGAGATCGATCACGTCGTCGAGCGGTTTCTCACGTACCTCGACGCCTCGCATCCCGATCTGCCGCGAGCCGCCCTGTCGCTTGCAATCGGCAGCCGGGGCAGGCTCCTGCATGCCAACGGATACGGCGAGGCCGCGCCAGGCGTTTCTGCAAGCGCGCATACGGTCTATCACGTGGGCTCCATCGCCAAGCAGTTCACGGCCGCCGCTGTTTTGGATCTCGTCGCGCGCCACGCGCACCTGCGCAATGGCACGCCTCTGGGCCTCGACCTCGCGCTCGCCGAGATCTTCGACGGCGTCGAGCATTGGACCTCCCACGCCACCGGCCCGCGCAGACGGAACGTGACGCTCCGCAACCTGCTCACCATGACGTCGAACCTGCCGAACTTCACGCGGCGCCCCCCGCCCGACACGAATCCGTGGGGCCGCATCGGCGCGCCGGAGCTTCTGTCGGAGGTGAAGAAGATGCACCCCTGGGGCTGGCCGAACACCTTCGAGTATTCGAACACGAGCTACTTCCTCTTGGCCGAAGTGATCGAGGAAGCGGTGATGCCCGGCGAGGCTCGGCCAAGCGCGTTTCACGATTACCTGAGGCGGAACATCTTTCCGCGTGCCGGCCTCGTCGAGACCGGCTTCATCGGCGACTACGCTCCGGGCTCGCAGGTTGCGCTGCCCATCGGCCGGCGTCTCCCTGTCTTCGATCAGCCGAACTGGCTCAAGGGCAGCGCGGACATGACGAGTTCCGCCGCCGATCTCTTCGCCTGGAACACCGCCTTCATGGAAGGTCGCGTGCTGCCGCCGGAGTTCTCCGCGCTGATGATCACCGGGGCAGGGCGCGTCTCGCCCGAGATCTATTACGGGATGGGCTGGTTCGTGGAGCATCGGCGCGATCACGAGGTCTTCACCCACGCAGGGATGGTCCCTGGCTATACCTCGATCAACATGATCGCGGCCGAGACGCGTGGCGACCAGAGATGGACCTCGGTCACGTTGCTCCTCAACACGGACGTGGCGCCGGACGAAATGCAAAGCCTGGCGAAAGAGCTGATGCGCCTCGCCCGTCAGCCGTGAGGTGGAGCAAGAGAGGTCCGCGTCAGGAATCGCGTGACGGCGAGCGCTCGGTGAACTGCGCGCCCGTCGTGTCGGTTGCCTTGACCTCAACCGGCTCGTCGCCGGAAGCGCCGTAGCTGAAACGGAAATGCGGGTTCTCGGAGATCGAGATGCCGCCCTCCATGCGGAACAGCAGCTTGCCGCCCGTCGAGACTTCGAGATTCTGGACGAAGCGGGCCGGGACGTAGCCGCGTGAGATCGGGTCCATCTGCAGGCCGGTGAAATTCGGGTGCCGGATCATCAAGCGCGTCTCGCGCCATGCCGGCCCACGCGCATCCGCTGCCGTCGTGCGGATGTCGATCCGGCCGAGATCGGCCAGCGCGGCTTCGGGATCTTTCGACGGCGCGGCCGAGCATCCGCCCGCCCCGATCACGTACCGGGCCGACATGTGCAGTTTGCCGTCGGCGGTTTCGAGCACGGCACGCACGTTGGAGAGTGAGTCGAGCCGGATGCGGGTCTCGAAGCTGCGCTCCCCGATATCGCTGCCCTGGCGAAAACCGTCGCCGAAGGTAAACGTCGCGGCGACGGGCGCGGGATTGGTGTCGACGATGAGAGTGAGCCCCACCGCGTGAGGCACCGTGCCGGCCGCGATCCGGATGCTCACGGGAAGCAGCGCCGCATCTTGCGCGTTTTCGGGGGCGTAGAGCGTAACGGCGCCCGTGGACGGAACGACCTCCCAGTCGCCGAAGATCTCGCGCTTGAGCTCGGCCCAGAGGGCTTCCTTGTCGTCGGCTTTGGCACTGTGGGGCGCCATCAGCCCGGCAAGAAGCAGCATCACGCCCCCGATGAGGCGGACGATTGGGCCGGATCGCGCGGGGCGCATCGTCGGGGTGTGGGTCATGGCTGATCTCCTCCATTGGCGCTCGACTGCCGCCATCCGTTGACCGGGCGCAAGGAATATGGCGGCAGGCACTTGCGCACTATGACATTTTATAACATAGGAGTTGTTACCTTGTTACATTGGAAGTTTTCATGAAATTCGTGCGCGATCTTTCCCCGCCGGTCCGGGTTCTGACGGCGCTGCTGGCCGCGGCGATCGTCGCTGCGCCTGCCGCTGCGGGCGCGGCCGGCCCTGCGGCGGCCCTCGCGGCCGCCACGGACGGGTCGGCGCTGGAAAAGATCCTGGAAACCCATCCCGAGGTGCGCGACCAGGTCGCTGCTCGCGCCAAGGCCCTGGGCCTCGCCGTGGTGGAGGTTCCGGTTGGCAAGACCACCGAAGCTCGAAACGCGCTGCGCGTTGCGGGTGGAGGAAAGCCGTTTCACGACTGCGGGGCGGCGGACGGCTGCCCCCCGATGGTTGTCGTCCCGGCGTCGCCCGCGGGCTTCAGGATCGGCTCGCCCGAAAGCGAGGAGGGCCGTCTGGCCTCTGAAAAGCAGACGGACGTGAGCGTCCCGACCTTTGCGATCGGGACGCGCCCGGTCACGGTCGCGGAATATAAAGCCTGCGTTGCCGCCGGAGGCTGCGACCAGCCCGAGTGGCTGGAAGAGGGCGGCCAGCACAATGTCGAGACGGGCACCAGCCGCTATTATGCGACCCTTGGCGAGCACTTGACCAGGCCGGAGCAGCCCATCGTGGGTGTGAGCCATAAGAATGCGACCCAGTTCGCCCAATGGCTGGCGGGGCGGACGGGCCACGTCTATCGCCTGCCCTCCGAGGCCGAATGGGAACGCGCTGCGCGTGCGGGAACGACGACTGCGTTCTGGTGGGGCGACGAGCCGCCGAGCGCCGAGCGTCCGCGCGCGGCATGCGAGGGCTGTGGCACCGAATGGGACATGAAGGGCCTCGCGCCGGCTCAATCGTTCGATCCCAATCCCTGGGGCCTCTACAACGTTCACGGGAACGTGTGGGAATGGGTGGCCGACATTTTCTGCGACGACTATGCGTCCGGCCCGCGGGACGGCACGGCGCGCGTCACCGACGACTGCGCGGCGGTTGGAAATCGCCCCGCCGTTCGCGGTCTTTACACGATGCGCGGCGGATCGGCGTTCTTTCCGGCGAGATCCATGCGCTCGGCAATGCGCTTGCGTCAGAAGCCGGACTTTCGCAACATCAGCGTCGGCTTCCGCGTCGCGCGCAATCTTGCACCCTGACGAGCGGAGTTCGACGTGACGAAAGTTGAACTCAAAGGTTTCCGCAATCCCTTCGGGCCGCGCCAATCGGAATCGCTGTCCACCGCGCTCATCCGCAACATCTCGATCGTCTTGATCCTTACGCTGGTGCTGAGCGGCGTGCTGACCTACTGGCACGCGGCGACGAAGGTCGAGACCGAGGTCGATGCGGCGCTGGCGATTGCCGAGCGCAGCGTGCGCAAGCTCGTGCAGGAATTTGCCCACGATGAAAATCCGCGGCTCCAGCTCGTGCGCCTCGTGCGCGTCTTCGACGGCAACCGCCACGTGCGCGCCACCCTCGTCGAGCCCGAGCCCATCGGCGCGCGCATTTCGAGCTTCGCAGCACCCGCCGAGGAACTGCCCGAGTGGTTCTATAATCTGATCGCGCGCGAGCCCAGGATCGTGCGCATCGATATGCCGGAAGGCCTCGCGCGTTACGGCGCCATCGAGCTCGAGACGGAGCAGCGCGGCGAGGTCGGCGAGGTCTGGGACGACTTCGTGATGCGCCTTGCGATTCTGACGTTCTTCTGTGGCCTCGTCTCGACGCTGATCTACTTCACGATCGGGCGCGCGCTGGAGCCCCTGCCTGCCCTCTCCGCCGCCTTCACGCGGCTCGGCGGAGGCGATTACGGCGTGCGGGTCGAGGAAGCGGGCCCCACCGAGCTTGCGCGCTTGTGTACCGGATTCAACGAGATGGCCGCGCGCCTCAGCCAGATGGAAACGCGCAACCGGCACCTCAACGATCAGCTCGCGACCGTGCAGGACGAGGAGCGCGCGGATCTCGCCCGCGACCTGCATGACGAAGTAAGCCCCTTCCTGTTCTCCGTCGATGTCGACGCGTCGACGATCCGGCAAATGGCGGAGGATCCCGAGAGCCCCCTCGCGGCGCGCGCCGATGCGATCCGCGATGCCGTCGCGCACATGAAGAAGCATGTGAAGTCGATTCTCGGCCGCTTGCGGCCCGCGGTTCATCTGGAGCTTGGCCTCTCCAACGCCATAGAAACCCTCGTCGCGTCCTGGCAGCTCCGAAATCCCGACGTCACCTTCAACGTCGAGGTGACGGACCGAGGCTGCGGCCAGAAGCTCGACACCGTCATTCACGGCATTGTGCGCGAGGCCATCGCGAACGCCTTCAAGCACGGCAAGCCCACCGAGATCGACGTCCGGGTGACGCGCGACGCATCTGAAGATGTTTGCGTCTCGGTCCACGACGACGGCGGCGGCCTTCAGCCGGGAAGTCTCACCAGCGGTTTCGGACTGATTGCCATGCGCGAGCGCGTCACGGCGCTGGGCGGCACAGTCGATATTGTGAACAGGAAGGATCGGGCGGGCGTCGCGGTCGATGTCCGGATCCCGATCCGGGAAAGCTACGCCGCATTCGACAGCTCGGCCGGCTCGGAGGTCGCTTCATGAAGATTCTCGTCGTCGACGATCATGCCGTCGTTCGTGAGGGGGTGCGGCGTTTGCTGTCGTCGATTCCGAATGCCGTGGTGCTCGAGGCCGCGACCGCGCACGAGGCGCTGAATCTCGCCCGCAAGGAGGCGCCGGACGTCCTCGTGCTCGACATCAATCTGGAAGGGGCGAGCGGCCTTGAGCTCCTGCGGCGTCTGCGCATCGAGAGCCCGAATGTGCGTGTGTTGATGTTCTCGATGCATGCCGAGCCGATCTACGCGAACCGTGCGCTCAAGGCCGGGGCCTATGGGTATGTCTGCAAGAGCGCCGACGCCTCTGAGCTGACCACCGGAGTTCTGCGTGTCGCCGAGGGCGAGCGCTATCTCGACAGCACGATTGCGGGCGAGTTGGTCATGAGTTCCGTCCGCGCGGAGGACCCTCTGCGCAAGCTCACCAACCGCGAGATCGAGATCCTGCGCATGCTGGGCGAGGGGAAGAGCTTGCAAGGCATCGCGGATGCGATTGGCATTGCATACAAGACAGTGGCGAATTCGTGCGGGCGCATTAAGGAAAAGCTCGATCTCCCCCGCACGTCCGACCTGATCCGTTTCTCTATCGAGAACCGGCGCAATTGATTTTCACGTCGCTTTTTCGAAACGCCTCTTCATTCTCCCGCCCCTTTGAAATCCCAGGCAATAATCCCGTCAATCCGGGACGCGATCACGTCTGTGTGATCGGGAAAGTTGGCAATCGACATCGGGAGGTAGTCCCATAGTGCAAG
>DAOMQQ010000085.1:0-10502 GCA_035445405.1 Hyphomicrobium sp.
CGCTTTCGCCGCATCTCCAAGTCTATCGACTTGAGATCAACATGGTGATGTCGATCATCCATCGCATCACGGGATCCGCTCTGTATTTCGGCACGGTCATCGTTGCATGCGTTCTGGTCGCCGTGGCGACGGGCGCCGGGATGTACGACCACGTCACGGGTCTGCTTTCCACGTGGCTGGGCCAGTTCGTGCTCCTCGGATACACGTGGGCGCTTCTCCATCATTTGGCTGGCGGCCTGCGCCATTTCATTTGGGACACGGGCCACGGCTTCGATTTGAAGACCATCGATCTTCTCTCGTGGGCGACGCTCGCGTTTTCGGTGACCGGCACGCTGCTCGTTTGGGGCTACGCGCTCTTCTACGCAGGAGGCGCTGCGCCGTGACCATGCGAACGCCGCTCAAGAATGTGCGCTATCTTGGTTCGGCCAAGGAGGGCACGGATCATTTCTGGAAACAGCGCGTGACGGGCGCCGCAAACGCTCTGCTCGCGGCTTTCGCGATCTGCCTTGCGCTCTCGCTGATCGGCGCCGACCACGCAACCGTCAAGACGACGCTGGCCAAGCCGCTCGTCGCGCTGCCGCTGCTGCTCTTCGTCGTCTCGGCATCCGTCCATATGCGCCTCGGCATGCAGGTCGTCATCGAAGACTATGTGCACGGCGAAGGCGCGAAGATCGCGCTCGTGGTCGCCAACACCTTCTTCGCGGTCGCCATCGGCGCGGCTGGCGTCTTTTCCATTCTCAAGATCGCCTTCGGAGGCTGAGGTCACGATGGCCGAAAATAGCAACGGCAAAGCACCGGCCTTGAACGGCAAGGCGTATCCCGTCCACAATCACACCTATGACGTGATCGTCGTCGGTGCGGGCGGCGCGGGCCTGCGCGCAACGCTCGGTGCGGCGGAAGCGGGCCTGAAGACCGCCTGCATCACCAAGGTGTTTCCGACGCGCTCGCACACCGTGGCGGCCCAGGGCGGCGTGGCCGCCTCGCTCGGCAACATGGGTCCCGACAACTGGCGCTGGCACATGTACGACACCGTCAAGGGCTCCGACTGGCTCGGCGACCAGGACGCGATCGAATACCTCTGCCGCCACGCGCCGGACGCCGTCTACGAGCTCGAGCACTACGGCGTGCCGTTCTCGCGCACCGAGGACGGCAAGATCTACCAGCGTCCGTTCGGCGGCATGACGACCGAATTCGGATCGGGACCGCCCGCGCAACGCACGTGCGCCGCGGCCGACCGCACCGGTCACGCGATGCTGCACACTCTCTACGGCCAGTCGCTGCGCCATTCGGCAGAGTTCTTCATCGAATACTTTGCGCTCGATCTTCTGATGGACGACGACGGCGCCTGCCGCGGCGTGCTCGCGCTCGCCATGGAAGACGGCACGCTGCATCGTTTTCGCGCCAAGCGTACGATTCTCGCGACGGGCGGCTACGGCCGCACGTATTTCTCGTGCACGTCGGCCCATACGTGCACCGGCGACGGCAACGCGATGGTGTTGCGCGCAGGGCTTCCGCTGCAGGACATGGAGTTCGTGCAGTTCCACCCCACGGGCATCTACGGCGCGGGCGTGCTCATCACCGAAGGCGCGCGCGGCGAAGGCGGCTATCTCACGAACAGCCAGGGCGAGCGTTTCATGGAGCGCTATGCTCCGCACGCCAAGGATCTCGCCTCGCGCGACGTCGTCTCGCGCTCGATGACGGTCGAGATCCGCGAAGGCCGCGGCGTGGGCCCCGAGGGCGACCACATCTATCTCCACCTCGATCACTTGGATCCCAAGATCCTGCACGAGCGGCTGCCCGGCATCACGGAAAGCGCAAAGGTGTTTGCAGGTGTGGACCTGCGGCGGCAGCCGATCCCGGTGCTGCCGACGGTGCATTACAACATGGGCGGCATCCCGACGAACTACCACGGCGAGGTGCTGACCTTGAAGGACGGCAATCCGAACCACGTGGTGCCGGGCCTGATGGCGATCGGCGAAGCGGCCTGCGTGTCGGTGCACGGCGCCAACCGCCTGGGCTCGAATTCGTTGATCGACCTCGTCGTGTTCGGCCGCGCGGCCGCGATCCGCTGTGCCGAGCAGATCGAAAAGGGCGCCTCTCAGCCGGACATTCCCGAGGCCGCGACCGAGAAGGCGCTCGCCCGCCTCGATCGCTACCGCTACGCCAAGGGCTCCGAGCCGACGGCGTCGCTGCGCCTCAAGATGCAGAAGGTGATGCAGGCGAATTGCGCCGTGTTCCGCGACGGGCCGGTGCTGAAGGAAGGCGTCGAGAAAATCGCGGACATCTGGAAAGCGTCGGAGAACGTCGGCGTCTCCGACCGCTCGCTGATCTGGAATTCCGATCTGATCGAAACGCTCGAATACGACAACCTGATCGCACAGGCCGCAGTCACGGTGGTGGGCGCCGAAAACCGCAAGGAGAGCCGCGGCGCGCACGCGCGTGAGGACTATCCGGACCGCAACGACGCCGAATGGATGAAGCACACGCTGGCCTTTGCTGACTACGGATCGAAGACCGTCACGCTGGACTTCCGCCCCGTGCACACCCACACGTTGACCAACGAGATCGCCTATATCGAGCCGAAGGCGCGCGTGTATTAGACCATGATCGCTTCAGGCCCTATCAGCCTGAAGCGTGACTCATCGGTCTCACCAAAAAGATAGAGCGTGATCCCGATTCAATCGAAATTGATCACGCTCTAGGGGGTTGGAGGTAGAGACCGTATCGTGGCAGTTTAGGCCGTTCGTACGCGCACGCTTATTCTTGACTGATTTAGTCAGAAATATAATCTGAGATCGTCTAAAGCCTGTCCTTTCCTGGGGGAGCCAGCATGCCGAACGATCCCGTCCGTCCTTACAATCGTCTCATCATTCCGGGGCTCGGCCCCCTCTATGGTAGCCTCAGCGAGTTTGCCGAAACGCTGCTGCGCGTCGTTGCCGGTCTGGCGCTCATCACGCACGGCTTTCCGAAGATCATGAACCCGCTCGGTCCCGTCGGGCTGGTCGAGAAGCTCGGCATCTTCCCCGGTCCGCCGGAGATTTGGGCCGTGCTGCTGACGCTGACCGAATTCTTCGGCGGCATCCTGATCGCCATCGGCCTGCTCACGCGGCCCGCCGCCTTGGCAGCGATGTTCGTGCTGCTCGTCACGGTCTACTTCCATTGGATCTTGATGAGCGAAGGATATTCCGGCGCCGAGAAGTCCATCATCTGGGCGACGGTCATGTTTTACTTCGCGATCCGCGGGGCGAATTCTCACTCCGTCGACGCCCGGCTCGGGAAAACTTTCTAGAGCGTGATCATTTTCGATTGAATCGGGATCACGCTCTATCTTTTTGTGAGACCGATGAGTCACGCTTCAGGCTGATAGGGCCTGAAGCGATCATGGTCTAAGCGTCGCGAGGGGTGCTCGCGGACGTGTGTTCGTGTCGGCTGAGGGTCGCGCTGTTTACTCTGGCGCGGCCCTTCGCGCGGGTGTAGGAGCAGGGCTCGACCGCGCAAAATCGGCCGACGGGAGGACACGCGCTTTGACGTCCAAGCGTAATCAGGGCGGCTCTTCTCATGATGCCGACACGCGGATTGCGCCCGATCCGTTTGCTGCCGTTCTGCCGGCCATCGCCGCCCTGGGCGCCATTTCCTCGATCGCGACCATCAATTGGGCGGCGACGGAGCGGGCACCCGACCGCATCCGTCCAAAACGCAAGGCCGTCACCGCGCTGCGCGAGCTGGAGACCTGCTGCCTTCACCTCAGCGAGATCTTCCGGCGCTTCCAGCGCAACCCGAGCCTGTTTGCGGGAGAGGGCGCACAAGGCTCCTCCCCGCTCAAGTTCGGCGTGCACGGGCCGCGCGTCAGCGGCGATGCGGCCCGCCTCTATCAGCAGGTCATGAACGACGTCGCGTCCATGTTGGTGCTCGCAGCCCAGAACGCCTTCGAGGTGATGTGCGCTGTCGAGGACGGCACCGTGGACGCCCCCGAGGCGATCTTCTTCGGCTTCGGCGAGTGTCAGGATCGCCTGAACAAGCTGATCCAGAATCGCGCCACGCTCAAAGCGACCGTCGACACCGGTACGGAAGTCGCCGAGCGGCTGACGGAGCTCGTCCGCGAGCTCAAGAAGTACCGCACCGACTGAGCGCGATCCTTCTCCAACGCGTCAGCCCCGCGGCCCCAGCTCGTCGAACAGAACCGAGAATGTCGAGCCTTTCCCCACTTCGCTCGTGATCCTGAGCTCGCCGCGGTGCCGAATGACGATGTGCTTCACGATGGCGAGGCCGAGGCCCGTCCCGCCCTTCTCGCGGCTTGCCGCCACGTTGGCGCGATAGAACCGCTCCGTGAGGCGCGGCAGATGCTCCGGTGGGATGCCTTGGCCTTCGTCCGCCACGGCGACGAGCCCGCGGGACACCGGCGGCACCCCGTCCATCACGCGCGAGACGGCGACTTCGACGCGCCCGCCCTCGCGGCCATACTTGATGGCGTTGTGCACTAGGTTCTGGATCACCTGCACGATCTCGTCGCGGTCTCCGCGGATGCGGATCGGAGTATCGCCCTTCGTCACCACGATCTTGATCTTGGACGCCTCCGCGAGCGGGTCGAGCGCCTGCGCCACGTAGGAAGCGACGTCGTTGAGATCCACGATGCCTTTGGGCGGCAGATGCACTTTCATCTCGACGCGGCTGAGCGAGAGAAGGTCGTCGATGAGCCGCGTCATGCGCGTGGCCTGGCTCGCCATGATGCCGAGAAAGCGCTCCCGCGCCTGCACGTCGTCGCGGGCCGGGCCCTGCAGCGTTTCGACAAACCCGCGCAGCGAAGCCAGCGGCGTCCTCAGCTCGTGGCTGGCGTTGGCGATGAAGTCGGCGCGCATTTGCGCGAGCTTGTCCTGCTCGGTGAGATCGCGGAACGAGATGATGAGCAGCGGCAGCCCACGCTGAGCGTCGCGCCCGCCAAGACGCGAAACAGTCGCCGAGAGGCGACGCTCGACGGGAACGCGCTCGTAGAAATTGACGTCGATGGGTTCGCGCCGCGAGGGCTGCGCCGCCTTCTCGACGGCGTCGTTGAGAGCGGGATCTCGCGTGACGTGACTGAACGGCTGGCCGACGCGCACCCGCGGAAAGATGTCGATGAAGCGTCCGTTGAAGTGCATCACCGCGAAGTTCTGGTCGAGCGCGACGACGGCATCGGGAATGGCGTCGAGCAGCGGCCGCCAACCCGTGGCGCCGCGCTCGGAGAGATGCGGCCCGAGCCGGAGGTTGGCCGGTTCGGGGATCGCGAACGCACCCTCCTCGTCCGGGTCGTCGGCCTCCTGCGCCATGATGATGGCGGCCATGACGAGGAAGCCTACGAGCGACGTCAGCCAGGAGAGGCCGCCGATCAGGGCGAGCGCCGCGAACAGGGCGGCGGCCACGGCGAGGGGGCGAGCCCGTCTCCGCGCGCGAGCGCCGTGCACGCCGAGCCGTGAGGCGGCCCGCGCAATACGATGGGTCAAAGCTGACAGGTAGTGGGTCAGCGTCCGGGGATCTGTCATGGGCGAGGATAATGCCCCGATCCTGAGCGGTGCCTCAAGCATCACAATGCACCGCCCATTTGGGCACGCGTCGTTGACACGGCATACAAATCGGGCCCCTCTCTATCCGTTTGGCAATCAAGCCTCCCGATAAACAACACATGTGTGACAGTTTATCGTGGGGCCCGCGCCCAGCCGGGGAGAGCGATGAGCAAGTCGAAGGATGACAAGGCGGATAAAAAAGCCGCGGACGCCCGTCTCCGGGCCCTGGAGACATTCGATCTCGAAAACCCGGAATTCCCGCCTGAGCTCGAAAAGCTCGCGCTGGCCTCGGGCGGCTACCCCTACGACGAGAAGCTCAAGCGCAAGGTTTACGAGGACCAGCTCATCAAGCTGCAGCTTGAGCTGCTGAAACTCCAGACGCACACGAGCGAGGCCGGCGAGCGCATCGTCGTGCTGTTCGAAGGCCGCGACACGTCGGGCAAGGGCGGCTGCATCTCTCGCATCCTGTCGCGCCTGAACCCGCGCCACACGCGCTCTGTCGCCCTGTCGAAACCGACGGAGGCCGAGCGCGGGCAATGGTATTTCCAGCGCTACATCGCTCACCTGCCGACGCGGGGCAACATCGTGCTCTTCGACCGCTCATGGTACAACCGCGCCGGGGTCGAGCCGGTGATGGGTTTCTGCACGCCCGAGCAAACCGCGAGCTTCCTGCGCGATGCCCCGGCCTTCGAGGAGCTCCTGGTCCGCGATGGCATCCACTTCTTCAAGATCTATCTGACGGTGGGTCGTGAGATGCAGCTCAAGCGCTTTCACGAGCGCCGCCACGAGCCGTTCAAGCAGTGGAAGATCACGGAGGTCGATCGCGCGGCGATCGGCAAGTACGATGCATACACCGAAGCCGAGCGCGAGATGCTGCGGTTTACGCACACCGCCGTGAGCCCTTGGACGGTGATCGCCGCCAACGATCAGCGCCGCGCGCGCCTCGAGGCGATGCGCGTGATCCTGACCGCGCTGGACTATCCCGGCAAGGACAAGGATGTGGTGGGCGCGCTGGATCCCAACATCTCGAAGTCCGGTGCGGATTATTTGGCCGCGCTCGACGGCGACGACTCGAAGCGGGCGAACGGCTGAGCTGAGCGTACGCCACCTCCGAAGCTGGCCGACAGCATCGGCCAGCTCGGGGACATCGGCATCGAGACCTCAGGGCGCCCCGTCCGTCCTTACGGCAGCCGGCCGCCAGCGGTGAAGAACCCATAGAGCCAGGCCGTCGCGGCGCCGAATCCGGCGCCGAGCACCAGCACGGGCCAGATCAGATCGAGATTGGCGTTGAGGAACAAGGTTTCGCCCCGGACGAGTGGAACGAGCACGAGCACGCCGATCAGCGCCGGCCCGACGAGGCCGAGAATGGCGCCCCTCACCGTCATGGATCCTTGCGGCACGTCGCCCAGGATCATGGCGAAGACCATGCCCCAAACGCCGCCCCAGACGAGGTCTGTGAGGATCTGCGGAAGACCCGTCAGCCGCGACGTTTCCAGCGACCATGGCGCCCGCGAGATGTGTCCTGCGTCCGCAAGGCACAGCGCGATCAGCTCGTGCACCGTGACCAGCGCAATAGCCCCCGCCACGAATCCGACCAACAGGTTCTTGAACGAAGTCCCCTCCATGTCCGTGTCTCCCCTCCCGGTTGATTTTGGGCCTTTTGCCCCTGTTTTCATCAGTATTAACCGGATTGGACAGGGACGAAAGGGGCAGGGACATTTCCCGGCAAATTCTCGCGTTGCGAGATATTGATCAAATATTCAACTTTAAATTGTATTTTGATGCTGCTGATCGATTTGCCGATCGTGGAGCAACCGATGCCATCCGTCCGCGTTGAGAGAGTGCCTGTCGAAACCCTGAGCCTCGGCCGGCTCGGCTTCGATCATCTGCAGTTGGTCTTCCGCAACGACGCCGACGCGCGAGAGGCCCGCCAGGACGACTGGTTCGTGATCGAGGGCATCCGGGAGCCCGAGGGGGGCGACGTCCGCCTCGCGGTCGAAGGCTGGCACGGCGGCACCACCTTGTCGGAAGCGAATGGCGGTCTGAGGGACGATGCGCTGACCGCGCGCATCGGCACACCGGAGAGCCGGGGCCCGCGCGAGATCGCGGACGGGAGCGGCGCCATCGAGCTGTGGGCGACGTTCGTCTCTTACGCCGCCGAGATCGAGGCGCAGAAATTCCCGTACATCGCGCTGGCCTTGCCCGGATCGCCGCTGCCCACGGTGAACTCGTCGTCGCTCGTATCCTCGTTGCTCTACCATGCCGGATTGGAGACCGGCGATGCCATGCCGACGGGCCTCCGGTTCTCGCCCGGCAAACCAACGCTGCTCGGCACCTCGGCGGACGAGACGCTCGGAACCAGCAGAGGTTTCAACGCCGTGCTTGCGGGTGCCGGCGACGACCGGCTGTTCGGTCGCGACGAGCTGGGCGCGGTCGACAAGCTGTTCGGCGGCCGGGGAGACGACGTCATTCACTGGTCGAAGGGATTCGACATCGTGCATGGAGGCGAGCCGGGCCTCGAGTATCGAGACGACGGCCTCGACACCATCGATTACTCGGGCGCAGGACAGGTGCGCCTCGAAGCGCCACGGCCCGGCCCGCCGCACGCCACGCCCGATTTCATCGCCAGCTACGACGGCGGAACGGATCATCTCTTCTCGATCGAGACCATCGTCTGGGACGAGCGGAGCGATAAGCTGTCGATCGGACCGGGCGTCGGGCTCGCGTCGCCGCAGCTCAGGATCGATTTCGGCGGAGAAGAGCCGGCCGGAAATGGCGACGTGATCGATCTCTCCGATGCGGACATCGGCTTCGAAATCGTGGCCGGAGCAGAGCGGACGCTGCAGCTGACGGCGCGTGTTCCTTGGAGCGGCTCCGAGGCGCATGGGCTCTCGGTGAAGAGCGTGGAATGGATCGTCGGCTCTCCGCATGGGGACCGCATGGTGCTGGCGGACGGACTGCGCGGCGTCGAAGGCGGCGCCGGCAACGACGTTTTCGATCTCAGAGCGGCGGATGGTCTGTCGGTGTCCGCAGGTGGAGGCGAAAACACCATGATCGTCGGCGCGGGCGAGATCACGGCCAGGAGCGGAGCGGGCGTCGACCGCTTCATCGTTGCCCATCCGTCGGCATCGCTCGTGATCGAGGACGCTCTGCCTCATGACCGCATCGTCGTCACGTGGACGCCGGCCCGCGTGAGCGCAGCCTACGACACCGTTCGGCCCCAGGACCTCGTCGTCCGCATCGGCGCCACGCTCGACGATGAGGCGCGGGCCGAGATCCGTGTCCGCGGACACCGGTCCGGAGATCTCGATCTCGACGTCGAGCGCGGGATCGCCTGGGTCGCGGACGGCGATGGCTTCAGAATGACGTCGCGTCCGCACGGCGAACTTGCGAACGGTCGGGAGAGCGGCGATGCGCCGACGCAGATCCCGGCCGCAGCGCCCGACGATGTCTGGGATCCGTTCGATCCCGGGGACCTGGCGGAATGTGGGTTGAGCGTTTTTTCTCCGCTGGATCCGATCGGCATGTTGGGCGGTGGCTAGATGTTTAGTTCCGGCATTTGCTGGAGCGGATCGCGCCGGGCTCCCGTCCGGCAGATTTCACGTGAATCGACCGCGCAACACGCCGCTGGAGCCCGCGGCGGCGCCGTGACATGGTGTCGGCATCGGGAACGGAACATCTGGGTCATGCACCGGGAATGGCGAAACGCAACCGTCGGCGCACTCGGGGCCGTCGCATGCCTTGCGGGCCACGGACCGTCGGTCGCCTCCGAAAGCTGTGCTCCCGACCCCGGATCGACGCATGAGGTCGTTCGCGTCATCGACGGCGAGACGGTCGAGCTCGACGATGGGCGGCAGATGCGCCTGATGGGCGCCATGGCCCCGCGGCCGAACTCTCTCACGGTCGCCTCGGAAAGCTGGCCGCCCGCCCAGGAAGCCGCGCGTGCCGCCGCGGATCTCGTGCTCAATCGGACGGTCACGCTTCGCTACGAAGGCCGCCGCCGCGACCGTTACGGACGCGTGCTGGCCCAGCTTTACGTGCAGAAAGACGGCGCCGAGACCTGGGTTCAGCGTCATCTCGTGGCCGGGGGATATGCGCGCGCTTACGCGCTTCCGGGCAACACGGGCTGCGTGCGTGAGCTCATGCAGGCGGAAGACGACGCGCGCCGTGCAGGTCGCGGCCATTGGAGCGGTGACGTCTTCCGCCTGTTCAAGGCGTCCGATGTCGACGGCCTTCTGCGCCTCGTCGGCCGGTTCGTCGTGGTCGAGGGCCGCGTCGAGAGCGTCACGCGGACCCGCCAGTTCACCTACCTGAACTTCGGCAGCGATTGGCGCGAGGATTTCACCGTGAGCCTCAGCACGCGCGTCGTGGACCGCGCCGAGGGTGCAGCGGAGCGCATCGCCGCGCTCGAAGGCCGGACCGTTCGCGCGCGCGGCTGGATCGAACGTCGGAATGGACCCGCGATCGAAGTCGGCTCGATTGAGGAGGTCGAGGTCCTCGATGCGCTCCCGGCCGCGACCGCCGCGGTCTCCTCGAATGCGCCGGAGCCACAAAAAAGCACCCCGCCGTGAAGCGGGGTGCTGATCGTGTGTGTCGAGGGAGGCGGGACGGCTTACGCCGCCTTGACCTCGTCGTCGGCGCCTTCGGCCATGCGGCGGCCGCGTGCGCTCTTCGAAAGCACTTCCGTGATGCGCTGGACGGCGCCGCGCTCGTCGAGCTTCTCGACGGCCGCGATCTCGCGCGCCATGCGGTCGAGCGCGTCCTCGTAGAGCTGACGCTCGGAGTACGACTGCTCGGGCTGGGCCTCGGACCGGTAGAGATCGCGCACGACCTCGGCAATCGAGATCAGATCGCCGGAGTTGATCTTTGCGACGTACTCCTGCGCGCGCCGGCTCCACATCGTGCGCTTGACGCGCGCGCGGCCCTTGAGCGTCTCCATCGCCTTCTTGACGATGCCGTCGTCGG
>DAOMQQ010000086.1:0-10339 GCA_035445405.1 Hyphomicrobium sp.
TGCATCAACCAGCGCCAGGCCACGCTGAAGCACATGGTCAATGACCGCTCCAGAAGCTGGGTGCAGGAAAGCCCGACGCCCGAAGCCTACGCGTCGGGTGTCCGCCTCTTCGCTTACAAGAGCAAGAAGAAGGAGCTGACCTGCGACGAGCTACGCCGCGGTAAGCTCGAAGCGGACACCGCGAGGACGAGCCTCAACAGCGTGGGCGACCGCCTGACGCCCGCTCAGGTTTCGCGCAGCGTCATGCTGGCGGGCGAAGTGGGCCGAGAGCTCGAGCGCGAATTCAATCGCCGCTGCAAGCGGGGCTGACCCTGTCAAATCGGCGCGCCGCCGCCACGGAATGAAACGAAAACCGGCGATCGCAGCTAAGCTCTACATCCATCCGCGCTCCCGCCGAGAGCCTCGACAAGAAAGACGTATTCATGACGCTTGAGTCCCTCGTCGACGCCATCGTGACGTTCGTCCGCGATCACGAGGAATGGACCCCCGTCGTGGTCTTCCTCGTCGCCTTCGGCGAGAGCTTCGCCTTCCTGTCGCTGATCGTACCTGGCACGGCCATCCTCGCGGGCGTGGCAGCCCTGCTCGCTGCAAGCGGCGTCGAGATGCACATCGTCGCCCCGGCGATCCTCGCAGCCGGTCTCGGAGGAACACTGGGCTACGCGATCTCGTTCTGGCTCGGCCGTTACTTCAAGGACAGCGTGCCCCACATCTGGCCGTTCAAGACGCGTCCGCACCTCATCACGCAAGGCGAGAAGTTCTTCGAGACCTATGGCGCGTTCGGCGTCTTCTTCGGCCACTTCTTCGGCCCCGTCCGCGCCGTCATCCCCGTCGTCGCCGGCATGTTCCGGATGCGCGAGCTTCCCTTCCAGATCGCCAACGTCGCCTCCGCGTTCGTCTGGGCGGCTGGCGTCATCGCGCCCGCCTTCTTTCTCGTGACCTTCAAGGACGAGGTGCTGGGTTTCCTCGCCGCCCATCACTACTGGGTCGCGGTCCTCCTGTTCCTGCTGGCGCTCGCGAACAGCATTCCGCGACCCATCCTGTTCTGGCCCACGCTGATCCTGGTGATCGGCCTCGGCTCGATGATGGTGCTGGCCAACGGGCATTTCACGTCGATCTGGCTCGCCGCCGCGGCCGGCGCGTTCGCGGGCGACCTCTACGCCTACTACAAGGGCGTCACCCACAAAGAGGACCGCCTCGCCACGTGGCCGTTCTCCGCCTCGCCCGAGCAGCACACCGAGGCTCTGGCCCTCGTCGAGCGCCACGGTCCGCTCAGCCTCATCGTCAGCAAGTTCCAGGGCTTCAACCGCGGCCTCGTCCCGCTCGAAATCGGCATCCTCGAACGGCCCTTCCCGCCGTTCGCAATCCAGAGTGCCGCCTCGACCGTGGCCTGGGGCCTCGCGATCCTGCTGCCCGCTCTCATCGTCGGGCTCTACCTGGCTTAAGCGGCAGCCGAACCGCGCGAGAGAACCGCCCGGCACGCGTAATCGCGGAACGGCCGCGAGAAGGTGAGCGTCGCCCCGCTCTCGGCCGCAAGTCGCCGGAGCTCGGCCTCGAGCTCGGCGCGCGGCTCGACCGAGAACTTCGCGAGCCAGGTCCTGAGCCCGGCACGGACGATCTTGGGCAGGCCCTCCTGCTCGCCGAAATCGACCACGTAGAGCGCGCCTCCCGGCGCCACCGCAGCGAACGCATGCGCAAGCGCTTCGCGCCACGGCGGGATCATCGAGAGCGCGTAGGAAACGAACACGCGGTCGAACGAGGCGAGACCGAACAGCGCCTGCGTATCGAGCTGGGAAGCATCGGCCTTGCCCAACCGGATGCAGTGTTCGAGCCCTGCCTTTTCGACGGACCGGGCCGCCGTCTCCAGCATCGCCGGCGAGACGTCGACGCCATAAAACAGCGCATGAGGATAGCGGTTCGCCGCGCAGATCAGATTGCGCCCCGTCCCACAGCCGATTTCCAGCACGGTTTCACCGGGCATCGGCTTCAGCGTATCGAGCAACCCGTCACGGCCGAGCAGGTAGTACTTGCGCGACGCATCGTAGATATGCCGCTGCATCCGATAGATGCTGTCCATATGCTGGGCGGGATCGCGCTCCGTCGCCACGGGCGTCACCCTGTAAGCGTATAGCGATGGAACCCGCCGTAGACCGACGAGCGGTCGCGCGCCGCGAAGGCGCGCCCCTCCTCCGCGTCGTAATGGAAGCGGCTCAGAATGGCTTCCGGCAAACGCCCCGGAAGAATGGTGTCCTCGCCGGCCGTGCGGAAGATCACGCGCGCACCCGGTTTGGCGGTTTCTAGGATTCCGCTCCACAGCGCCGTCAATTGGGTATCCGTCATCCAGTCCTGCGCGTCGAGCAACACGTAGGCGTCGTAGGTCGGCGCGCCCAGGCTCGGCAGATGCTCGGTGAAGGACGCATGTACGACGTTGACGTTGCTGGCCCGCTCCTGCAGCACCGCCCAGTTGCTCGGCTCGAGATAAGGCGGCAGCGCACCCTCGTCGCCATAGGACCGGCCGAACGCCTGCCGCGCAAAATAGTTGTCTTCGAGGTCGAACCCGTAGGCGAGCTTGGCTAGGCGCGCCTTCAGCACGTCCGCCATGTGCCGCTCTTCTCCCTTGAGCTCGTCGAACTGCGACGGCGGAATGCCGAGCCCGAACAGCGACGCCGGCCGCTCCATGAGCCAGCGCAGATGGCGCATCTCGAACAGCGGCGCCAGCTCTTCGTTGAAGATTCGCTCCTGGTCGGCCGGCGAGCGCGCGTCGAGCATTTTCGCCGGATTGCGCCCGTGCAGCCGCGCGACGAGGTGCCCCGCCGTGATGAAGCGGCCGAGCAGACCCTGCCGGTAGAAGTTGCGGCGGAAGCGCGAGATGCGCCGGCGGCCGAGCCCGTCGCGCCCGTCCCAATAGGCACGCGTCGCACTATCGAGATGCGGCGCGACCAGATCGTCGTAGACCTGGACGGCTTGCCGATCGCTGACCGAGCGGAAGAGCCGCGCGAAGGTCTCGTAATCCGGAAGGCACCGCGCGGCGGTCACTTTCAGCTTGTTGAGCGCCACGTGCGCCGGATTGAGGTCGATAGCCGTGACCGCAACATCCTCCGAGGCCACGTAGGAGAGCACATTGCACCCCCCCGAGGCGATCGCCGCCACGCGCTGGCCCGGCCTGAGCGCCATCGCTTCGAGGTCCACGACCGGGTCTTCCCAGATCTGCGGATAAACGAGCCCCGAGAACACGAGCGTGAAAAAGCGCTCTTCGAGGCCCTTGCGGCTCACCGCCCCGTACCGATGGACCGCCTCCGCGAGACGCCGGTTCCGGCTGGGGCCAACATACGCGTCCTCTTCCTCGACGTAGGCCTCAGTCGCTCGGCTCATTGTTCCCTCCCGGCATATGCTTATGCATCCGGGCCCACCTACCGAGTTCGTGTTGCGGTCCTGTGACAGTCTCCACGAGGACGGGCGTGCGGCTTGCCACCGGGCCCGAGATCGCCTAGACGAGGCGGCACGGATCAAACGAGCGGGCCAGCGTCCAGCTCCCAAGTGCCAAGCTCCCAAAGGATGTTTTAACCATGGCTGCCCTCCATCACCGCAAGGTCGAGACGAAGAAGAAGAAAGCCCGCCGCGCCCTTCCGCGCCCCGCGGTCACCCGCATCCAGGGCAACACGGCAGCCGCCCGCAAGCGTCTGAAGAAGGCGTCCGGCCAGGCCCGCGCTGCTCGGGCGAAGGTCGCCTCGGCCTAAAGTCCTTTCGGAACCGGCTTTCCGAGCCGTCTCCCACGAAATCGCCCGCACGTCCTAACGCCGGAACACGGCGACAGCCTCGACGTGCGCGGAGTAGAGAAACTGATCGACCGGCGTCACCTGTCCCATGGTGTATCCGCCGTCGATCAGCGTCCGGGCATCCCGCGCCAGCGTCGCCGGGTTGCATGAGACCGCGATCACCACCGGCACCTTCGAAGCCGCCAGCCGCTCCGCCTGATCCGCTGCCCCCGCGCGCGGCGGATCGAACACCGCCGCATCGAAACCGTTGAGTTCTCGCGCCGAGAGCGGCTCGCGAAAGAGATCGCGCACGCGCGCCGTGATGGGCTTCAGGCCTTGCGCATGGCGGGCTGCATCCGAGAGCGCCGTAATCGCACGCTTGTCGCTGTCGAACGCCGACACCTGCGCCCGCCGTGCCAGCGGAAACGTCAGCGTACCCAGGCCCGAGAAGAGGTCGACGACCGTCTTCATCCGCTTGGTGAGCGCACCCACGCAGAGGTCGGCGATCGCCTGCTCCGCTTCCGGCACCGCCTGCAGGAAGATGCTCGGCTCGACCGCAATCGCCACCCCGCCGATGGTGACGGTGGCCGGGCCTGCCGAGACGATCGGCTCCTTCCCGACCGTGAGCCGCAGCAGGCCCATCTCTCGGGCGAGACGCGCAAGCGCCGCCCGCTCGTCCGCCGAAAAATCGCGACGCTCGGCATCGAGCGAAACGTCGAGCCCATGGTCGAGCCGCGTGACGACGAGCCGGCCCGTCTCCCCATCCTCCAGCACGCGCCGCGCAAGCACCCTCAGCGCCGGAAACGCGGCAACGATGGACCGGCTCAGCACCGGACACTCGGCGAGATCGACGAGCTTGTGCTGCCCTTCCTCACGAAATCCGAGCGTAATGTCCCCGCCGCGCCGCACGACGCCGAGCACCGCCCGGCGCCGCGATTCCGCCGGCACGACGACAACCGGGGCCACATCGGCCTCGATCCCGCGGTGGCGGAACGCTTCGGCCACGAGCCCGCGCTTCCAGTCGCGATAAAGGTCGTCCGGCATATGCTGCGCGATACAGCCGCCGCAGCGGAGAAAATGGCGGCAGATGGGCTCCGCCCGCGCCGCTCCGTCCGTGACGCGCGTCGCAGGCTCGTCGCCGTCGAGACGCCAGCGCTCGCCCGGCAGCCCGAACGGCACATAGACCGGCGCGCCATCGCGCATCGCCACGCCATCGCCCCGCGCGCCGATCCGCGCGATCTCGACTTCCACGCCGTCAGCCATCGAGCATCGCCCCGATCAAGAATTCCCGATTGCCCGAGCCGCCCACGACCGGCGACGGGATGAGACCCACCACGCGCCAGCCGGCATGGTCCGCAATCCAAACCGCGATTTTCTCCGCCTGCGCATCGCGCACCGCTGCATCGCGCACGATTCCCCCCTTGCCAACCGCGTCGCGCCCCGCCTCGAACTGCGGCTTGATCAGCGCGACGAGCCATGCCCCGGGCGAGGCGAGGGCAAGGGCCGCAGGCAGCGCCTTCTCGAGCGAGATGAAGCTCACGTCCGCGACGATCGCGCCGACCGGCGTGCCCACGTCCGCTTGCGTCAGCGTCCGCGCGTCGCGTCCTTCGTGCTGCGCCACGCGCGGATCGCAGGCGAGCTTCGGGTGAAGTTGCCCATGCCCCACGTCGACGGCCACCACGTGCGCCGCCCCCCGCCGCAGCAGAACCTCCGTGAACCCCCCTGTCGAAGCGCCCACATCGAGCGCGCGGCGCCCGGCGGGATCGAACCCGAACGCTTCGAGCGCGGCGATGAGCTTGAGGCTTCCCCGCGAGACGTAGTCGGCATCCTCGAGAAGCTCGATCGGCGCGTCCTGTTGCACCACCGCCCCCGGCTTCGTCTCGACCGCACCGTCGACGGCCACGGCCCCGCGCACGATCAGGTCCCGCGCCCGCGAGCGCGTACCCACCAGCCCGCGGGAAAGAAGCACTTTATCGAGCCGAAGCCCCATCCGAGACGATCCCTGCTGAACCTTGTCACGGCCCTTAGCGTTGCCGTAGCCAGACGCTATATATCGTTTCGACCCCATGATCTGAGGCCGCAACAGTTTTTTCCCAATCTACGACGGAGACCGCCGATGCTGACACCCAATCGCCGAGGCTTCCTTCTCGCGGCCGGCGCCGCCACGCTCGCCACCGCCATGCCGGCCGCCCCCTTCTTCGGCCGGGCTTTCGCGGAGGCGCCCGCCGGCCCCTTCACGCTGCCGACCCTGCCTTACGATCCTGCAGCGCTCGAACCGCATATCGACGCCGCCACGATGAACCTGCATCATGGGAAACACCACCAGGCCTACGTCACCAACCTGAACAAAGCGCTCGCCGAGCATGGCGACCTCGCCAAGCTCCCCCTCGAAGAGCTGCTCGCGAAGCTCGGCGACGTCCCCGAAAGCATCCGCACGACGGTTCGCAACAACGGCGGCGGCCACGCCAACCACTCCATGTTCTGGCAGATCATGGGCGCACCCGGCGGAGCAGGCCCCGAGGGTGAGCTGAAGGATGCCATCGACCGCGACCTCGGCGGCCTCGACAAGCTCCAAGACGACTTCAATGCGGCGGGCGGCCGGGTCTTCGGCTCGGGCTGGGTGTTCGTCACCGTCGACAAGGACGGCAAGCTCGCGCTCACCTCGAAGCCGAACCAGGATACCCCGCTCATGGAAGGCGGCCGCGTTCTCTTCGGCAACGACGTCTGGGAGCACGCCTATTACCTCAAATATCAGAACAAGCGCGCCGACTACCTCAAGGCCTGGTGGAGCGTGGTGAACTGGAGCGCCGTGGCCGAGCGGTATGCCGCCGCCAAGGCCGGCACGCTCACCATCTGACGCCGCGTTTCGATGCGTGCACGACCGATAGCGCCCGCCCTGGCGGGCGCTATTTCGTGATGCCCAAGCACCCTGTCGCGGGCACGGTCCTTCGACTACGGTACGGCGCGCTTCAACCGTCATCCCGGAGGCCTCCCGTGTCGAGCGTCGGAACGCCGAGCTTCATCGCCCCCATTCTCCTCCTCGCCCTCTCGAACGTGTTCATGACATTCGCGTGGTACGGCCATTTGAAGTTCAAGGCCGCACCGATCTGGATCGTCATCCTGGCAAGCTGGGGCATCGCGTTCTTCGAGTATTGCCTCGCCGTTCCGGCCAATCGCTGGGGCCACGGCGCATACACGGCCGCCGAGTTGAAGACTATCCAGGAGGTGCTGACGCTCCTCGTGTTCGCTGGCTTCTCGATCTGGTTCCTGAAGGAACCGCTCACGGTCAACCATGCCGTCGGCTTTGCGCTGATCATCGCCGGCGCCTATTTCATCTTCAAAGGCCCTCTGTGAGCGCAAGGCATGTGAGGCACGAAAAATGAGCCGCTTGAGCAAAGCCATCGCCGGCGTCGACGCGGCAAACCGACAGGACCCGAACACCGTCGAGATCGACGGCGAACGCGTCCCGGCCGAGCTGATCTACGGCGAGCGGATGTCGGCCATGCTCGCGCGCGTCTATCCGGATGCGTCCGAGCTTCTCCAACTCGCCGTGCGCGCCCAGCACATCCGCCGCTGGGAGATCCCGCGCGACAGCTATCCGATGGACCGCCCCGGCTATCTGCGCTGGCGCAAGGAGCTCGGCCGCAAGCACGCCGAATGGGCAGGCGAGATCCTCGCCTCCGCGGGCTACGGCACCGAGGAAATAGCCCGCGTCGGCACGCTCCTGCGCAAGGAAAACCTCCGTCGCGATCCCGAAACGCAGGCGCTGGAAGACGTGGCCGCACTCGTCTTCCTCGCCCATTACGCCGAGGACTTCGCAGCCAAGCATCCGGCGGAGAAAGTTGTCGCGATCCTCGTAAAGACCCTCGCCAAGATGTCGCCGCACGGCCAGGAAGCCGCCACCGCGCTCGATCTCTCGCCGGGCGTGCACGAGGCCTTGGAAGCCGCCGTCGTTCAAGCGTCCGCAGCCTCATGACAGGCCACGAAAAACACGCCGCCGTCCTTGTCGCGCATGGCGACCGCGGCGGCTCCGCGCCCAACGCGGCCCTGCGCGCTCAGGCAGAAGCCGTGCGTCAGTTGACCGGCCTCACCGTTATTGCGGCAGGCGTGCTCAAAGGCGAGCCGACGCTGGAAGCGGCCCTCGCCCAAGCTGCAGCCTCCGGTGCAGCCCGCATCGCCGTCTATCCGCTCTTCATGGCGGAAGGATACTTTATGCGCAAAGTCCGCGAACGCGTCGCAGCCACCGGCATCGCGCCGGAGCCGAACGTTCTCGCGCCCCTCGGCCTCGATCCGGCGCTTCCGGACATTTTGGTCGAAGAGGCCGCAAGCGTTGCATCCCGGGAGGGGATCGAACCCAAGTCGTCCCGTCTCCTCATCGTCGGACACGGCTCGAAACTCGGCCCCGCGTCCGCCAACGCAACGCGCAAGGCCGCCGCCCGCGCCGCCCTCGCGCGCCGCTTCTCCAGCGTCACCACCGCGTTCCTGGAAGAAGAGCCGTTTCTCGACGACATCCTCGCCACCGGCAAAACGCCGACCGTCGTCGCGGGCTTCTTCTTCGGAGAGGGAATGCACGCAGGAGAGGACGTGCCCGACGCCATCGCGGAAACGGGCGCGAACGCCATCTACACGGGCGCCGTCGGCAACAGTCCCGCGATCGCGCCGCTCATCGCAGCAGCATTGACCGCGAGCTTCGCTCAGTCGTCTTGACGGGCGAGCACATCGCGAATGAACGCGCTCTTCGCGTCGCGATAGCTCTCCATCGGCTGTCCGACGAAACGCCTCTTGAGCGCATTGTACGCATCGACCAGCGCCGGATCTCGGTTCAGCGCATCGGTCAGCGAATGAAAATAGTCGTCCGGCCCGCCTTTGACGGTGAGCTGAACGCCGAGATGCGGCACCGCCTCGCCATCCTCGAACGCCGAGAAGCTGTCGGTGCGCTTCGAGCCCGCGTTGCGCGCAAACCGCTCCGAAAGCACACGGTCCGATTCCGCGAACGTGACCCCCTCGACCCGAACGACGACGTCGAGATCCCCCTTCGTCAGGCAGCCGGATACGGCCGTCGCGCCTATATGGCGGATGTCGGAAGACGCGGGCAACAGCGCTCTCAGCTCGGCTTCGACGCGCGCAAACAAACGGCTCGCATCACGTCGCGCCGCATCCTGATCGGAAGGCAGCGAGAAGACCGCCGCGTCCGGAAGATCTGAGCGCCCCATCGCCGGCCTCCAAAGAGAAACGGCGGCGAGATGATCGCCGCCGTTCCATATCTCAAACGCGCAGGATCAGTCGCGCCGGCGGCGCGGACCGCCTTCACGATCCCGGCGCGGCGGACGCTCGGCCGAGAATACCTCTTCCGGCTCGCCCTCAGGGCGCGGAAGCTCGGCACCCGTCGCCTGATCGACGATCTTCATCGAGAGGCGCACCTTGCCGCGGTCGTCGAAGCCGAGCAGCTTCACGTAGACGTCCTGGCCTTCCTTCACGACCTCGCCGACCGTCTGCGGACGGCCCTGCGAAAGCTGCGAAATGTGGACGAGGCCGTCCTTCGCGCCGAAGAAGTTCACGAACGCGCCGAACTCCATGATCTTGACGACCTTGCCCTTGTAGATCTGGCCGACCTCGGGCTCCGACGTGATCGCCTTGATGCGATCGAGTGCGGCTTCGATGCTCTCGCGCTTGGCAGCGGCGATCTTCACCGTGCCGTCGTCGTTGATGTCGATCTTGGCGCCGCTCTCTTCCACGATCGAGCGGATCACCGAGCCGCCCGAGCCGATCACTTCGCGGATCTTGTCGGTCGGAATCTTGATCGTCTCGATGCGCGGCGCGAATTCGCCAAGTTCCTCACGCGCACCCGTGAGCGCCTTCGCCATCTCGCCGAGGATGTGCAGACGGCCCTTGTTGGCCTGCGCGAGGGCGATCTTCATGATCTCCTCGGTGATGCCCGTGATCTTGATGTCCATCTGCAGCGCGGTCACGCCGTTCTCGGTGCCCGCAACCTTGAAGTCCATGTCGCCGAGGTGGTCCTCGTCGCCGAGAATGTCCGAGAGAACCGCGAAGTCGTTACCCTCTTTGATGAGACCCATCGCGATGCCGGCCACCGGCGCCTTGAGCGGCACACCGGCGTCCATGAGCGCGAGCGACGTACCGCACACGGTCGCCATCGACGACGAGCCGTTGCTCTCGGTGATCTCGGAGACCACGCGCAGCGTGTACGGGAACTCGTCGTTCTTGGGCAGCAGCGGACGCACGGCGCGCCAGGCAAGCTTGCCGTGACCGATCTCGCGGCGGCCGGGCGAGCCCATGCGGCCCGTCTCGCCCACCGAGTAGGGCGGGAAGTTGTAGTGGAGCAGGAAGCGCTCCTTGCGGGTGCCTTCGAGAGCGTCGACGTACTGCTCGTCCTCGCCCGTGCCGAGCGTCGCGACAACGAGCGCCTGCGTCTCGCCACGCGTAAAGAGCGCCGAGCCGTGCGTGCGCGGAAGCACGTGCACTTCGGAGAGGATCGGACGCACGGTCTCGAGGTCGCGTCCGTCGATGCGCCGCTTCGTCTTCAGGACGTCGCCGCGCATGATGTCCATTTCGAGCGCCTTGAAGGC
>DAOMQQ010000087.1:0-10181 GCA_035445405.1 Hyphomicrobium sp.
GGTGATCCAGGAACACGTCCCACTTGGCGTCGAGGTGAAGCGCGGCCTCCTTGGGGCCGAGCGTGTGGAGGGAGCCGTCGGCATCCTCGGTCACGAGGCCGTCGGCGATCAGGCGCCCGAGCGCGTCTTCGAGATCGAAATCGACGGAGATGCCGAAGCTCGCGAAGAGATATTGCTCGATGGCCGCGTCGATGGCCGGGAGATCCGCGTGCTTGGCACGCTCCTTGGCCAGCACGCTGTAGAGCAGCATTTCCTCCTTCACGTCCTCCTCGGCGGCACGGTCCGCGAGCTTGATCAGAACGCCCCGGTTGTCGGCCATCGAGTGGAAATAGAGGTTCTGCGCCATCACAACCATGTAGCGCTGCTTCTGGTTGAGGAACTTCATGCCCTGGCGGAACGCCAGGCCGCCGAGTCCGAACACGGCGCCCGCAGCGGCGATGGGATTCGAAGCGGCCACCGCGATCTTGCCGGCCGCGCCCATGAGGCCCATGCCGATGCCCCCGCCCGCGGTGATGCCGAGCCGGAGCTTGTCCATCAGCCGGAACTTCACCCGTGTGTTCGGAAACACCATCTCGATGTCCGCGCGGGGAATGTTCTTGAACAGCTTGATGTAGATGCTCTCCTCGTTCACGTCCGCCGGCAGCATGGCGCGCAGATTGCGCACGATCCGCTCCGCCTCCTTGCGCGTGATGCGCTGCTCGCCCATCACCTCGCGCACCCGGACGTCGAACGGCTTGAGCTTGAACAGCAGGAACAGCCGCTGGAAGATCGGAACGTCGAACTCCTCCTTGCGCATGAATTTGCGAAGGCTGCGCCGCTGGTCGCGGCGGTTCGAAGCGCCGCGGTAGTAGACGAGGCACTCCTCGAAGGCTGTGAAGTCCACGTCGAGGTCGAGGCCGTAGTGCGTTTCTTTCGTCAGGATCAATGCGACCTCTGCCGGGTCGATCCGCACATAGTTCGCTTGACGGAGGATCGCCTCCACGTCCGCAACGACTCGCTTCTGCAATCCCTCGCGCTCGTTCCGCGCGAACGAGCGCGTGATCAGGAGGTCGCTGTCTGGACTGAACGTCTCGTAGCCCTGAAGCAGGCTGTGCAGCGCGGCGCCGTGTTGCTGCCGGCGCCAGTATTCGAGGTATCGGAAGAAGCGGCGTGCGGCGCGGGCCTCTCCGCCGGGCCAGGCTCTCGGCGAGGCGAGACGCTCGATCAGCGCATACGTCGTGACGGGGATGAACGTTTCGCGCGGACGCTCCGCATCCGGATGCATGAGATCGAAGACGGGCGTCGCTTGCGGGACGCCGACGGGGCCGGACACGGTTTCGGTGGCGCTTGGCATCGGCACCGCTTGCTGAGCCGCCATTCCCCCTCCCGTACTGAAAACCTTTAAAAACCCGTTTGTCCTCTCGGAATGCGGATATTCGGAGGAAACCCGAGACGGTAGGGAGAGATTGATAGGCCCTGGCGCTGTCACGGTCCAGGGTTCTGCGCGTCCTGTTAACCGTGCGGGGAGAGATCGCGATGCGGTGCGCGTCAGGCCCGGTGATAGGGATGCCCGGCGAGGATCGTCTGGGCCCGGTAGAGCTGTTCCGTGAGCACGATGCGGGCGAGACCGTGCGGCAGCGTCATGGGGCCGAGCGAAAGCTTGAGAGCCGCTGTCTTGAGCACCTCGTCGCCATGTCCGTCCGGTCCCCCGATCAGAAAAGCGACGCTCCGCTCGCCTCCGTCCCGCCGCTCGGCCAGCCAGCGGGCGAACGCCTCGCTCGCAAGCGCTTTGCCGCCCCCGTCGAGCGCCACCAGCACGCTGCCGTCTGGAACCCGCTCCAAAAGCCGCTGCGCCTCGTCGCTGCGCCGTTGCCCGGTCTCGGCTGCCCGGCCTTCGGGAAGCTCCGCGAGCGAAAGCGGGCCGAGCGCGAGCGCGCGGCCGGCTTCATCGACCCGTTTGGCATAGGTGAGATAGAGCGCCCGCTCGGGGCCGTCCTTCAGGCGTCCGACGGCAATAATGGCAAGACGCATCAATCAATCCCGCTCCGCGGCGATGCGGGAGCGCCCTAGGGCAGTCGGATGGAGGCGACCCTCCGGCCGGCTCAGTGCGGCGTCGGCTCGCCCGGCCGCGCGGCGGACCACATCTTTTCGAGATTGTAGAAATCCCGAACCTCGTCCCGGAACACGTGGACGAGAATGTCGCCGGCATCGATCAGCACCCAGTCGCAGGTCTCGAGACCCTCGACCCGAACGCCTTCGACACCGTTTTCCTTGAGGTGCTTGCGAAGCTGCTCGGCAACCGCGCCCACGTGGCGGTCCGAGCGCCCGGTGGCGATCACCATATAGTCGCCCAGCGACGACTTGCCCTTCAGATCGATCGTGACGATCTCCTCGGCCTTGGCTTCGTCGAGCCAATGAACGATCTGCTTGAGCAGGGTATCCGGGCTCATGCTCTTATGCACCAGCTCGGTCGGAGGTGCGCCCTCGCGGGCACCCTCAATGGCGGTTCGCATGTTTTAGCGAATGTCCTTTCCGTTCGAGCACCAAAGGCCATCCTTCCATTCGGCCGCTTGGCTTCATCGTGGAGCGCGACTTGCGTCCGGCCGACCCGCGTCACGTTGGCCGCTCGCTCCACTGCCCGGAGCCTCATCGCATCCAGGCAGGGGATAAGATAGCTCTCGCCCGGGTCGTCAGCAATAGGTGGGATGCCGGATTGTCGCAGGCCGCTTTCGGCAGCGCCGCCCGGCTTTTGCGCGGAAGGGCCCTCAGGCCGCCGGCTTGCGGCCGGCCCGGATCTCGGTGGACGATTCGGACGACAGCCGGATCGGAAGATAGACCCACGCCGGCGGGCGGCGATCCGCCAGCACCCGCGCCTCGTCGTCCGGGAGACGGTAGGGGCCGAGCGCGAGGCCGGCCGGTGATGCCAGCGCTTTGAGCCGCCACAGAGGCCGATCCGCGACCGCGATCGGCACTTGCCCGGCGATCTGCCGCCACGCCGTCCATCGGTGGAAGCCGGCGAGATTGTCGCCGCCCATGATCCAGACGAAGCGCGCCCGCGGAAAGCGCCGCTTCAGAAACGCGATGGTGACCGCCGTCAGCGCGGTCCCGAGATCGGCTTCGAGCGCCGTCACATGGATCCTGGGATTGATCGCGAGGCGCCGGCAGGCTGCAAGCCGCTCCTCGAGCGGCGCGAGGTCGCCGTGCGTCTTGAGCGGATTGCCCGGCGTGACGAGCCACCAGACCTGATCGAGGCCGAGCCGCTTCAGTGCCGCCTCGGAGACAGCCACATGCGTGCCGTGCGGCGGGTTGAACGAGCCCCCCATGAGCCCGATCCGCTGGCCCTCCCCGAAAAGCGGCGCGCGCACGGCGAGGGAGCCGAAGCTTCG
The DNA here is from genome assembly GCA_035445405.1 of Hyphomicrobium sp. Lineage (GTDB taxonomy): Bacteria > Pseudomonadota > Alphaproteobacteria > Rhizobiales > Hyphomicrobiaceae > Hyphomicrobium_C. Next base: position 3,366 of record DAOMQQ010000087.1, read on the forward strand.
AGCCTGGAGACGAGGAGGCAGGAGGAGGGCACGCACGGGATCGTTCGTCCAGAAGTTCGAGGTCAGCTCGGCCGGGTGAAGACCAGCCGGCTGCGGATGATATAGAGCGTCACGAACGTAATCAGCATCGCCACCGTCTTGGCAACGATCGGCGCGGCATCGAGCAGATAGATGCCGGCCGCGGTGACCGAGGCGGTGAGCGCGAGGCCGAGCAGGCCCGTCGCCAGAAACTCGGCAAAGAGCCGCTGCTCTCCCTTGTGCTCTCCCGCTCGCCCGAACACCAGCTTCCGGGACAGAACGTAGTTGAGAGAGAACGCAATCGCATGCCCGATCGTGCTCGCCAGCACGGGCATTCCAATAAGCTTCATGAGCGAGAGGAAGATCGTGTAGTCGACCGCGACGGAGGCGATGTTGACGCCCGTGTAGCGGAGCAGGCGCCGCAGCCGGGAGACCCGGTCGTCCGTCCGCACGGCCTCGCCCTCGGGCTGGTCCTCCGCGCCGCCGTCTCGTGGTGTCACGTTCCACTCCTTCTGTTGGCGGACGCATCCGCCGAACCTTGGCCTGCGCGTGCGGCCGGGATCGCCCAGAGCCGCCACATGCAACACGATGTAGCGCAAGGCGCATACGAATTAGTAATCGCTCTCGGGAATGGTTGAGATCCCGAAAACCAAGAGACCGGGCGGCAAACAGGGGCCATGAACATGCGCGAGAACCTCGAAGTGCTCATTGTCGAGGATCGGCAGGTGATGCTTAAGATCATCCGCCGTCTGCTGGTGCAGCTCGGTTATGCCCGCATCGACGAGGCCACCAACGGGGTGGAGGCGCTCGAGCGGCTCCGCGAGAAGCAATACGATCTCATCCTTTCCGATTGGAACATGGAGCCGATGAGCGGCTTCGAGCTCCTGAAGCTCGTGCGCATCAGACCGGAGACGCACAAGACCCCCTTCGTTCTCATCACCGCCGAGGCCAAGCCCGAGAACATTCTCGTGGCCAAGGCGGCCGGCGCGAGCGGCTATCTCGTGAAGCCGTTCAAGCTCGATGCGCTGGAGCGCACGCTCGATGGCGTGCTGGCTGCGAAAGGCTTCGTCTCTCTCGCCGTCGCGTGACGCAGCGCGTCTCCGCTTGGTTGCGCGCGCCTCATCAGCCCGGACGCGTCTGCCCGCTGCCGCGCACCTGATACTTGAAGCTCGTGAGCTGCTCGACGCCGACGGGCCCGCGCGCGTGCATCTTTCCGGTCGCGATGCCGATCTCGGCCCCGAACCCGAACTCGCCGCCGTCCGCGAACTGCGTCGAGGCGTTCCACATCACGATGGCGCTGTCGACTTCGGCGAGGAAGCGCTCGGCGGCCGCAGGATCTTCCGTGATGATGGCGTCCGTGTGCTGGGAGCCGTATTTCGCGATATGCGCGATCGCATCGCCGACGCCGTCCACCGTCTTCACTGCAAGGATCGCGTCGAGGAACTCGTGCCCGTAGTCGTCGGCCTCGGCCGGCTTGACGCGCGGGTCGGCGGCCACGGCCGCTGCATCGCCGCGCACTTCCGCACCCGCATCGAGCAGATCCTTGACGAGTGTCGGCAGAACCTCGCCGGGCGCGTTGCGGTCCACGAGAAGGCATTCCGTTGCGCCGCAAACGCCGGTGCGCCGCATCTTGGCGTTGAGCACGACGCTTTCGGCCATGCCGAGATCGGCCTTGGCGTCCACGTAGGTGTGGCAAATGCCTTCGAGGTGCGCGAACACCGGAACGCGTGCTTCCGTCTGCACGCGCTCCACGAGGCTGCGCCCGCCGCGCGGCACGATCACGTCGACAGCGCCGTCGAGGCCGGTGAGCATCAGGCCCACGGCGTCGCGGTCGGTGGTCGTGACGTATTGAATGGCGGCCGCGGGCAATCCGGCGGCTTCGAGGCCTTCCACGAGGCAGGCGTGGATAGCCGTGCTCGAATGGTGGCTCTCCGAGCCGCCACGCAGAATCGCAGCATTGCCGGCCTTGAGGCTCAGCGCGCCCGCATCCGCCGTCACGTTGGGCCGGCTCTCATAGATGATGCCGATCACGCCGATCGGGACGCGCACGCGCTGGATGCGAAGCCCGTTCGGGCGCGTCCAGTCGGCCAGAACGGCGCCCACCGGGTCGGCGAGTGCAGCGATCTCTTCGAGGCCCTTCGCGATGGCGTCGACGCGCGCGTCCGTCAGCGCGAGCCGGTCGACGAACGACTCCGGCCGGCCCGCCGCGCGCGCGGCTTCGACGTCGCGGGCGTTCGCTTCGAGGATCCCGGCCGTATCGCGGCGAAGCGCCTTGGCGGCTTCGATCAGCGCGCGATCTTTCGCCTCGCGCGGGGCCAGCGCCAGCGCGTGGGCCGCCCCCCGCGCCGCCGTGCCGACGCCGCGCATCAGCGCTTCGGTGTTTTTGTCGATGTTCGGTGTTTTCTGCATGGCTCGTAATACGGGCTCGGGCTGCGGTGGATCAACCGCTATGAGCGATTGAGGGCCATGTCGTTGCGGTGGATCAGCTCCGGGCCGCCCTCGAAGCCCAGGATATCCGCAATTTCGGACGACTTGCGCCCAAGAATACGCTCCGCGTCGATCACGGCGTAGGCTGCGAGCCCGCGTCCGAGCTCCCGCCCGTCAAGCGTCCGGATGATCACCGCGTCCCCGCGCTCGAAAGCGCCCTCGACGCGCCGCACGCCGGCGACGAGCAGGCTCTTTCCCTGGCTGAGCGCGGTCTCGGCCCCGTTGTCCACGAACAGCGTCCCGCGCGGCACGAGCTGGCCTGAGATCCAGCGCTTCTTCGCCGTCACCGGGTCCTGCTTGGCGAGGAACCACGTGGCCTTGCAGCCCTCCGAGATGGCGCGCAGCGGATGGGGGATATGGCCGGTCGCGATGACCATGCTCGTCCCCGCGCTCGTCGCGATGCGCGCGGCCTGGATCTTGGTCTTCATGCCGCCTTTGGAGAGCTCCGTCCCGGCGTCGCCCGCCATGGCCTCGATCTCCGCCGTGATCTCGGGGACGAGCGGAATATGCTGCGCATTGGCGTCGTCGTTCGGCGGCGCGGTGTAGAGCCCGTCCACGTCCGACAGCAGCACGAGGCAATCGGCCGAGACCATGCTGGCCACGCGGGCGGAAAGCCGGTCGTTGTCGCCGTATTTGATTTCAGCGGTCGCGACCGTGTCGTTCTCGTTGACGACGGGAAGCGCCTTCAGCCGGAGCAGCGTTTCGATGGTGTGGCGCGCGTTGAGATACCGCCGCCGCTGCTCGGTGTCGCCCAGCGTGAGCAGGATCTGCGCGGCCGTCAGGCCGAACTTGCCCGCGAGCTCCTGGTAGGCATGCGCAAGTCCGATCTGCCCCACCGCGGCCGCGGCCTGCGATTCCTCGAGTTCGAGCGCCCGCCCGATGGGAAGGCCGAGCTTGTGCCGCCCGAGCGCGATGGAGCCCGACGAGACGAGCACCACTTCGCGCCCCTGACGAACGAGGTCCGCCACGTCCTCGATCAGCGAGGCGAGCCAATCGGCTTTAAGGGTTCCGGTCTTGCGGTCCGTCAGCAGCGCCGAGCCGATTTTGACCACGATGCGCCGCGCCCGCGTCCACTCGGGACGGGCGTGCGAGGATTGAAGATCGGCGTGCGGGATGTCGGACATCGGAGCTGGACAGACGGATTGGCGCCAAGGATTGGCGCCCTCCTAGCACGGCCCGGCCTCGTGAGGCGAGACGCCTATCGTCCGAAACGGAGGGGCCAGGCCGGGATCCCTAGACCATGATCGCTTCAGGCCCTATCAGCCTGAAGCGTGAATCATCGGTCTCACGAACGAGATAAAGCGTGATCCCGATTCAATCGAAAATGATCACGCTCTAACGAACGACCGCAGCTTTGCCCGCCGGCGTGCGGGATCGTCCTCAGTTGTCGCTCGTCCCGCTGGACGAGAGCACGGCGGCCAGCACGTCCGCGGCGGGGACTTGATTGATGTTGTTCTTGGAAAGCCAGGCGCCGGCGGCCTGCATCTTGGAGCGCGGATCGGGATCGCCCTTATCCGCCACGCGGGCATGGAAGAAGCCGGCGTAAGTCCGGGTCGCAGCCCAAAGGTTGCCGTCCCAGGCAACGTATTTGATCATTTGTCCGGTCTCCGACGCGTCCCCGTCCGAGAACACGAAATGGGCGGCATCCGTATCCCACTGGAGTTTGACGCACTTGCCGTCCCAGTTCTGGATGTCGATCGAATCCGAGGGCTCCTCCGGCGATTTGCCGGCTTCGCTGATGGTGAGTTCGGCCTTGAACCAGCGCGCGGTGACGTTGGCGTCCTTGCAATCCTTGAAGTTGAGCTTGTTGTCCTCGTAGGCGCGCGGGCCCGCCATGAGGGGCGAGGAGGACAGGGCGACGAGAAGGGTCGCGGCGAGCGCGGTAAATCTGCGGGTCATGAGCGTCTCCAGGAAACGGGATGGGGCGCGTGTCATGGAACCCATCTGGCACAACTGAACGCCCCCTGAAAGGCGGCAAGCTCCTGCTCGTGCTGACACTTTTGTGAGCGCCCGTGAGGAGATGGGACATTTGTCAAGGCGTGCGGGCAGGTGTTCCAGAAACGCCGTCAGATCGCCCTGCCTGAACCGGGACGAACGCGTCTCGAAACGCGCTCCAAGAGCGTCTGCGTGCGCAGGGAAAAGGGGCGGAGTTGAGAAATGCGATGATGCAAAAGCCCTAAGCCATGCGCACGCCGAACGAAACGAACGACGCGTTATCCCAATGATTATACTTGGAAATATTGCACCTAAGTAGTTGATCTAGTGTAGCCCCAAGATAAACGAAGCAGTATGATGCTGGCGTTGTTTGCATCGCACCAAGCAACGCCAACGTCACTGACATCGCAAACCCCCAGAAAATGGAGTTCTCATGAACCTCCAAGAGCAGAGGATTGCCTGCTTGCGGATGGCGATGGAACTCGGCTGCTCAGCCGATTCGATCGTCCATGTCGCACGGGAGTTAAACGCGTTCATCGAATATGGAACTGCGCCTGCGCCGGTTGAGCCCGACGCAGATCTTGATGTCGAGGTCGAAGCCGAGGCGGAAAAATCACCCGACGCGATTGCGGCTTGCGGCACCGTCCTGGACGAACCGCTGACCGTTGAGGAAACGACGGCCGAACCCGCGGCTGAGGAAGAGGTGGCTGCGGACGAAGCGGCTTCTGAAGCGGCGGTTGAGGTCGAGGCGGCAATCGAAGAGGCCGTCGCGGACGACGCTGCACCGGAAGTGGAAGCCACTAGCGAGGAAGCGCCCGTCGAAGCGGCTGAAGAAGCATCGGCCGAGCCGGTTGAAGCCGAAGCCGCGAGCGACGCCGAACCCGCAGCGGAGGAGGCCGCAGTCGAAGTCGCTGCGGCTGCGGAAGAGCCTGCGGACGTTGCTGAAGCCGAAGCGTCTGCCGAAGCGGAAGCGGCTCCCGAAGCGGTCGCCGAAACTGAGGAAACGCCTGCCGCCGAGGCTTCGGCTGCACCGGCTGACGAAGCGCCCGCTGCGGAAGCAGCCGAAGAAGCCGCTGCGGAGGACGCTCCATCTAGGGACGTCGTGGCTGAAGCGGAGCCGGTTGCCGAAGCTGCGGCAGAACCCGCAGCGTCTGAGGCCGAAACGGAAGCAGCCCCAGAGGCACCTGCGGAAGCAGCGTCCGAGGAAGCAGCAGACGGGACGGTAGAAGCCGATGCGGAGCAGGACGCGGCGCCCGCCGCAGTTGCACCCGAGGTGGCGGCAGCCGCCAACGGCGCGGCGAAACCGGAGGCACCCGCAGCCCAAGCTTAAATTATCGCGAACGACGAATGGCACGTCATCATGCGCACAGGTGACGTGAGGGAGTGAAACGACGGAGGGCGGGCTGGCTGTGTTTTTGCCAGCTCGTCACATAAACTCCGCGAAACAAAGCCCATAAGCCCCTTCGCTGCCCGCACAGCCCGGCAAGCTAGGTTTCGCGCGAAGATCTCAGATGATGCTTTCAGCGTAGAGATCCGTCCGCCGGTCGCGGAAGAACCCCCACTCGGCACGGTAGCTTTCGATCAGCGACAGATCGAACGTGTGCACCAGCACACCCTCCTCAGTCGCGCCGAAGCTCTTCACCAGCTCGCCGCGGTGATCGGCAATGAACGAATGCCCATAAAACTTCTGTGTCGCGCCGTCGTTGTCTTCCGTCCCGATGCGGTTGGCGGCCACGATGGGGATCGCGTTCGAGACCGCATGCCCCTGCATTGCGCGCTGCCACTGCAAGTGCGTATCGAGTGACGTATCGTAGGGCTCGCTGCCGATCGCCGTCGGATAGAACAGAACTTCCGCGCCCTGCAATGCCATGGCGCGCGCTGTCTCCGGATACCATTGGTCCCAGCAGATGCCGACGCCGAGGTCGCCGCGCTTCGTCTTCCACATCTTGAAGCCCGTATCGCCGGGGCGGAAGTAGTATTTCTCCTGATAGCCGGGCCCGTCCGGGATATGGCTCTTGCGATAGACGCCGAGGATCTTTCCGTCCGCGTCGGCAATCGCCACGCTGTTGTAATAGCGCGGCCCGTCCTTCTCGAAGAACGAGATCGGAATGACGATGCCAAGCTCGCCCGCAAGCTTCTGCATGGCGAGCACGCAAGGATGCTCTTTCGTGGGCCACGCCGTCTCGAACCACTTGGGTTCCTGGCGCGTGCAGAAATAGATGCCCTGAAACAGCTCGGAGGGCAGCACGACGTCCGCACCCATCCGCGCGGCCTCGCGCACGAACGCTTCGGTTTTCGCGATGTTGGCCTCCATGTCGTGTCCGTAGGACGTCTGGATTGCCGCGACCGTAATGCTGCGATTGGCCATCAGAGAGG
>DAOMQQ010000088.1:0-10153 GCA_035445405.1 Hyphomicrobium sp.
GGGGCGCTGGCATGAGCAGCATCAACACGAACATCGCGGCGATGACCGCGCTGCAGACCCTGAGCCAGACCAATAAGGATTTGTTGGTCACGCAGAACCGTGTCTCCACGGGTCTTAGGGTGAAGGATGCTTCCGATAACGCTGCCTACTGGTCGATCGCGACGACCATGCGCAGCGACAACATGGCGGTCTCGACGGTTCAGGACGCCCTCGGGCTCGGTGCCGCGACGGTGGAGGTGGCCGCTACCGCGCTGAACAGCTCGATCGAGACCGTCAGTAAGATCCACGCCAAGCTCGTTGCCGCGATGGCACCCGGTCTCGACCGGCACAAGATCCAGACCGAGATCAAAGAGCTGCAGGCGGAACTCAGGAACACTTCGCAATCGGCCGTGTTCTCGGGCGAGAACTGGCTCCAGGGGAACTCGGATACGGGCCCCACGTTGAAGACGATCGTCGCCTCGTTCTCTCGCGACAGCAGCGGGACGATCTCGATCGGCACGATCGAGGTCGATGTCGGGCCGGGCGGCACGATGATGTTCGATCTGGGGACCTCGGCCTCCGCGGGCGGCCTGCTCGACAAGACTCACACGCTCACGAATGCGACGGCGCCGAACAACGAGATTTCGATCGCGGGCGAGAGCACGGGACTCACGATCGATTGGATCACCGACGATCCGGACGATCTCCTTGCGCTCAAGGAGATGGCCGAGATCGTCGACAAGGCGCTCCGAAGCATGACGGATGCCGCGACGCTCCTCGGCGCCGCCAAGTCGCGGGTCAGCTTGCAGAAGGACTTCGTGAGCAAGCTCATCGATTCGATCGATGTCGGTATCGGCCAGCTCGTCGACGCGGACATGAACGAGGAATCGACGCGATTGCAGGCCTTGCAGGTGCGCCAACAGCTCGGCGTGCAGGCGCTTGGTATCGCCAACCAGTCGGCGCAGATGATCCTCCGACTGTTCCAAAGCTAATCTCGAAATTTCCAGGGCCCGGCTTCCCATCACACCCGAGCCCCTCGAAGGCCACGCCACCCCGCCCCGGCGTGGCCTTCGCATTTTTACATTTCCGGCCCTCGCGCCGCGGGATCCGGATTTGGCCGTGACGCGCGCGCTTCGATCCTCTTCTTTTCGGCGCTCGGCCCTCGGCGCGGCAAACCCCACGCAAGCTTGATCCCTCAGAATCCCGGTGCACCATTCCGATAAGGCGCGCAATGGGTTGGCTTGGGGGCTGGCTGGGCAATGCTCGGGGTTGAACAACTGGAGAGACTGTGGGGCAATCTGCTTGCCCTGGGCCCGAGGCGGCTTGCCGCGCTCGGCGTCGTCGGTCTTGCCGTGTTCGCCGCCGTGGGGCTCGGCAGCTATTATCTCAGCCGTTCGGACATGGAGACCCTCTATTCCGGTCTCAATTCGCAGGACGTGAGCCGCATCGGTGCGGCGCTGCGCGAATCCGGTATCGCCTTCGACGTGAACTCGGAAGGCACGCGGGTCATGGTCCGGCGCGGAGAGACCGCGCAGGCCAGGATGCTGCTGGCGGAAAAGGGACTGCCGGCGAGCTCGAACGCCGGTTACGAGCTGTTCGACAAGCTGGGTCCCATCGGGTTGACCTCGTTCATGCAGGAAGTCACGCGCGTTCGGGCGATCGAAGGCGAGCTTGCGCGCACGATCCAGGCGATGAAGGGGGTGAAGGCGGCGCGCGTGCACATCGTGCTGCCGGAGACGGGCTCATTCCGCCGGGGACGGCAACCGGCCTCGGCCTCCGTCGTCATTCGCACGGAAGTGGCGGCGGATGCCTCGACCGCGCGGGCCATTCGCCATCTCGTGGCGGCTGCGGTGCCGGGCCTTACGATCGACGACATCAGCGTTCTTCACACAGACGGCACGGTGCTGGCTTCTGCGGGGGACGGGGCATCGACGGCATCGAGCCGCATGATCGAGCTCGAAAAGACGATCTCGAAGGATCTTGGCGACAACGTCCGCAAGACGCTGACGCCTTATCTCGGGTTCGACAACTTCGAGGTCAGCGTGGCGGCGCGCCTCAACATGGACAAGCGCCAGACGAACGAAACGACGTTCGATCCCGATTCGCGTGTGGAGCGGTCGCTTCGCGTGGTGAAGGAGAGCGGGAGCCAGCAGGATTCCACGTCTCGCAATCCGGTCGGCGTCGAGCAGAACGTGCCGGATCAGGGCGCGAACGGGGCCGGTGGCGATCAATCTCTGCGCAAGAACGAGCGGCGCGAGGACCTCAGCAACTTCGAGCTGAACTCGAAGACGACATCGACGATCAGCGAAGGCTACCGCGTCGATGCGCTCACGATCGCCGTGGTCGTCAACCGCAAGCGGCTGCTCGAAACGCTCGGGGTGTCGGCAGATCCCGAGACGGTCCATGCGCAGGTGAAAGAGGTGGAGCGGCTTGTCGCGACGGCGGCGGGCGTGAACCTCGAGCGCGGCGACCAGATCAGTGTGGTCGCGGTGGAGTTCGCCGAGGATTCGCGCCTGTCGGACATGTCCGGCTCGGCGAGCCTGGTGGGGCCGCTGATCGGTCTTGCGACAGGGCTCATCAAGGCTCTCACGGTGCTCGGCCTGGTGTTCATCGTCGTGATGTTCGGGGTGCGGCCGGTTACGCGGGCGTTGATCGAACAGCGTGAGGAGCAGGTTGCCGGCGGTGCCTTGGCTGCGGAGGGAGAGGCCGACGACGGCTCGCTCCTGACCGCCAACGACGAGGGCGACCCGGCGCTTTCGCAGTCGGCCGCGACAGCCGAGCTGCTCGGCATCAAGGCGCAGCGGGAGCCGAACCTGATCGAAGACATCACCAACGACGTGATGCGTCTTTCTCAGCGGCGGCTTGAGCAGATGGTGCAGCTCGATGAAGAGCAGGCTGCCAACATCCTCAAGCAATGGATGCGCGAGCGTGCGGCATGACGGCTGCATTTCCGGTCCGTCATTATCTCACTGAGATTTCCGGCGATCCCGCTCGGGCGAAGGACGATGCGGGGCGGATGGGGCGCGATGCTCGCGTCGATGCCGAAGCCCGCATAGAAGAAGCGCACACGCGCGGCGTCCTCGAAGGCCGCTCTGCAGCGGACGCGGAGTATGCGGCGCTGCTCGTGGCCAAGGATGCCGCATTCGAAAAGCTGCTTGCGTCCGAACGTCAAAAATGGGCGGCGGAGGAAGGTGCTCGGCTCGGAGAGCTCCTGGCCGCCAGCGTGCTCAATGTCGAGCAGCGTATCGGTGAGCAGGTCGGGCGCATCCTGAAGCCTGTGTTTGCCGATGAAGTCCGCCGCGCGGCCGTCTCGGCCCTGTCGCAAACCCTCCGGGACATGTTGGGAAACGGCGCCTATGCGCGCATCGTCGTGTCAGGTCCGCCCGATCTTCTGTCCGCCCTCGAAGCGCGCATCGGCCAAGTGGATGCGGCCCTGAGTTTCGTGACGTCAGAGCGTGTCGATCTCGTCGTGCACGCGGACGAAACGGTCCTCGAAACGCGGATCGGAGCGTGGTCGAAGTTCCTCGAAGCCGTAGATGTGCCGGCGACTTCGGACCTCTTGCTCGCGGAAACCCCTGACGATGCGCCGGGGGATCAACCCGACGCGACGGGAGGTGCGGAATGAGCGACGGGCAGGTTCCGCACGAGGTCGTGATCGTCCGGCGGCGCGGCGGAGATGGCGACGAAGGCCATCATGGTGGCGCGTGGAAGATTGCGTTCGCCGACTTGATGACGGCGATGATGGCGTTCTTTCTCGTGATGTGGCTGCTGAACGTATCCGACAAGGAAAAGATTCAGCAGATCGCCACCTACTTCAATCCGATGAAGCTCAATTCGAAGATTCCGACACGCAAGGGCGTGCAGGAAGAGAAAGACGCCGCGATGTCGTCTCCTATGACGGAGGGGCCCACCGATAAGGGCGCCACCGTGAGCGACGTCGAAGGCAAAGATACGCAACATGGCGGCCACAAGCGCGGCGGAGACGGCGTGCTCGAGGACGGCGATCCGCAGAAGGCGGAAGAAGAGCTGTTCAACGATCCCTACGGTGTGCTCGCGCGGCTCGCGCAGGAAGCGTCGCAGGGAGACACGGATCAAGCCACCCAAGGGCAATCGGAAAGCATGGCCCGCGGCGGAGAGGGCTTCAGCAATCCGTTCGAGCCGTTTGCCGACCGTCAGGTCGTTCCGGAGACGGGCGAGCGTGCGCCGCTGACGTTGGACGAGCCTGGGCTTCAGCCGGATCCGGCTGATGCGGCCGATGCCATGGCGAAAGCGCGGGCTTCGGCGGCGGAAGAGGCCGTCGCCGAGGAGGCGCGCAAAGCGGTGAGTGCGCTCAAATCGGAGCTTGGGCAGGAGCTTGCCGGCATTTCCCCAGAGAAGAGGCCCAGCATCGACGTGGAGAAGGTGGCCGATGGGTTTTTAATCAGCCTCACGGACGATTTCCGTTTCGGCATGTTCGAAAGCGCGTCGGCCGAGCCGCGGCCCGAGACGGTCGTCGTGATGGAAAAGATCGCTAAGGTGCTGGCCGAGCGCGAAGGGCGGATCGTGGTGCGCGGCCATACGGACGCCCGGCCGTTCCGCAGTGAGCGGAACAACAACTGGCGGCTGTCGATGTCGCGCGCCAAGGTGGCCTACTACATGCTCGCGCGCGGGGGTGTGGACGAGAGCCGCTTCGAGAGCATCGAGGGGCGTGCGGATCGCGATCTCAAGGTCGAATCCGATCCCAACGCTGCGGAGAACCGCCGTATCGAGATCCTGATCAGGGACGATCGCCCATGATCTTCCGTCCGCTCATTCTTGTCGCTGCCGTTGTGGCTCTTGGCTATTCGCCGGCGTTCGCCGCCGACGAGCCGATCGAAGACGAGCCCAACGCGGAAGCGTCCGAGGCTGCCGCACCGGCCGTTCCGCTTTGGTCGGAATCGCCTGCGGTGGAGCCGGGCCAGCAGCCCTATATCCTGATCCGCGCGCTCCGTTCGGTTCAGGACGAGGTTGCGGCGGGAAGCACGGCGGCGCACGAGAACCAACGCAAGATTTTGCGGGATCTCGGCAGTCAATTGCGCGGGCTTCCGGTGCAGGTGTGGGACGACGTGCGCAACGTGCGTGCGGCGGTGTTCTTTGCGCTCTCAGGCGGCGATCCCGCAATCCTGAAAATCGTCATCGGCCGGACCAAGACGCCTTACGTGAAGCGCCGTCTCCTGCGCGGGGCGCTGGCCTATGGTGAAGGGCGCCAAAGAGACGCGCTGGGGCTTTTGCATCCGATCAAGGCGCGCGATCTCGATCCCGTCCTCGGCGGCATGGTGGCGCTCATTCAAGGGACGTTGCTTGCGCGGACGAGCCCGAAGGAAGCCATTCAACGCCTGGATGAAGCACGCCTTCTCGCGCCCGGCACGCTGATCGAGGAATCCGCGCTGCGGCAGGAGATCCTGCTCATTGCGCGCGAAGGCGAACTCGATCGCTTCGACGTGTTGACGGATCAGTACTCGCGCCGCTTTCCGAACTCCCTGTTCGCGCAGAACTTCCGCCGCCAGTTTTTCGCCGGCGTCGCGCGGCAGGATTTCAAGCGGGCGTCGGAGTGGATCTCGCGCACGCAAACCGAGCTGATGAAGGTTCCAGCCGGCGAGCGCGTCGGTCTTTATCTCGCAATCGCGCAGGAGGCGACAAAGGGCGGCAACCTCGATATCGCGAAGTTCGCCTCCGAGAAGGCGCGCGAGCTTTCGCATGCGGGAAGCCGGCAGATGGCGCGGGCGCTGCTCTACGAGGGCGCGGCGCGCGTGGCGACGGACGAGTTCGAGTCGGGGGTCGCCCTGCTTCGCCAGGTCGATCTCTCGGCCCTCGATGGGGCGGACCGCGAGATCCATGCCGCGGCACTGGCCGTTTCGAGATCCGTCGGCGCCTGGCCTGAAGCAGGAGAGACGCCGGACGCCGAACTGCCGTCGTCGGTTCGTCGCGCTCAGGCGTTGTTGTCGGACGTCGATACGCTATTGGGAGGGTCGCTGCAGTGACCGCTGCACAGGCTTTGACACCGGGATTGTCCTCGCCGTCGTCCTCACGGCCGTCGGCTTCAGGAGCGAGCGGCGAGCATGGAGGGACGTCGTTCCGCGATACGCTCGACCGGGCTTCGAAGGGCTTGCCGGATAAGGCATCGGATTCGCGCGGACGTGCGCAGGAGAAGACACAGTCGGGTTCGGATCCCCAGACTTCGAGCAGCGCCGCCGAGGCGGGCGTGCCCGCGCAAGACGCTGCTCCCGTTGCAGCGCCTCATGCCCAAGCGGCACCGCCACAACACGGCGGCGATGCGGGACGGACCGGGACGGGCTCCGATCGGGCGTCGTCGCTCGTCGCACGGTTGCAAGCGATGCTGGGACAAGGGAGTGAGGCGGCAGGCGCGGGTACCGAGGCCGACGGCGGTCCCTGGCTTCCCGGCATGGTGGAGGATGACGGGGAGGTGTTCGACGCGGCGCGTCTCTTGGCGATCATGAGATCGGAAAGAGGTCAGGCGGCGCAGGGAGCGGCCGGTGCGACGGTCGTGACCGTGCTGGGGCAGGAGCGGCATCTCGCGCTCGCTCGCATGTCGCCCGAACTCGCAAACGCGCTCGCTCAGGAGCAAGATCCTGCGGTGCCGGTGCGGGTGGACATCAACACCGCAAGCAACGCGGCGGTCTTGTCCTCTCAGGCAGATGTGGCGGGCGATGCGCTCGAGCGCACGCGCGCCCAAGCCGACGGCGACGACATCGTCCGCTTGGGCACCGAACTCGGGACCGGACGGCGCGGTGCGCTCTTTGCCGCCGACGGACGTGGGCAGAGCGGTTCAGGGCTTGGCGAGCAGGGGCAAGACGGCCGCCAGCAGGATGGGCGGAACACGGGCAACGGCGGGCAGCCGACGGGCGCGACCTTCGCCTCGGCGATGCAGGGTGCTGGATTACAGGCTCAAAACGTCGCGCGCGGTGTGCCGGGTGCGGCCGCCTCTCACGATCCCGTCGGCGATCAGATCGCAGCGCGCATCCGTTCGGAGCTGACCGCCGGCGGCCTCGGCGAGCCGTCTTCCGAGGGCGTGGTGAAGGTGCTCAACTTGGAGCTCAAGCCGGCCAATCTCGGTGCCGTCACCGTTCGGATGCAGCTCAAGGACAACGTGATCTCCATTCACGTCGAAGCGCAGCATTCTGAGACGCGGGCGCTGATCGAGCGGGAGCAGGCCAAGCTGACGAGCGCGCTTTCGGCGGCGGGCTATACGGTCGAGACGATTACCGCGGTCCAGGGCGAGAGCGTGCGCTCGAGCGGTTTGGCCGTGCCCAGCGATCCCGGCTCGGCAAATTTCCAAGAGCCGGGGAACCCGAACCCGGGATCTCGCGATTCTTCAGATGATGGGCGCTCGGGCCGGCCGTCGGCTGGCGGCGATCATCAGAAATCTGGCGCGCGCGGTAACGATAATTCGACTGCCGGCGCTCACAAGGGTGTCGACGGCGTTTACGTTTAATCGGCCGTTAAGCGCGGTTTGCGTGTAAGTGCTTTGGTGCGAGTTGCGTGATGAGCGTAGTTCCGTTTCCGTCTGGTCCAAGAGCAGCGAGAGCGATGTCAAGCACAGGACTTCTCGGGCCTTTCCGGCTCGCATACGACGATATTACCAACTCCATTCCGCGCGTCGCGCCCGGCACCTTCGTGCTGGGGCACAAAGGTCCGGACGGGCGGTTCTATGTCGACTACGTGGGCCGCGCCGATAGCGATATCCGCGATCGGCTGCTTCAGCTCATCGGTTCAGGCAATCTGTTCAAGTACAGATGCTCTTCCTCGATGGAGGCCGCATTCCATGCGGAATGCGAACTCTTCCACGACTTCCAGCCGCCCGGAAATCGGATGCATCCCGACCGGCCAGCCGGAACTAATTGGGAATGTCCGAGGTGTCGGTTTTTTCGGCTTCAGGCACGAGCATAGCCAAAATGTCGGTGAGCGCCGCCTGATAGCCGTGGTGCCAATAGGCGCGCTCCGGCGTATGCGCATCGAGATGGCGCTGATCGACATCCGTGTAAGGAGCTTCCTCTTCCAGCCACTCACGAATGTTATCGCGGCGCTGACGAAGCATAGTCGCGTTGACTTTCTGGAACATTGGAGGCCCGACCCTGCAACTTCTTTTTCGTAGCGTGCTGCGACTTGCAGCAGCTTCATCCTTTTTACCCGAGCGGTCTTGAGGGCCACTTAGAGGGGGCAGGAAAAGTTGGTTCAAATTGTACGGGTCTTTTGTGCCGAGGCGGGACATGCCGTCAGCATGGATCAACCATGCTGCGTGGCGGCAACCTAGAGCGTGGTCATTTTCGATTGAATCGGGATCACGCTCTATCTCTTTCGTGAGACCGATGATTCACGCTTCAGGCTGATAGGGCCTGAAGCGATCATGGTCTAGATGTGAACTTCCGGCAGGACATCCGCAAGGCGCCGCGGCCCTTTCGGCTTTGGCTGGGCAGGCTCGCGCGCGGCGATCTCCGTCGCGATGCGGCGGATCCAAGCGTCGATGGTGGATTCCGGATCGCGGCCGCGTGCAACGTCGTTCGCGACGGCGCCTGCGAGCGCGCGGGCAAGGGCCGTGGCGCGCGTTTCGCCAAGCGGGCGGGAGAGTTCGCCGAGAGCGGAGATTCGTGCGCGAAGGTTAGGAGAAAGCTGCATGGTTGCACCAAACGAAGACATGATCCGTTTTACGCAACTGCCGTGCCAAGTCCGGTCCGGACGCTCTCGGGACGAGGTAGGGATGCGGCGCCGTTTCTCGTGAACGCGCCGTGGGATCAGCCTTGCGCAAGGGCGCGCTCTTAACAAGAGAGGTCGGAGGCCAGAGACCCCTGCCATGCACAGCTATTATCTGGATGCGATCCGCAACTTCGAGGGCTTCACGCCGAAAGCGTCGTGGGATTACGCCCAGTTCTCGAACGGATACGGGACACGGGCGCGTTTCGACGGCGAGGTGATCGACCGTGCCGAAGCGGAACGCCGCTTCAAGGCCGAGATCTCGGACGCCCGCCAGATCGTCGACCGGGCGGCGCCGCATGTCGACGAAGGGACGAAGGCGGCGCTGACGTCGCTTACCTACAACGCGGGAACCGCCTGGGTGGGCAGCGGCCTCGGCGAGGCGGTGCGCGCGGGCGATCTCGATACGGTGCGCGAGATCTTTCAGAAATACAACAAGGCGGGCGGCGAGGTGCTTCCGGGCCTGGTGCGCCGGCGCACCTTGGAAGCGCAGTGGATCGGAAATCCGGCAGGCGTTCAGCTTGCGCAGGGTGAGGGAAGCGATCGGATGGCGCAGTTGGTGGCGGCGGCCACGTCTGCGAGCGGCGACCGCGACCAGGGCGCGCAACGGGTGACAGACCTGATCCAGAAACGGATGGCGCGCGCGGTCCGCTCCGCAGGAGATCAGGCAGGCGTTGGCGCCGAAGCGGCCGAGCCGCAAAGGATCGATCGCGAGGCGGTCGGCACAACGACCGCTGCTGCGCTCTCTCGGGCGGCGAGCGATGCGCTGCTCGCGCTTTCGGAAGCGGACCGGCTGACGTCGGAACGGGTGGCAGACATGGCGCGTGCCGCCCAACTGGGACGCGGGAGTGAGCTTGCAATGTCCAACAAGGACAGCGAGAACAACAAAACGCGCCGGGTTTGATCCCGACGCGCCTTCGTTACCTGAAAACTTGTGCTAGAGCGTGATCATTTTCGATTGAATCGGGATCACGCTCTATCTCTTTGGTGGGACCGATGATTCACGCTTCAGGCTGATAGGGCCTGAAGCGATCATGGTCTATCCGGTCGTGCGCAAGCGTGCAGCGGCCATGGCGGTCGCGGCGAAGCCGGGTGGCAACGCATTGACCGGCGGCTGTGGTGTGGCGAGCCTGGCGGCTTGAAGCGGGGCTTGCGGGGCGCTCGTTTGGCGAACGAAGATGCCCCGGTGCTCTGGGTGCGCCACCAGATCCGTCTTGAGGCCGATCAGGCTTTCGGATGCGCCGAGCGTCAGGAAGCCGTCGGGCGCAAGGATGCGCGTCATGCGCGCGAGGATGTCGGCCTTGAGCGCGGCGTCGAAGTAGATCAGCACGTTGCGGCAGAAGATGACGTCGAAGCGCCCGAGAGACGTGAAATCCGACAGGAGATTGAGCGGGCGGAAGGTCACCTTGCTGCGCATCGCCTCGGAGATCTGCCAGCTTTCGCCGAT
>DAOMQQ010000089.1:0-10084 GCA_035445405.1 Hyphomicrobium sp.
GCAGCCAGAAGTGGAACGGGAACTGCGCGCTCTTGGTCAGCGCGCCGAGCAGCACCAGGATGAGGGCGGGCAGATAGAGGTCGTGGTTGCGGATCAGGTGGCCAGAGACCAGCACCTGATCGAGGTCGTAGCTGCCGACGATGTGGCCGATGATCAGAACGCCGCCGAGCAGCGCAAGCCCGCCGATCGCGGTGATCGTAAGCGCCATCCTCGCGCCGTCGCGCGCGGCGACCGTGTGGTACCAGTAGCCGATGAGCAGGAACGAGACGATGCTCGTGAGCTCCCAGAACACGACCAAGAGGATCAGGTTGCCGGACAGAACGATGCCGAGCATCGCGCCCATGAACGCCAGGAACAGCGAATAGAAGCGCCGGATCGGGTCCTTCGGCGACATGTAGTAGCGCGCATAAAGAACCACGAGAAAGCCGATGCCGCTGATCAGCATGGCGAACATCCATGCGAACCCGTCCATCCTGAGCGAGAGGTTGAGCCCGAGCGACGGGACCCATTCCACGGTGGCGCGCAGCACGCGCCCGTCGGTCACGCCGGGATAGGATGCCGTGACCACCAGCAGGATGAGGAGAGCGAAGGTGCCGGCGAGCCAGGCTTCGGCGTTACGGGCATTGGCGGGCAGAAGAGTCGCAAGCAGGCTGCCCACGAATGGGAGCGCAATCGTCAAAAATAGCGATGTCTCGCCCGGCATTCGGCGCAACTCTCCTCAGGGGAAATTAGGAAGTGATTGCTCGATGTCACCCAATATGGTTGACTTCGGCAACGCGGGGCAAGGATATAAATCATGCCTCTCCTTCCGGAGCAATGTCGGGCCGCCCGCGGTCTGTTGAATTGGACGCAGGAGCGGCTAGCGGCCGCAGCCGGTGTTTCGCGCAGCACGATCAAAGATTTCGAATGCCATCGCCATGCTCTTCACCAGAGCACGGAAGAGCTTTTGGTCGAGGCCTTCGAGGAAGCGGGCGCGCAGTTTCTTCCCAATGGACGAGAGGGCCCGGGCGTGCGCCTGAAGCGGCTACCTAGGTAGAAAAACCGTACGTAGAAAAAGATGTGGGTAGCGATGCGCACCGGAAAAAAACCGGTGCTGCATCTGTGATCAGACCTTGCCGCAGCCTATCTCGCCAGGGACGGCGCCACTCTGCGGCACCAGACGCTTCTGGGAACACTGCTCGTCGAGGAGGCGGCGCAACTGCGTCTCCCGTTCCTTCTGCGTGGCGCGTCCGGCGAGATTTTCGAGCTCCATCGGATCGGCCGACACATTGTACATCTCGTATTCGGTCGCCGCGGGAGCTGTTTTCACCTGCTCCTCGAAGACGCGCCGCGTCGTGCCTTCCGCTCCGCCCTCCAGGATCTTCGAGACGAGGACGACATCGCGCACCCCTTCGCCGCCCGGCACGCCCGGATGGCTCCAATAGCGGGGATGGTCGAAGTAGCGGGAGTATTTCCAGATCTCGCCGTCGATTTCCGTGATGACCGTCTCGATATGGGTGGGCTGGGCGACGGAGTTCGGAGCGATCCCGATGACGCTCCGCTCGTTGGGCCCGCGGCTCGGATCGTCGTCGCTCATGAAATAAATCGGGGCTGCGAGCGTATCGACTTTGGCTTCGCCCCTCAGCAGAGGCGAGAGATCGCGGCCGACCAGGGGAAGCGCATCTGTGAAGCCGGGCGCAATTTCCTCGCGCAGGGCTTCGCGGTCGAGACCGGCAAGCCCGAGCAGCGTCGGCACGACATCGATATGGCTCGTCGGCATCGCGATCGAGCGGGCCTGCCACTGGTTGGGCAGCACGACCGTGAACGGCACGCGCAGCGCTTCCTCGTACGCCGTGTACCACTTTTGGTGCAGCCCACCGTGGGCGCCGAGCAGATGGCCGTGGTCCGAGGTGAACACGACGATCGTGTTCCTGGAGAACGACGAGCCTTCGAGCGCCGCCATCACCTCGCCGATGCGCCGGTCCACGTCCGCGTGGAAGCGATAGTACGCGCGCGTATAGGGACGCCCCGCCTGGGACGGTTGCAGGAACTGGCTGTAGGCATCCCGAAACGATCTCTGGCACGAGGGCTTGTCGTCCAGCCGCTCGGTGCGCGTGCGCCCGAACAGGCTGCGATCGAAGGGTTCTTCGGGCACGAACTCGGGGACGCTGAAATCGTAGCGCTGCTGATCGTCGGCTGCGAGGTTCGCGACGTGGCCCCACAGCGCAATGTCGTGCGGATTGGCGAACGAGGCCATCAGGAACCACGGGTTCGCGTCCTCGGAGATGTCGAGCTCGCTGATCAGCCGGACGACCTGGTCGGTAATCGCCCCATCCCGACCCTGCTGCCCTTGCGGAACGGCGGAGCCGGCCTTGAGCGGATCGGTGCCGAACGGCTCCGGCCCGACCCACCCCTCGAAGCCGAACGGATCGAGCGTGTTCGCACGGAGGTAAGCCTCGACCCTGGCCGGATCGGCGAAGCCGCTCTCGTCGTAGCTGACAACGGAGCGCTCGGTGCCGGGCACCTTGAGGTCCGCGTCCGTCACGCGCCACTTGCCCTTCCAGAACGTGCGATAGCCCGCCGCCCGAAGGTAATGGCCGATTGTCGGAACGGAGCCGGGGAGCAACCAGCTCATGCCGGGATCGTGGGCCGATTTCGCGCCCCCGTCGGTATTTGCGGCCCCGTGCAGCGACGGATAATGCCCCGTGCAGAGCGAGGTCCGGCTGGGGACGCAGGCGACGGATGCCGTGTAATGGCGCTCGAAGCTCACTCCTCGTTTCGCGAGCTTGCTTTGCGCGGGCAGGTAAGTGGCGCGGAATTCCTTGAGAGCCGAGCTCTCGTAGACCGTGGGATAGCGTTGCTCGTCGACGAGGAGGAACAGGATATTGGGCCTTGCCCGGTCTTGCACCGGCCCGGCTTTGCGTGGGGCTTGCGCCACCGCAGCATCCAAGCCGGCTGCCCCCACCGCGCCGGCTATCCCGAGTTTGAGCGCATTTCGGCGCGTCAAACCCCCCTTGTCTGTCATGATCTTAACCCCGCACACGGCACCTTGTTTGACAGCGGACCAGTATGGCCAGGGTCCTGATCGCCACGCAATAAGGAACCTCACTGAGGCAACTGTAAGGGAAGGGCGGGGCGATCTCAGCCGCCCGCCGACGTATCCGTTCCGCCCAACACTTCGATCTCGACCGTCGCGTGATCGACGGCGAACGCGGATTGCAGCCGCGCCTTGATCGCGGCCGTGATCTCGCCCGCGGGGCGGGTGCCGTCGACGCGGGCGTTGAGCGTCACGAGCGACCGGTCCTGCGTAATCGACCAGGCGTGGATATGGTGCACGTCGACCACACCGGGCACCGCACTTTTGAGGTCGCGGGCGATCTCCTGCGGGTCGAGATGCGCGGGCGTGCCTTCGAGCAGAATATGTCCGCTTTCGCGCACGATGCGGTAGGCGGACCCCAGGATGAGAAGCGAGACGAAAACCGACAGGATCGGATCGATGGGCGTCCATCCGGTGGCGAGAATGACGAGCGCCGCGCCGAGTGCGGCGAGCGATCCCAGAAGGTCGCCGAGGACATGCAACCTCGCGGCCCGCACGTTGAGGTTCTCGCCGTCGCCGCCGTGCAGAAGCCAGAACGCCAGCAGATTGACCGCAAGCCCGCCGATCGCGACGGCCAGCATCACGCCGCCCAGGATTTCGCCGGGAGCCTGGAGCCGATGCCAAGCCTCCACCACGATCCAGATCGCAATGGCGAACAGGGCGAGGCCGTTGGTGTAGGCGACGAGCACGCCGAACCGCCCATAACCGTAGGACCGCTTTGGATCCGCCGGACGCCGCGCCACGCGAAAGCCGAGCCAGGCGAGCGTGAGCCCCGCGAAGTCCGTCAGCATGTGGCCGGCGTCCGCGATCAGCGCCAGCGAGCCGGAGATGAGCCCGCCCGCGAACTCGGCCAGCATGAACGCGCCGGTGAGCAGCGCGGCAAATCCGATGCGCCGCTCGCTTGCGCCCGCCCCGTGTGCGTGATTGTGGCCCGGCCCATGGGAATGCGCTCCATGGGAATGGCCTTCGTGGGAATGAGAATGCGCGCGCATGCCCGTCGTTATCCTCCGCGAGGATCCGCCTGCCTGCGAATGGCGTCTACCCGCCGAAATCGTAGGCGGCAAGCGCCGCGAGGTTCACGATGTCCGCGTCCTTCGCGCCGAGCGTCGAAATCTGCACGCTTTTCTCGAGGCCGACCAGAAGCGGCCCGATCACGGTCGCGCCTCCCAGCTCCTTGAGCATCTTGGTCGAGATCGAGGCGGCATGGAACGCGGGCATCACGAGCACGTTGGCCGGCCCCGTGAGACGGCAGAACGGATAGAGCTTCATGAGATCGGCGGAGAGCGCGACGTCGGCTGCCATGTCACCGTCGAATTCGAAGTCGACGTCGCGGGCCGCCAGGAGCTGGATCGCTTCCCGCACCTGGCTCGAGCGCTCGCTCTGCGGCTGGCCGAACGTCGAATAGGCGAGCAACGCCACGCGCGGCTCGAGCCCGAGCTTGCGCGCCGCGCCCGCCGCTTCGATGGCGATGTCCGCGAGCTGCTCGGCGGTCGGCATGTCGTGCACGCTGGTGTCCGCGACGAGCACGCCGCGCCCCCGGCAGATCGCAAGGCTGACCCCGATGATGCGCCGGGCGGGCTGCGGATCGATCACGCGGCGGACATCCCGATAGACGCTCGTCCAGTTCCGCGTAATGCCCGAGACCATGCCGTCGGCATGGCCGTGCGCGACCAGGAGCGCGGCGAACATGTTGCGTTCGTTCGTGGCGAGGCGCAGGCAGTCGCGCTTGAGATAGCCGCGCCGCTGCAGCCGCGTATAGAGATAGTCGACGAAGTCCTCGGTATACGCAGAGTGGCGCGTGTCGATGATCTCGATCTCCGGACGCAGCCGGATGCCCGCCTCGCGGAAACGCTGGCGGACGATGTCTTCCGTGCCGACCAGGATCGGCGTGCCGAGCCCAAGCTGAAAATAGCTGTTGGCGGCGCGGATCACGGCCGGCTCCTCGCCCTCTGCGAACACGATGCGGCGAGGCTCCGCGCGCACGCGGTCGAAGATGGACTGCAGCCAGTGTGAGACGGGGTCGAGCCGTCCCTTGAGGCGCGAGACATAGCTTTCCATGTCGACGATGGGCCGGCGCGCGACGCCGGAGTCCATCGCCGCCTGCGCAACGGCGGGCGGAACGCGCGTCACGAGGCGCGGATCGAACGGCGCCGGGATGATGTACTCGGGCCCGAACGTCGGCTGCCGTCCGAGGAACGCGGTCATCACGGCATCGGGCACGTCCTCGCGGGCGAGCGCCGCGAGCGCGCGCGCGGCCGCCATCTTCATCTCGTCGTTGATCGTCCGCGCCTGCACGTCGAGCGCGCCGCGGAAGATGAAAGGGAAGCCGAGCACATTGTTGATCTGGTTCGGATAGTCCGATCGCCCCGTGGCGACGATCGCATCGTCGCGGACGGCGGCGACCTCTTCCGGCGTGATCTCGGGGTCGGGGTTGGCCATCGCGAAGATGATGGGTTTTTCAGCCATCGAGGCGACCATCTGGGGTGTGACCGCGCCCTTCGCGGAGAGGCCGAAGAACGCGTCGGCGCCCACGAGCGCGTCGGCCAGCGTGCGCGCCGTCGTCTTCGACGCATAGGCCGACTTCCACTGGTTCATACCCTCCTTGCGGCCTTGGGTGATGACGCCCTTCGTATCGCAGAGGATGATGTTCTCTTTTCTGACGCCGAGCGCCGCGGCGAGATCGAGGCACGCGATCCCGGCCGCGCCCGCGCCGTTCACCACCAGCCGGCAATCCGCGATGTCGCGACCCGTAAGCTCGAGCGCGTTGATCAGCCCGGCCGCCGCGATGATTGCGGTGCCGTGCTGGTCGTCGTGGAAGACGGGGATGTCGAACAGCTCCTTGAGCCGCTCCTCGATGATGAAGCAGTCGGGCGCCTTGATGTCTTCGAGGTTGATGCCCCCGAAGCTCGGGCCGAGATAGCGTACGGAATTGATGAAGGCGTCCACGTCCTGGGTGTCGACGAGCAGATCCAGCGCGTCGATGTCGGCGAAGCGCTTGAAGAGCGCGCCCTTGCCCTCCATGACGGGCTTGGCGGCCAGCGCGCCGAGATTGCCGAGACCGAGAATGGCCGTGCCGTTCGAGACGACCGCAACGAGGTTGCCCTTGTTCGTGTAATCGTAGGCGAGGGCCGGGTTCTCCGCGATGGCCTCCACCGGTACGGCGACGCCCGGCGAATAGGCGAGGGCGAGATCGCGCTGGGTCACGAGCGGCTTGGTGGGCGTGATCTCGAGCTTGCCGGGTTTCCCCTGCGCGTGAAATTGAAGGGCCTCTTGAGCGGTGATGCGCGTGCGCTGGGACGTTTTCGACATGGGATCCGGTTGGCGAGCGGCGGAGGACGTCGCCCGCCGACCCCGGCTCGACAAGGATCGCGGCAGGCACAAAAAGGAAGAATAGCAACCTAAGGTCCAGGTAGGGGAAGGGACAATCGCTCATTGGTTCGACTTTCGCCCAACGCGGCCTGCCGCGCAGGCGCCGTCGGCCGAGGTCGCGTCACTCGACGATGGTCACCGTGAACGAGCGTTCCGTAACGCTGCCCGCGGACGATACGGCCGAGACCGTGAAGGCATCCTGTCCCGTCTCGCCCGGACGGGCCGTGTAATAGATGCCGGTTCCCGTCACCGTCGCACCCGTGCAGGTACCCGTCGCGCTTGTGCGAATTGCGGTCTGCTGCCCTGGCTGGAACGAAACGTCGCCCTTGGCGGGCGGCACCGTGACGGTGAGCGCGGGTTCGGGCTGGCTTCGGCAGTCGGCGTCGAAGCCGGCCATCACGAACACGCGCGCACGCCGCCCGGCGACGACCGGCTCGCGGCGAACGCCATCCCCGCCCGCGGCGTCTGAAACCGCGGTCCCGTCACCGGTCACGTGCGGCGCAGACGCCGTGCATCCCGTCATCGCAGGCGATGCCAGAGCGGCCGCAAGAAGCGCCAGTCGTGTCGTGAGGTTCGTCAACGCGTGCGCCCGCCTCTCGCAGAGCGGCGCACAATGCCATATCCGGCGCGACCAATCATCCCCGAAGCGTTCGGGCGTGGTTGAAAAAAAATGCGCCAGGTCCGGCAGGATCTGGCGCATCGGGTTCGATCACGGCGCAACGCGCCGTCAAGACGCTCTAGTGAGAGAGGTGCAGCTTGTTCACGCGGGCCGCGATGTCCTTGAACGCCTGACGCAGCGCCGCGTTGGAATTGGCGTTGTAGTAGGAGTTCGGCGAGGCGCATTGCGTCAGCAGGTTGCGGGCGGCGGTCGAAACCTGGAAGCCGACCGTGATGACCTCGATACCGGAGCCTTTTGCAGCGGAGCAAACGTTGCGGAGATAGGAATCTGCCCCCTCCGTCGACGAGCAGCCAGTGTCACGGCCGCTCGATGATCCGCCCGTTCCGAGTGAATTCCTGTCGGGGCGACCGTTCTGGCAATACTGGATCGTGTTGTCGCCGTCGCTCATGATCACGAGATATTTCGCCGTGTCTCTGTCGCTGTAGGGGTTCAACGAATGGCCGAAACGGTTCGCCCAATTCGGTGACAGGGCATAGTAGCCCCACGCCGCGCCGATATGCGTGGCCGTGCTGCCGGCCGCGCTCAGGCCGTCGATGTCGGTTGAAAGGGCCTGCACGTTGTCGCTGAGCCGGCGCGCGGGCGGGACGACGCAGGCGGACGTGTTCGAATAGACCTTGCCCACGGCAGCGAGCGAGTCGGAATGCCGTTGCGCATCATGGCGCTGGGAGACGCAGTGGTCCTGCAGATACCAATTTTTTCCGGTCGCGGTGGTCGCGGTCGTCGGGATCGGCCCTGAAAGATCGGACACGTTGACGGCGTACGAGTAAGGGATGAGGGAAATCCGGCTCTTCCAGACGCTCTGGTCGTCCCAGATCACGTCGCCGATGAGATCTTTCGCGGCCAATTTCAGCGTCGTGAGCTTGCTTCCGGCCATCGAGCCCGTGACGTCGAGCACGAGCGCCATCTCGATGTTCATCCGTTCGATCCGCGCTGCGGAATAGGATGAGACCGGAAAGTTGTTCATGTGAATGATTTTGGTGAAATGCGTCGGGACCGAGCCTTCCGCGAAAGCTTCCGCCATCAACGCGCCGTCGCTTTCGCGCGTGAGCGTGAAGCGGACATCTTCCCCGTCGATCTTGAAGCCTTTCCCTTCCCGGTTGGCCAGATAGACGGCCCGCGCCTTCGTTTCCGCGGTGGCCGTGTCGCTCGGAGAGGTCTTGAGGTGGATCGCTGCGGCAAGAACCGCGGCATCGCTGGCGCCTTGCATGGCGGCCTTCGCGCGGAGAGCTGAGCCGAAATCGACCGCCGCGCCGATGAACAGGCAAAGGGTCACCAGCAGGAACGCGAAAATGACCGCGACGCTTCCCCTGTCGTCGCTGCCCAGGCGGCGCCAGCGCACCGCGAGCCGGCGACGGTTCGGGACCTCGCGACCGGTCCGGCTGGCCTCCGTTGCGGAAGACCGCGGAAAAAGGGACGCAGACATGAATACGCACTCCATGCGGGATAATGCGCAACGTTCAGTCCAGAGCAGCTTAAAAGCGGTTAACTCCGGCATCTTATGGCCGTTGTCTGACGGTCTTCCTGAGGAGTTGATGAAGAAAGATTCAAGAAAGTGGCTGGCATTCGAGAAAAGTGCTGCCCGCCGATTGCGCGCGCGGGCGCCGAAGCGAGGAGTCGAAAGACGAAAACAAGAAATAACATAATAAAAACAATGCACTGACTTGCAGATTCCGGCCCGTCCACCGTCTTGGCGAGGAAAATCAGCGCCACCGAGTGCCGTGGACCGTGCGCCTGGGCCGTCCCTCGTCTATACTCGAGGCCCAGCGGCTCTAGATCCCGTTATGATCGACAAACTCGAACTGCTCCTTGCACTTGCCCGCGAACGCCATTTCGGCCGAGCGGCCGACTCGGCCGGTGTGACCCAGCCAACCCTCTCCTCTGCCTTGAAAAGTCTGGAGGATCAGTTCGGTGTGCTGATCGTGGAGCGCGGCTCGCGGTTCCGCTGCTTCACGCCCGAGGGCGAGCGAATTCTGGATTGGGCGCGCCGCATCGTCGGCGACACGCGCGCCATGCGCCAAGAGATCGAAGCCCTCAAAAAAGGCCTCTCGGGCCACCTCCGCCTCGCGGTCATTCCAACGTCTCTTCCTTTTCTGGCCGAGCTCACCGTCCCCATGCGCCGGCGTTACCCGGATGTGCATCTCACGGTCCTGTCGATGACGTCGGATGCGATCCTCGACCGGCTGGAAAATCTGGAGGTCGATATCGGGATCTCCTATGTGGATACCGAGCCGCCGCCCCGCTTCGACACCACCCGCATCTACGACGAGCATTACGTCCTGCTGGTTGCGCCCGAATCTCCGCTTGCCAAGCGCGAGCAAGTGACGTGGGCGGAGGCCGGCCAGCTTCCCCTTTGCCTGCTCACCCCCGACATGCAGAACAGGCGCCTCATCGACCGCCATTTGGAAGAGGCCGGAGCGAAGCAGACGCCCACGCTCGAGAGCAATTCGATGCTGGTGCTCTATGCGCATGTCCGCTCGGGAGAGTGGGCAAGCATCCTTCCGTCGCGTCTTGCGGAGACCCTGGACCGCCCGAGCAAGCTCCGGTCGATCTCGCTCGTGAAGCCGACGGTGACCCACAAGATCGGTTTGATCGTAACAAAAAGGGAGCCTCATTCGCCGGTGGTAGCGGCATTCCTGGCGCACGCGAAACGTGTCGTCTCGCAGTTCAAGGCGACGGCGGCAGCCGACCGTGCGGGAGTCGAAGGACCGGCCCGGGCCAAAGGGCGCGTGTAGGACGATAGATACGCTCTATCGTCGTACGAAAGAGCCCTATTGACCTGACGATCTCTAGAAGCGATCTAAAGTCGAATAACTATAAAGTATAAGTGGAGGGCCCAATGAGCCGCTTCGAGCCCTGGAGCGAGGAGCGCACGGTCGAAATTATCGTGCAGCATAAGGCGTTGGAGGGGCCGCTCATGCCCATTCTGCACGCTCTGCAGCACGCGTTCGGCCATGTGCCCC
>DAOMQQ010000090.1:0-9869 GCA_035445405.1 Hyphomicrobium sp.
GCCGCGTCGTGACCGGCGCGCTCGAAATCGAGCGGGCGGCGAAGCGCATCGGGTCGAGCCTCGAAGCGGCACCGGACGTCTTCATCACCGACGCGGATCTTCGCGACGCCGTGCGGGACATCGACCTTTCCGAGATCGCGATCACGAGCGGTGCGACGCTCACCGCCAAGGACGCGCCCGACGGGGCATTTGCCTTGCCGGACGTACCGGGTGTGGGCGTCGTCGTGCGCCGCGCCGATGGGCGCAAATGCGCGCGCTCGTGGCGGATCACGAACGACGTGGGGTCCGATCCCGATTATCCGGACCTCTCGGCGCGCGACGCGGCCGCCGTCCGCGAGTTGGAGGCAAGGCGCCAAGCATGACGAACCAGGAAGGCCGCCTCGCGCGATGGTTGTGGGGGCCGTATTCGGCACTCGCGCTTAAAATCGCTGCCATCACGTTCGTGCTCGATCAGGCGAGCAAGGCGTGGGTGCTGCTGGTCTACGAGCTTCAGGACAAGGGGCGGGTGCAGGTGCTGCCGTTCCTCGACCTCGTGTTCGTCAAGAACACGGGCATCAGCTACTCCATGCTCGACGGAGACGCTTATAGCTGGCAGATTGTTCTTGCTACGTTCGCCGTCGTGGCCTCGATCGGCCTCTGGGTGTGGCTTGCGCGCGCCGGTACGGGCCGCGTGATGACGTGGGCGCTTGGCCTCATCATCGGCGGGGCGCTCGGAAACGCGGTAGACCGGGTGCTCATCGGGGGCGTGGCCGACTTCTTCTCTCTGCACGCCTTTGGGTATTACTGGTACATCTTCAACATCGCAGATGTGGCCATTGTTGCCGGGGTTGCGGCCCTCCTGTATGAGTCCTTCATCGGGAGTCGCAATGACGCCGCAAACCGAATGTAGCCCAACGTTCTAGGAGACTTAGGTCTCGGACGGCTCGAATGGGGGCGGGGGATCAGCATGGCCAGAAGCTTCACGGGACGTGTGACGGCTCGATGCGCGGCGCGCATGGCGCTCGTTCCGCTTGTGCTGCTCGCAGCCGGATGCTCGGGCGACGACATCGCCTTCGAGGGCAAGGTCTTCGACCTCGTCGGACTGAACAACCCCACGCAACGGTCGGCCGAGCCGAAGCTCAGAGAGCGTGCGCCGCTCGTCGTGCCACCCAGCCTAGAGCGGCTGCCCGAGCCCGGCCAGGCGAGTGGTTCGCTCTCCGGCGATCTTGCCGCACTCAACGATCCCGACAAGGTCGCCAAGGAATCGCGCGCCGATCTGGAACGCCAGCAGGCGGAATACTGCAAGGTTCACTACGAGCAGGCGAAAGCACTCGGCGACCAGGACGCCGACCATGCCGCGGGTCCGCTTGGACTTTGCCGCTCCTCCGTGCTTACGGCGCTTCAGAACTGGAACAAGGCCGACGACGCCGAAGAGTAGACGCTCCCGGCGATCCACGCCTCGCTCTCCCATTACCCCCCGCTACGCTACACCCCCCGCGCCTGTCCCGCGCCCGCGATCACGCGCGCCGACGAGAGGCGAACTTTGCCCTGTCTTCAAGGGCTTACCCCCTCCGGCACGCGCTCCTTCACCGAGACATGAACGGCTTGTCATTTGACTTCCAGGCGTCGAATGCCGAGATCTCATGCAGCCATTTTCGGGCCGTCCTCATTCATCATCGAGGGGCCGGCATTCTACTTCCCACGGTCTCTCCGCCGAGGATCTCATGATGCATTCACCGGGCGGTCTGCGCCTCTTTACCTGGGTTACCCTGATCATGCTCGCCATCCTTCCGACCCAAGCCAGCGCTCAACCCACGATCAGCGAATTCAAACTCGATAACGGCCTGCAGGTCGTGGTGATCCCAGATCACCGCGCGCCCGTCGTGACCCACATGGTCTGGTACAAGGTCGGCGCGGCCGACGAGCCGAAAGGCGTCTCGGGCATCGCGCACTTCCTTGAGCACCTGATGTTCAAGTCCACGGACACGATCCCGCTTGGCGAGTTCTCGAAGATCGTGGCGCGCCTCGGCGGGCAGGACAACGCGTTTACCAGCCACGACGTCACGAGCTACTTCCAGCGGATCGCGAAGGAGCGGCTGCCGACCGTGATGGAGATGGAGGCGGACCGGATGGTCAACCTGCGCCTCACGGAACCTGAAGTGCTGACGGAGCGCGACGTCATTCTCGAAGAGCGCCGCTCGCGCATCGAGAACAATCCGGCCGCGATCCTCGACGAGCAGATGAGCGCGACGCTTTATTATTCGCACCCGTACGGGATCCCGGTCATCGGCTGGGAGCATGAAATCGCAAAGCTCTCCCGCGAGGATGCGCTCGACTTCTACAAGCTGTTCTATGCGCCGAACAACGCGGTGCTCGTGGTGGCCGGCGACGTGACGGCGGACGAGGTACGCAGGCTGGCCGAGACGACGTACGGGAAGATCCCCGCCAATCCCCACGTTGCGAACGCCCGCAACCGGCCGACGGAGCCGCCGCAGCGGGCCGCGCGGCGCGTCAAGTATTCCGATCCGCGCGCCGGCAACGCCTCGTTCCACCGCGACTACATCGTGCCGAGCTACACCACGGCGAAGCCGGGCGATGCGGAAGCGCTCGACCTCTTGATGAAGATCGCCGCCGACGGCGCGACGAGCCGCCTCTACCGCAAGCTCGTGGTTGAGGAGAAGGTCGCCTCCTCCGCGGGCGGACGCTATTCGGGCTCGGGTCTCGATAGCGGCACCATCAGCCTCTACGCGGTTGCCGACGCACCGGAGCACCTGCCGAAGATCGAAGCCGCGCTCGACAAGGTGCTGGCGGAGGTGCGCGAGAACGGCGTGACAGCCGACGAGCTCAAGCGCGCGCAGTCGAACTACATCGCACGCTACGTCTATCAGAACGACGATCAGACCTCCCTCGCCCGCCGCTACGGCTGGGGCGTCGCGCTTGGCCGGACGATCGAGCAGATCCAGGCGTGGCCGGAGGAGATCTCGAAGATCACGGTGGACGACATCAAGCGGGTGGCAAATGCCTATCTCGACATCAACCACTCCGTGACCGGCTATCTCACGCCGACCGCGGACGCCGGTGCGCCCGCCGAACCGCCGGCTGGCGGCAATCGCTCGTAACGAACAGGGACAGCTCAATGGATCGCTTCTTCCGTTCTCGCGCGCGTCCGTTCCGGCTTGGCGCTTTCTTCGCCCTCGCCCTTCTCACCCCTCTCCTTCTCGCTCCGTTCAGGCCCGCACACGCCATGGAAATCAAGGTCATCACCAGCCCCGGCGGCATCAAAGCGTGGCTCGTCGAAGCGCATGAAAATCCGCTGCTCGCGATGCGCTTCTCGTTCGAGGGCGGAAACGCTCAAGATCCCGAAGGCAAGGAAGGCGTCGCGAACTTCCTGACCGCGATGCTCGACGAAGGCGCGGGCGATCTGCCCGCAAGCGTCTTCCAGGAGGAGATGGACACGATCGCGATGCGGCTGCGCTTCGAGGACAGCCGTGACGCGTTCTACGGAAACTTCCAGACGCTCACCGAATACCGCGATCAGGCCGTGAAGCTTCTGAAACTGGCGCTCACGAAGCCGCGCTTCGACGAGGATGCGGTGGAGCGTATCCGCGCGCAGATCCGCGCGAATCTCGTCTATTCCGACCGCGATCCGGAGCGGGTGGCGAGCAAGGAATGGTTTGCGACCGCCTTCTCCGGCCATTCCTACGGCCGCCCGGCGCATGGCACGGATGCCACCATCGCCGCCGTCACACGGGATGATCTCGAAGCCTATCGCAAGCGCGTTTTCGCGCGCTCGAACCTGCGGATCGTTGCCGTCGGCGACATCACAGAAGAGGCGCTCGGCAAGCTGCTCGACGAGGTGTTCGGCGAACTTCCCGAGAAAGCTGACCTGTTCCCCGTGCCGATGGCCGAGCCGGTTACGGGCGGCACGGAGCGGTGGATCGAAATGGACGTGCCGCAGTCCGTCGCCGTGTTCGGCTTCGGCGCCATGCCGCGCAAGGATCCCGACTTC
This sequence comes from Hyphomicrobium sp., assembly GCA_035445405.1. Lineage (GTDB taxonomy): Bacteria > Pseudomonadota > Alphaproteobacteria > Rhizobiales > Hyphomicrobiaceae > Hyphomicrobium_C. The sequence goes on from DAOMQQ010000090.1 coordinate 3,989, forward strand.
CTCGCCGCCTTCGTTCTCAATCAGCTCATCGGCGGTGGCGGGTTCGCCTCGCGCCTGATGGAGGAGGTGCGCGAAAAGCGCGGGCTCGCCTATTCGGTCTACAGCTATATTCAGCCCTTCCGGCACACGTCGGTGTTCTCGGGCGGCGTCGCGACGCGTGCGGAGGCGATCAACCAGTCGATCGACCTCATCCGCTCGGAGCTGAAGCACGTGGCCGAGAACGGGCCGACCGAGCAGGAATGGAAGAACGCCAAGGACTATCTGATCGGCTCGTACGCGCTGCGCTTCGACAGCAATGCGAAGATCGCGACGCAGCTTCTCGGCCTGCTCGAGGACGACTTCGGTCCCGACTACATCGAGAACCGCAACAAGATGATCGAAGCGCTGACCATCGACGATGCCAAGCGCGTCGCCAAGCGTCTGCTCAAAGCCGATGACCTCATCATTACCGTCGTCGGACAGCCACAGTCCGCGGTCGACGACAAAAAAGGCGGGTAAGGACGCTCTTTCTACGCACCGTCCCCTCGCTCCGTCGCGGAGAGACGGGACGGCCGCCCTTGGCGAATTCGGAGAAACCGGCTAGCCCAGCCGGAACCGATGTTACTTCCACCGGTTATCCGAGTGCCATGACCGTGACCCATCCCGCCTCCCCTTCGCCTTCCTCTTATCGTCAGTCCATCGATGGTTGCCTTTCGGGCAGCATCGGATCGCATGGGCTGGATGCAGCCGATTTCGCGCGCTGGCTCGACAAGCTCGCGCCACATCTTGCGGCCCTCCAGGACGACTACGAGACCGGCGCGCTGCCGGTGCTCCGGATCGCGGAGGACACCGCCGACCTCGACGCGGCCGAGGCCGCGCTTCGAAAACTTGTCGAAGGCGCCGAGACCGTCGTCTTCTTCGGCACCGGCGGCTCGGGCCTCGGCGGGCAGACGCTCGCCCAGTTCGGCGGCTGGAACTTGCCGGGCGTCTCCTGCTGCGCAGCCAACAGCGTGCACAAGCTCAAGACACGCTTTTACGACAACCTCGACCCGCTGACGCTCGCAGCCGGTCTCAAGCGCCTCGATCTCGCGACTACGCGTTTCGTCGTCACCTCGAAGTCCGGCGGCACGACAGAGACGATCGCGCAGCTTCTCACCGCCGTCGGCGCGGTGCGTGCGGCTGGCCTGGAAGACCGCATTCCGCAGCTCTTTCTCGGCATCACGGAGCCGGACAAGCCCGGCAAGACGAACGGCCTTCGAACACTTCTCACGAGCCTCGGCGTGCCGATGCTGGATCATCACACCGGGATCGGCGGGCGCTTCTCGTGCCTCACCAACGTCGGCCTGATCCCCGCTCTCGCGCGCAGGCTCGATGCCCGCAAGATCCGCGAAGGCGCGCGCGAGGTGATCGACGCGCTTCGTGCCGCCAAGACGCCCCAGGATTTCGCGCCGGCCGTCGGTGCCGCTGCCGCCGTTGCGCTCTCGAAGGAGCGCGGCATCCGCACCCTCGTTATGATGCCCTATAACGACCGGCTCGGACGGTTTGCCGAGTGGTTCGTCCAGCTCTGGGCCGAAAGCCTCGGCAAAGGCGGCGAGGGAACGACCCCCATTCCGGCGCTCGGGCCTCTCGATCAGCACAGCCAGCTTCAGCTTTTCATGGACGGCCCGCGGGAGATCTACGTCACGCTGGTGCGCGTTGCGAGCGCAGGTCACGGCCCGATGCTCGACCCCGAGATGGCGCGTCTCGCCGGACAGGACTTTCTCGGCGGAAAGACCATCGGCGACGTCGTGGACGCGCAGGCGCATGCCATCGGAGAGGCGCTCATCCAGGCCGGCCGGCCGGTGCGGACCGTCGATCTCGACACGCTCGACGAGCACGCGATCGGCGCGCTGCTCATGCACTTCATGATCGAGACAATCCTGGCCGGGCGGCTTCTCGAGCTCGACCCCTTCGACCAGCCGGCCGTGGAACTCGCCAAGACGCTCACACGCGAGCGGCTCGCGCGCTGACGCGCGCTATCGAATGCGGCGCTCGACGGAGAGGCGGATCAGATCGGCCGTGCGCTCCACGCCGAGCTTCTCCTTGAGGCGGCTGCACGAGTTCGCCACCGTCTTGTAAGCGATGCCGAACGTGCTCGCGATCTCGGCGAGGCTTTTGCCCTCGCCCAGGAGACGCAAAATCTCGACCTCGCGGTTCGACAGCTTGTGCAGCGGATCTTCCGTGAAGGCGGCGCTGAAGACCAGCTCGCTCGCCATCGAACGATCAAGATAGCGGTCGCCGGAGGCGATCTTCTTGACCGCGGTCACCAGTTCGCCCGCTTCCGCGCTCTTGCTGACGTAGCCCGCGGCTCCCGCCTTCAGGGCGCGCATGGCGTAGCTCGGCTCGGAATGCATGGTGAACATGACAATGCGGGAAGCGACGTTGTCCGCCTTGAGACGGCGCAGCAGCTCAAGGCCGCTCGACCCGTCGAGGTTGATGTCGAGCACAATGACATCGGGCGAGACCGAGCGGGACAGGGCCAGCGCGTCCTGCGCGTTTGCCGCCTCATGGATCTCCGCACCAGAGATCGTGGCGAGCAGGCGGCGAATGCCTTCCCGCACGACGGCATGATCATCTACGACCAGGATCTTCATGGAACGGGTCTCCTCACACCCGGATAGAGTAGCACGTCTGATACACGACCAATACAGGCGGAATGAAAAGGTAAACGGCGCCCATCGGTCCTCACGGCTTCACGGCAATGCCCCAGGGGAGCCGGCCTACGGGAACCGATTTCACCGGCCGCAGGCTCGCGATATCGACGATCGTCATGTCGTTGGTCAAACCGTTCGCCACGAACAGGGTCTTGCCGTCGGGGTGGACGGCCATGTGCCAGGGGCGCTGACCGACGAGGATATACTGCACCACCTCGTAGGTTGCGGTATCGACCACAGCCACGCGATTGGCATGGCTTAAGGCCACGAACGCCAGCTTGGCGTCCTTCGAGAGCTCGATGCCGACCGGCTGGATCAGCTCCGCGTTGACGCCCGGGATCTCGAAACCGAACTTGTGAACGGTCTTGTAGGTGAACGCGTCGATCACGGCGACGGTGCCGCCGATCTCCGCCGACACCCACACCGTCTTGCCGTCCTGCATGAACTCGGCCTCGCGGGGGCGCGTATCGACCATGATGTTTTCCAGGACTTCGAACGTCTTGGTGTCGATGATGTGCGCCATGCTCGTGGTTTCGGAGGTGGCGACCGTGATGCGGTTGTCGGGCGAGACGGCCATGCCCTCGGGCTCCACGCCGACCGGCACCTCTGCGAGAACCTTGCCGCTCTCGCGCTCCATGATGGTGACGAAGCCGTCGTCCTCGTTGGCCACGTAGATCAGGCGGCCTTCGGGATCGATGTCGAGCAGCTCGGGGTCAGGCCCCGAATCGAGATGGCGCGTGACTTCGAGGGTCTCGGTGTCGATCACTTCGAGGCGGTTGTCGTCGCCGACGCAGACGATCACCTCCTTGAAGTCCGGCGTGATGCGGATGCCGCGCGGGCGCATGCCCGTCTCGATCGTCTTGATGATCTCGAAATCGTCTCCAAGCACCGTGACGGTGTTGTCGCGCTCGTTGGTCACGAAGATCCGGAGCGCGTGCGCCGGGAGCGGAGCCATGACGAGCGGGAGCAGAAACGCGGCGGTTGCGACAGATCTCAAGAACATTGGCTGGCCTTCTGTTGCGTCAGGTCGGAGGTCAGGTCAGTTGGGTACCGGCGGGGCCGGGCTTCCGGGCTCTCCCGCGGCGCCCGTCCCGCGGGCGACCATGTTCAGGGCACCGACCGCCGCGTCGAAGCCGGCGCTTTTCGCGATGTCGAGCGCGGTCTGGCCAATCGGCGACTTGATGTCGATGTCGGCGCCGGCCTTCCCAAGAAGAGCAACGATCGGCGCGTTGTTGTGTCCGGCGGCGATCATGATCGCGGTGATGCCGTCCTTCGACAGCGCGTTGACGTTGGCGCCCTTCTCGATCAGCTCCTGGGCGATATCCAACGGCTGCGGACCCTGCGCGATATGCCCCGAGCGCGTGCGCGCGGCGAGCTGGGTTGCGATCACCATCAACGGCGTCACCTCCTCGTAGCCCGACGTCGCGTCGACGTTGGCGCCGAGATCGACCAACGCCTTGGCGGCGAAAAACTTGTTGTCGCCGATGGCCCAAGAGAGTGGCGAGATGCCATCTTTGGTCTTCTTCTCGATGTCCGCACCGCCCTTCACCAGCGCCTCGATGGAGGGGACGTGATTGCGGTTGATCGCGTGCAAAAGAGGGAAAAAGCCGTCGATATCCGTCGCGTTCGGATCGGCGCCGGCATCGAGGAGGATCTTGATCAAGCTCGGCCGGCGCGTGCTTGCGGCCGCATCGAGGGGCGTCGCGCCCGTCGCGTGACGCTTGTTGACGTTGCCGCCCTTCGAAATCAGGAAGCTCAGGCGCTCCGCGTCGTTGCCGGTGACGGCGGCGAACAGCTCCCGATCGATATCCGCGCCATGGGCGAGCCAGCCTTCCAGGCGCTCCTTTGTGACGAGCTGATGCGCTGCCGCCTTGTCGGTCGGCATGATCTTCGGCGCTTCCTTGAGGAAGCGATCCTGGGAAACGTTGCGGATGCGGTCGTAGTAGGACCCGTGCGCGGGGAGATCGCCATCTGCCGCGCACTTGGCACACTTGATCAGCGGGACGCCATACTCCGCAAGGATCGCGGCAATCTCCTTGTGCTTTCTCTGTAGCGCCCAATCCAGCATGTACTTCAGCATGACCTGGTTCTGCTCCATGCCGATGGCCAGCTCGAACTCCATCGGCACGTGATCTTCCCAGAGATTGACGGGCTGGATCACGATCGGCTCGTTCTTCATCGTCTTGAGCCAACCTGCGAACGGCCCCCAGATGGCCGCGACATCGAGCTCGCCGTCGATGACCTGCTGCACCTGGCGCCACGGCTGGCTCTCGGGCCTCAAGTCCGTGTCGTAGGAAATCACCTGGAGGTGGAGGCCGCGCACGCCGCGACGCACGAGCGCTTCGCGAATGCCGGAATGCTGGAACACGCCGACCTTGAGCTCGTTCAGGACCGGATCGTCCAGGTTTTCGATCTTGATGTTTCTGTCTTCGCGGTGAACCAGAACATAGGTGGTGCGATAGAGAGGCTCGGTCGTCAGCAGATCCTGCAGCTCGATCGGCATATCCATCAGGATGTCGCACTCGTCGTTCTGGAACGTTTCGCGCGTCAGGCCGCGCTCATGGTAGGGGCGCCAGAAGAAGCTCGCGTGCGTGCCGAGATCCTCCGCGAGAAGCTTGGCAATTTTGTTCTGGAATCCGTTCTCGTCACGCGCGGAGAGCGGCATGTTGCCGGGATCGGCGCAGACGCGCAGCGGGCTTTTGAGCTTGCGCGTGCGCGCAGCCTGGCGCGCGGCGGTGTGCTCCGCGGCGGTCAGCTCGTCGAACGTCTTGTTCTTGGTGAAGGAGCGCAGCTCACGCATGGCGGAGCCGTCCTCGCGCGCCAGCAACGGGCCGGAGCAGGCAAGAAGAGCGCTCACGATCAGCGCAACGGACAGCTTTTTCACGCTCAACCTCTAAACGTTATAATGTTGCTTATTTATCCCCCATGGATCGCGGGGGCAAGCTCAGACGACATGCGGGTCGATCACAGTTTCGCGCGCGAATTCATGAGGATATATCGCGGGATCACTTTCTCTACCGGCTGCGCCCAGATGCGGCGCATCGCGTCCGCAAAGCAGCAGAGCGCCCGGTGCGGAAACACCGGGCGCTCCATTCTTCTTCGACGGATCAGTCCGTGATGCGGAAGGTGTAGACCTCGCCGCCCTGCGGGATCTTGTCGAGGCCCGTGGCCTTCGCCATGGCCGTCGCGCCGATCGCGCCGAACTTGTC
>DAOMQQ010000091.1:0-9846 GCA_035445405.1 Hyphomicrobium sp.
GTTGCGGGAGAACGGCTTCCGCATGCTGAAGCTCGGCGAGCTTGGGGATGTCCTCGATCGGCTTGGGCCGCGCGACGGGCATGTCCTCCATCTCGAGAAGCTCTTCGACGACGTCGTCGGAGATGTTCGCGATGCTCTCTTCGGATGCGGCCTGCTCGGGCCCGACGGCCAGCTCCTGCGGGGGAACGTCGGGCGCGGAAATCACCGGAGCGATGTCGATCATGATGGCGCCCGCAGGCTCGCCCGCACTTTCCGCGGCGCGGGGCCAGTTGAGCACTGCGTACGCGATGCCGCCCTGGACGACGGCAACCGCGACGGCGGCTCCGAGCCAGCGGGTGGCGGTCGTGAAAAGCGACTCGCCGTCGCGTTCGTAGTGCCAGGCGAGAGAAGCCACTATCAGGGGCCTCCCCCGGCGGGCGGCATCGCTGCGGCGGGCGCATCAGACGGCGCGGGCGTGGGAAGCGTCTCCAGGCCAACGAGGCCGATCTTGAGATAGCCCGTGTCGCGCAGGAGGTTCAGCACCTCCATCAGGTCGCCGTAGTCGACGGCCTTGTCTGCGCGCACGAAAATCCGCTCGTCGAGCTTGCCATTGGTGCGCTCGTCGAGGCGGGCTTTCAATTCGTTGCGGCCGACCATGTCGTTGCCGAACGCGAGCGTCAGGTCCTCTTTCACGGTGAGGAAGATCGGCTCGTCGGGCCGGGGCTGCGAAGGCGCATTCGAGGCCGGCAGGTCAACGGCCACGTCGACGGTGGAAAGCGGCGCCGCCACCATGAAGATGATCAGGAGCACGAGCATCACGTCGATGAACGGCGTGACGTTGATCTCGTGGCTCTCGTCGAGATCGTCGCTATCGGTGCGGGAATTCAGGCTGCCGGCCATGTCGGGCTCCTCGTCACTCGGCTGCGGCGGCCTGCTTGCCGGCAGGCTTCGAGGCTTGCCAGAGCTTGCGCAAATCCAGCTCGTGGCTGACCAGTCGCTCCACACCTGCCGCTGCGTCGGCGAGAAGCAGCTTGTAGCCGGCGATGGAGCGCGCGAACGCGTTGTAAATAATGACGGCGGGAATGGCAGCGATAAGGCCGATGCCGGTGGCCAGGAGCGCCTCGGCGATGCCGGGCGCCACGACGGCAAGGTTCGTCGTCTGCGACTGGGCGATGCCGATGAAGCTGTTCATGATGCCCCACACGGTGCCGAACAGGCCGACGAACGGGGCCGTGGAGCCGATGGTGGCGAGGACGCCGGTGCCGAGCGTCATCCGCCGCTGCGCGCCGGCTTCGATGCGGGAGAGGCGCGACGTCACGCGCTCCTTCACGCCCTGATCGCCGGCATGATCGAGGAGGCGGGCGGAGCGCGTCACTTCCTCGGCCGCTTCATGGACGAGGCGGCTGCCCGGGCCGCGCACGCCGGAAAAGGCCTGAACGGCATGGGTGAGGCTTTCCGCGCTCGAGATGCGGTGGATGGCCGAGCGGAGCTTTGCCTTGGAGATCCCGAGCTCGATGGACTTCGCGAGCCATACGGTCCAGGTGACGAAGCAGGCGAACACGAGACCGATCATCACCGCTTTGACGACGATGTCGGCGGCTTCGTACATGCCCCATACGGAGAGATCGTGCGGCATCGCGCTCGCCTGGGGAGCCTCGTCCGCCGGCGTTTCGGCGAGATCGATGTCGTCGCCGGCATCGATGGCCAGGATTTCATCCGACGGTGGCGGCGGCGTCATTGCGTCGGCGCCATCGGCTCCCCCTTCAGGCGATGCAGGGGCAGCGGACGATGACGGCGGGGCGTCGGCCGAAGGTGGAGCCGCCGGGGTCTCGGCGGAGGGTGCAGCGCCAGACGGCGCGGTGCCGGGCGTCGTTGCCGTGGGTGCGGCCGTGTCGGGTGCCGTATCGGCACCCTGAACCGGAGATGCCGTGGGCGCGGGGCTTGCCGGCGATGTGGCCGATGGGCTCGCAGCGGGCGCATCGATGCTCGGGGCCGGCGCCTCGAAGGGTGACGTGGGGCTTACCGTCGGGGCCGTGTCTTGCGCGAATGCGGGCTGAGCGACGCCGCCCAGGCCCCAAAGCATTGCTCCGAGCAGCATAGCGATGCGAATTGAGGGGCCGCCGGCCCATGCGCCGCGTGCTGCCAACTCGTCCTGCATGTTCTCAGCCCTCTCATGCATCGATCAAAGCGACCACGCTGCCGGCTCGTCGCAATGGAGAGCCGATGGCCGCCGAGGCGAACCGTATCTCAATTTATCGGGCACGCTCACCTTTTTGCGGTGAGTGGAATGGAGGCCTGCTCGCCTCGTCTTCCCGCCGATCGCCGGTTTGCACACCTCTGTCTATTCCCTACTTCTATCCTCAACAAATGATCTCGGCAAGGAGCGCTCGCGCTGCCGCCACCCCGCCCGGAGCGACAAAGCTACGCGGGAGCAGGACCGGCCAAAGGCCGGGCTCGCTACTCGCCCATGGCCGGGGTGCTGCCGGACCGTTGTCGCGCCCCGTATCCCCTAAGTGATGCATAGCTGCAACGTGTCTCTGTGGCGGGGCATCACATTTTCTATCTTGAACACCTTAGTCATGTATTGCTGAGTCTCGGACAAGGGTTAGCAGCGGATCCAGGGTGCCAATCGGACGGCGCTCCGGAGGGGTGAACATGCGATCGGATCATGCGGCGCGTACGCGGATCATTATCAACCGGGATATTGCGCGTACGGTGGCGGAGGAGCCGCAGTATGACGTGCTCTACGTGCGCTTCTGGGACGCAGGGCAGGCTGGCGAGCGGGAGCTGACTGCGGAAGAGCTGCGGCTGCGGGCCGTTCAGGGAGACGTCGAGGCGCAGGTCGGCTGGGCGCACAAGCTGCTCGACGGAAGCGATGTGCCGCGCGATCTCGCGGCGGCGTATCGCTGGTTTCGGATCGCCGCGGGAAGCGGTCACGCGGATGCGTTCAACATGATGGGGCGCTGCTACGAGCTCGGCTGGAGCGTCGAGCCGGATGCCCGCGAGGCTGCCGAATGGTATCGCAAGGCGTCCGACAAGGGGCACGCCTGGGGGGCGTTCAACCTCGGCTGCCTGCTGGCGCAGGGCCGCGGCGTTCCCGTGGACCCGGCCGCGGCGCTCACGCAGCTCGTTCGCGCGGCGCGCGGAGGCAATGCAAAAGCCATGAACATGATCGGACGGTACCGCGAGCAGACGCGCCAAGGGCCGCGGGGGATCCGCTCGGCCGGGCTGTGGTACCGGTGGGCGGCAGAAGGCGGATGTTTTCGGGGGCAGTTCCATCACGGCCGCTCGCTTGCCGAGGCGGGGCAGGCGGAAGAGGGCCGGACATGGATCGAGCGCTCTCTCGCCGAGGCGCCCGAGGATTACCGCCGGGAAGCGCTGGACGTCCTGAGAGCGCATTCCGTTCCGGCTCTCCGCGATCTCGCGCTTGGCGGCGGACCCGAGCGCTGAGCCGGCCTCGCGCCCGATCGAAATATTTTCTTTCTTTTCAACAGAGAATGGATGCGCAGCAGGTGAGTGCGTGCCGCCGGCATTCAGCCCTGCTCAAGCTTCGCGCAGGATTGGCGCCCTATAACGCAGCTCTCAGCTATCGCTACGATGTCATCCCGATCGAGATCAGATGGGCCGGAAACAGCGGCGGCTTACGCAGGCGAACCCCCGGGCGCAACACGCGATGGGTCATGAAACGCTTGCGAGCGACTTTCGCGAGGCCGTGCAATATTTGCGCGACGGCAAGTTCGAGCGATCGGCGGACGCGCACAAGCGCATTCTGGAGCGCCTGCCCACGCACGCGCCGAGCCTTCTCAATCTCGGGCTCATCGCGTTCAAAACCAAGGCGCCTCACGACGCCCTCGATTACATCCAGCGCAGTCTCGCAATCGACCCCCACTCCCGTGAGGGCTGGCTGAACCTTGCCGTCGTCCTGGGCGAACAGCGGCGGCTCGACGAGGCGATCGCAGCGTGCCGCCAATGCCTGGCGCTGGCGCCCGACGACGCCAAGGCGCATGTCGTTCTGGGCAGCCTCCTCAATGCTGCAAAAAACACGTCGGACGCCCTCGCGGCGTTCGAAAACGCGCTGAAGCTCAAGCCCGATCATCCCTCCATCCTCGTGAAGATGGGCAAGGTGCTGTTGCAGTCAGGCCGGACGGCAGAAGCAAAGACGCTGTGCCAGCGTGCGCGCGAACTTGCGCCCGACCTTGCCGAGATCGATGACTTCGAGCGCCAGATTCTGACCGAGAGCGGCGATCTCGGAAATGCCGATGTGGTTGTCGCGGCGCAAACCCAAGACCCCGCGGAGCGCGCGCGTCTCTACGACGATCTGGGCAGCGGCTTGCGAAAGCAACGGCGGTTCGGGGAGGCCGTGGCGTTTCAGGAGCGGGCGGTTGCGTGCGATCCGAACCGCGCGGAGCTTTATTTCAACCTTGCCCTGGCGCTCGAGGGCGCGGGACAGCAGAGGGATGCGATCGCCGCCTACCAGCGTGCGCTCGCAATCGACCCCGAACGTGCCGACGGCTATGTGAAAGTCGGCGTCCTGTTGCGCAGGATGCACCTCAACGAGGGTGCGATCACCGCGTTTCGCGAAGCCGTTCGCCTCGATCCGAAGCTGGTCGATGCGCATTACAACCTCGCGGTAACGCTCAAGCTCGCCAACCGGGCCGACGAGGCGCGAGAGGCGTTCGATCACGCCGTCGCATGTGCGCCCCAGTCGCTGGTCATCCGTTTCGAGCGCATTCATCTCAAGCGCGTTGCCTGCGATTGGGCGGGGATCGAGGACGAAGAGGCACATTGCATCGCCATGCGGCGGAAGCGGCAGGCTCCCGTCGCCCCCTTTCTCTTGCTGCCGCTGGAAACGACCCGGTCGGACCAGCTTTCGGCTGGGAAAGCCTTCACCGATGTCATCGGCATTCCTGCGGCGCGAAGGTTCACGAGCTATCCGAACTGCTCGAAGCCGGGCGAGCGCATTCGCATCGGCTATCTCTCGGCGGATTTCTGCAGCCACGCAACGACGGTCCTGCTTGCGGAGGTGCTGGAGAAGGCCGATCGTCAGCGTTTCGAACTCGTCGGCTATTGCTTCAGCCGGGACGACAAGAGTGCGATGCGCGAGCGGGTCAAGGCGGCGTTCGATCGCTTCGTCGAGATCCGGACCACGAGCGACGAAGACGCTGCGAAGCTGATCCACGAGGATGGGATCGACATTCTCGTCGATCTCAAGGGCTATACGCAGGACGGCCGCTCGGCCATTCTGGCCTACAAGCCGGCTCCCATCCAGGTGAACTATCTCGGCTATCCGGGCTCGATGGGCTGCGATTTCATCGACTACATTCTCGGCGATCCGGTCGTCACGCCGATGGCGCATCAGTCCGATTACTCCGAGCGGATCGTTCAGCTTCCCCATTGCTATCAGCCGAACGATCGGCAGCGGGAGATTGCGGAAACGGCGCGCGGACGTGCGGATCACGGCCTGCCTGAAAATGCGTTCGTCTTCTGCTCGTTCAACAACAACTACAAGATCACGCCGGAAATCTTCGGCGTCTGGATGCGGTTGCTCGACCGGGTGCCGGGCTCGGTTCTCTGGACGCTCATCAAGAATCCCGTATGCCGGGACAACCTTCGGCGCGAAGCCGAGGCGCGCGGTATCGATCCCGCCCGCATCGTGTTCGCGGATCCCCTGCCGAATGCGGATCATCTGGCGCGCCATCGGTTCGCCGATCTCTTCCTCGACACGGCGCCGTGCAATGCGCACACGACCGCAAGCGACGCGCTGTGGGCTGGATTGCCGGTTCTGACGTATCTCGGCGAGACGTTCGCGGGGCGCGTGGCTGCGAGCTTGCTCGCCTCGATGGGGCTGGACGACCTCATCGCCAAGGACGTGGACGATTACGAGCGGATTGCGCTCTCGCTCGCGGGCGACAGGAGCCGCCTCGAAGCGATCCGGCGCAAGATCTTCGAGGTGCGGGACACCTGCCCGCTGTTCGATTCGACGCGCTATGCAAAAAACCTGGAACGGGCCTACGAGACGATGGTGGACATCATGCGAAACGGAGAAGCGCCTCGGCCGTTTGCGGTGACCGAGGATCTGCCGACGATCTCCACGTATACGCGGACACCGACGCCGGCCCTCGACGCACATGTGCCTTATGATGCTTGTCCGGTTTGCGACGGCGCGGATATCCCATATCAGATCGAGGCCAAGGTCTCCGATCATCCGCTCTACAAAGCCGAGCTTCCGCCGACGGTGAAGTGGCGCGCGTGCGAGGCGTGCGGGCATTTCTTCACCGAGGGTTATTTTACGCCGAACGCGCGGGATATCGTCATCTCGTCGATCCTGCCCGAGCAGGAGGTGGGAAACGAAGCCGGGCGGCGCCGCAAGGTTTCAGCGCGGATCGTGGAGCGGGTGGCTCGGCACGCGCCGGACGGCGAATGGCTCGATGTGGGAACCGGCAACGGCTCGCTGCTCTTCACGGCGGCCGAATGGGGCTACGAGTTGCTCGGCATGGACCGGCGGATCGATACGGTGGAGCGCCTGCTCAAGCTCGGCTTCAAGGCGTTCTGGAACGATATCGAATCGATCGAGGATGTGGAGGCTATCGACCGCTTCAACGTCGTCAGCATCGCGGGCGGGCTGGCGCGGGCGCCCTATCCGAGACGTGCCCTTGCCGCGGCTCACCGGATGATGCGCAAGGGCGGCGTTCTTTTCGTTTCCGCGCCGAACATGGATACGATCGAGTGGCGCATTCTCGATGCGCTCGGCACAAACCCCTATTGGGGCGCGCTCGATCATCATCACAACTTCACGCGCGCCCGCGTCGCCTCGATGCTCGAAGCCGAGGGCTTCAGGGTCGCCGAGTATGCTGTCGGCGAGGATGGCCCCAGCATGATGGAAATCATCGCGATCAAGGTCTGATGGACCGCTATTTTCCGGCAGGACGCGTCGCTGGGATGTAGCGCGCGTGTGCGGCATCGCGTTCGCTGATGAACGCGGGCGCAAACGGCCACTCGATGGAAAAGGCGGGGTCGTCGTACGCGACGCCGCGATCGAGCGCAGGATCGTAGGCTTGCGAGATCTGATAGAAGAGCTCGCAGTCGTCCGTGAGGGACAGAAACCCGTGGGCGCATCCAGCCGGGATATAGAATGCGTTCCGCTTTTCGGCGGACAGCTCCACCGCGGCCCAGAGGAGATACGTCGGCGAATCCGGCCGAAGGTCGACGGCGATGTCGAAGACGGTTCCGCGCGTCGCGCGAACGAGCTTGGCGTCCTGCTTCGGTTCGTCCTGGTAGTGCATGCCGCGCAGCGTGCCGCGCCGTGCAGTGTGAGAGATGTTGCAGTGAGGGTAGGCGGTGGCGAGGCCGCGCGCGGCGAAGGTTTCGGCGCAGAATGTGCGGGCGAACATCCCGCGCGCATCGGCGATTACGCTAATTTCGATCTCGAATGCGCCTGCAACCGCGGTTGGAATGAACTTCATTCGGTCACCGTGCGTCCCTGATCGCGTCCGTCCGGCGCCGGTCGTAGGCCGCGATCTGCGAGAGCGAGAATGCGCGCATGTCGGCGCCGTTGTCGTGGGCGCGATACCAATCCATGGTCCACCCCAACGCTTCGTTCAAATCAAGGCAGGGACGCCAGCCAAGCGTGCGCGTGGCCAATGCCGAGGAGAGTTTCAGGACCGCGGCTTCGCCTGCGTGCGCGCCGGGAGCCTGCCGCCACGCGTCGCTGCCTCCGTCGGCCTTGCCCAGAGCATCGACGATGTCCGATACCGTCGCGCTGCTTCGCTCGTCGGGTCCGAAGTTGAGCGCGGACGGGAGGTTTTCGTCTGTGGAGCTTGCGAGGGCCTCCGCGAACATCAGGTAGCCGCCGAGCGGTTCGAGGACGTGCTGCCAAGGGCGGACGGCGTTCGGATAGCGGAGCGCGATCGGGTGTCCGGCTTTGCGCGCGCGGATGACATCCGGGACCAGGCGGTCTTTCGACCAGTCGCCGCCGCCGATGACGTTGCCCGCGCGGGCGGTGCCCAAGCGGACGTTGCGGTCCTTGAAGAAGCTGGCCCGGTAGCTCTGGCAGACCAGCTCCGTGCATGCCTTCGACGCGCTGTAGGGGTCGCTTCCGCCGAGGGCGTCGGCTTCCTCGAACGAGCGGCCTTTGCCGTCGTTCGCGTAGACCTTGTCCGAGGTGACGACGAGGATCGCCCGGATCGTCTCGCACGCTCTGGCTGCTTCGAGAACGTTGACGGTGCCCATGACGTTCGTTTCGAACGTTTCGACCGGATCGTCGTAGGACGGGCGCACGAGCGCTTGGGCCGCCATGTGGATGACGATCTCTGGCGCCGCCGCGACGAACGTCTCGCGCAGGGCGACGCGGTCGCGGATGTCTTGAATATCATGGCTCTCGCTGCGCCAGGGCCGGAGAAGCTCATAGAGCGAGGGGCTCGTGTCTGGGGCGAGCGCCACGGCCGACACGCGAGCGCCGAGCTCTTCCAGCCAGAGGCAGAGCCAAGCGCCCTTGAAGCCCGTTTGCCCCGTGACGAGAACACGCCGGCCGCGCCAGAATGCCGTTAGCTCCATACCTTCCACGGCGCTTTTCCGGAGTTCCAAAGCTCTTCGAGCTGCACTTTCTCGCGCAGCGTATCCATCGGTTGCCAGAAGCCGTCATGCTCGAACGCGGCAAGTTGGCCGTCTTCCGCCAGCCTCTGCAGCGGCTCGCCCTCCCAGGAGGTGTCGTCGGACGCGATGAGGTCCAGCACCGAGCGCTCGAGCACGAAAAATCCGCCGTTGATCCGCTGGCCGGTGGCTCTCGGTTTTTCCACGAAGGTGCTGACGCGGCCGTCTTCGATCTCAACGGTGCCGTAGCGGCCGGGAGGGGCCACGGCGCACATGGTTGCCTTGAGGCCGTGGCTCTTATGAAAGGCGATCTCGGCGGAAATGTCGATGTCGGCGACGCCATCGCCATAGGTGAGGCAGAACGGCTCTTCGGGATCGAGGTAGTCGCGCACGCGGCGTATGCGGCCGCCTGTCAACGAATGGGCGCCCGTATCGACGACGGTGACGCGCCAGTTGATGCGCTGGGCACCGTGATACGTGATGGCCTTGTTGGCGAGGTCGACCGTGATGTCATTGTGATGGAGGCACAGGTTTACGAAGTACTCCTTGATCATATACCCCTTGTAGCCGGCGCATATGATGAAGTCCGTCAACCCATGATGGGCATAGATGTTCATGATGTGCCACAGGATCGGCTTTTCGCCGATCTCGACCAGCGGCTTCGGACGAACGCTGGTTTCTTCGGCGAGACGCGATCCGAGACCGCCTGCGAGAATCACAACCTTCATTCAGGTGGCTCCGCGGCTACGAGGACGGATTGCCGTCGTTCATCAGGTGCGCGCTACGACATGCGGTCGCGCAATCCCGGCACAGTACATGTATCGGAGCCGAAACTTGAGCGAGGCTGGAGGTCATCTGTATGGGTGTGGAGCTTTCGGGAGAGGCGGGCTAAGGCGAGGTGCGTGGCGCTCGTCTCGTTTGGCTTCTGGCAGGGCCGTCATCCGCAACGATCTCTACAACCGGGCGAGATCGCTTTCGGCTGCGGCACGGATTGCGACGATATTAACGAATGCCGGATCAAACCGGCAAAGGTCTATGAAGATGGGCCCGGCCTGCCGGCAAATTCCGCGAGGTGGCTTGCGCGGGAGGCAGCGCAATAGCACATTCGGCATCAGGCCGCTTTGGCCGATAACGGACTGAGAAAGCACTTCGAGATGGCGGAACGTGTCGTGCTCGTTACAGGGTCGCTGGCGGAATCGCGCGTGCAGCGCGTGGCCGATCAGGTGGCGGGCGAAAAGCTGGAGCCGATCGTCGCCAACGTCGGCGTCAAGGTGGCCG
>DAOMQQ010000092.1:0-9742 GCA_035445405.1 Hyphomicrobium sp.
GGAGGGTCCGAAAGACACACCGGACACTGAAAGCACGCCCCCCTGATCGACATGCACCCCCAACCTGGGCTAGGTTAGCGTCATGAAAAAGCTCGTTCTCTTCTCGCTCGCGGCGGCCGCAGCCGCACTGATGGCATCGGTTTCGGTGCCGGATACGGCGTCGGCCCAGCAGGCCAAGTCCAAATCCAAAAGCCAGTCGCTGCGCGGCGTCGTTCGCCCGAGCCCCCGCCGCGGCGGATACTCCTATAGCGTGCCGGAGAGCATCGACACGCGGAAGTTCACGGATCCCACGATCCAGGCTCAGACGCGCGCCGGCCCGTTCGACAGCGGCTTCTTCTTCTCCTCGCCCGCCAATCCGCGCGGCGGAGACAGCCCCTACATGCAGTAGGGCGGGGCGCATGTCCCTGTTGGAATTTCGAGCCGCGGCCCGTTGGGCCGCGGTTTTTGTTTGCCTGGATGCGTGAATTTTTTCGTAAAAGATATGAAGATTACCTGTTTGAACATTGGCGAATAATCATTCCGCCGTTTTACGAAGAAAAGCCATTGCCTTTGCGATTATTTTTACGGCGCGATAGAAATTTTCTCAGCCGGAACGGCGGAAATGAATTGATCCTCAAAACACAGTCCAGGAGTTTTGTCATGAAATTCGCTTGCTTTGCACTTGCTGCGGCTTTGGCCTTCGCGATGTCCTCCCCGGCAGACGCCCGCGGCAAGCACGGCGGTCACGGCCACGGGCACAATCAGAGCCGCGGCGGCCCGGTGGTCGGCGTTGGCGCAGGAGCGGCTGCCCAGGTCGGGGCCAAGCTCAACGTTCTCAACATCGCAAAGGTCAAAGCCGGCGTCGGTCTGGGCCTTGGCCTCGGGCTGGGCATCGGCGGCCGCTGATCCGTGCGTCGGAGGCGGGGTCCCACTCGCCTCCGTCCTTGCCCCTGCTTCACTGAACCAGCGCATACGTCAGGCCGAGCGAAACCGTCATCACATCCGTTCCGACCTGTGCGAAATAATCGCCTTCCCCGAGAGAGCTCTCGAAATCCATATAGCTGATGCGTCCGGTCAGCGAGACGGCATCCCAAAGCGGCACCTCGCCGCTCAACGCGACCTCCCGCTTTCGATCGGCCCGCATGATGTCGAGAAGATGCAGCCCATCGTAATCGCGACGCGTCTCCGACACGGCAAGCGAGACAGTCCCCCACGGTCGGGTCAGCATCAATCCTGCCACCAGAACGGTTTCGTAAGCCGCACTCGCGATCAGAAAATCCGTCTCCTCGAAGCCATGCCGCGCGGACGCAATCGCCTTGAGCGCGTCCGAAAACTTGACCTCGGCATCGGCCGCATAGCCGTGAGTCCAGGTGTTTTCGAACAGATCGTCCTCGAAGATGCGCCGAAACGGCATGTAGACGGCGCGCAGCGATACCCGTTCCGCCGTGACGGCGAGACCGACGAGCGGAAACAACGAAACGCTGTCCCGCCGAACGCCGAAATCGTCGTACGTCTCGAGATAGTGCTTGCTATCGACGCCCGCGCCCATCTCCACCGAGACATGCTCGGTGATGGTCAGGCGCAAACCCGCTTGGGCCCGCGACGAGATACGGTCTCGGTCGTCCTGATTGGCGAACGGCAAGAACTCGCCGGGCAGATCGTGAAAATCGAGCACGGCCGTATCGGCCTGCACGAACGGTCGGAGCGTCTCGCCGCTCCACGTATGCGCGAGAGAAAGAGACGCCATCGTGAGTCGTTCTTCGATGTCGCGGCTCGTGCCGGCGGCAAAGGCGAGGATCGTCTGCTGTCCGTCCCAGTCTCGCGTCAGCGCAAGGTTCGCTTGCCCCGACCGCTCGTCCGCATCGGTGAATGCGAAATAGCGCCGGTCCGCCAGCGTGACGTTGAGATCGGCCGCGCCCAGGGGCGTCTGTAGGACCTGCGCGTATCCGACAGCACGATCGACGAACGAGCTTGGCGTTTCCAGAAACGTCGGGCCGGCATTGGATGTCCACCCGGCCGCCGTACTCAGAACGACGACGGATGTCGCCCCCTCGCCTTCCGAAATTCGGCCTTTGAGCGCAGGCACCGAAGACGGCAGGCTGCTCCCGCCAATTCGATCGGCGAAAACCTGGAAATTGAGCGCCGAAATCAGCCAGAAGACCGCCGCGAAAAACCGCAGGGCGGCGCGAGAGAAAGTGCCCAATTGCACGGCTCCTAAATCTTGTTTGGGATCGATAGGCCTTAAGGAACGCGCAACCAGGAGTTGAGATTTACGCAACTACACTTAAAAGTGGTTAAGCGCCGCCATCACAACCCTCGAGTCACCCGGCGCGCAGCGCCCTTCTGCGGCCTCTCGCCCTGTCGCAAGGTGCGGCGAGGCCCCGCGCATCCTTTCCCGCTTAAACCTTTGCGCTTTTCCGGCGCGCTCGGTATCACGAGGCCCGCGCCGAGCCAGCCGGCTCGGCGATCTCATCGCTCAGCTGGAATCTGCCATGGCCGCCCCGAAGCCCCGTCCCGGTGTTCTCGACATCGAAGCTTACGTTCCTGGCGAATCCTACGTCCCCGGCGGCCTGAAGCCGATCAAGCTCTCCTCGAACGAGACCCCGCTCGGGCCGAGCCCTCGCGCCGTCGAGGCGTTTCGCACGGCCGCGACCAGCCTCGAGCGTTACCCCGACGGCCAAGCCGCCGAATTGCGCCAGGCTATCGCCCGCCGCTTCGGCCTCGACGCGAACCGCATCGTTTGCGGCGCAGGCTCCGACGAGCTGATCAGCCTCATCACGCACGCCTACCTCGGCCCCGGCGACGAGGGGCTCTTCACCGAGCACGGATTCCTGCTCTACCGCATCGTCGTGCTTGCGGCCGGCGCGACGCCCGTCGTGGTTCCGGAGACGGATCTCCGGGCCGACGTCGACGCGATCCTGGCTCACGTCACGCCGCGCACGCGCATGGTGTTCCTCGCCAACCCGAACAATCCGACCGGCACCTACCTGCCAATCGACGAGGTGCGCCGCCTCCGCACCGGCTTGCCGTCGGACACCCTGCTCGTTCTCGACGCGGCCTATGCGGAATACGTGCGCCGCAACGACTACGAAGCTGGCCTCGAACTCGTCGCCACCACGGAGAACACCGTGATGACGCGCACCTTCTCCAAAATCTTCGGCCTCGCAGGGCTGCGCATCGGCTGGGCCTATTGCCCCGAGGCCGTGGCCGACGCTCTGAACCGCATTCGTGGCCCCTTCAATCTCTCGACCCCGGCCATCGCCGCCGGGGCCGCAGCCATGAACGACTGGAGCCACGTCGAGGCCGCCATTGCACACAACGAGGAGTGGCGTCCCTGGCTCACGGCGGAGATCGAAAAACTCGGCCTCGAGGTGACCCCGAGCGTCGCCAACTTCCTGCTCATCCACTTCCCGCAGGAAGAAGGACGCGACGCCGCCGCATGCGACGCCTTCCTGAAGGCGCAGGGCATCATCCTGCGCCGCGTCGGCGGCTACGGGCTTCCCGGCGCGCTCCGCCTCACCATCGGCACGGCGGAGGAAAACCGAAAAGTTCAGGACGCGCTCGCCGCCTTCGTCGGAGCCGCCGGATGACGAGGGCCAAGCACACGGAACCCATGTTCGAGCGCGTCGCGCTCATCGGCATCGGCCTCATCGGATCCTCGATCAGCCACGCCGCGCGCCGCGCAGGCGTCGCGGGCTCCGTCGTCGGCTCCGCGCGCACGCCCGCGACCCTCGAAACGGCGATGCGTCTCGGGCTCATCGATCAAGGCTTCATCACCGCGGCTGAAGCCGTCGAGGACGCGGACCTCGTGATCCTCTGCACACCGGTTGGGCTGTGCGGCCCCATCGCCAAGGAAATCTCGCGCCATCTGAAGCCGGGCGCCATTCTCACCGACGTCGGGTCCGTGAAGGCCGCCATCGTCCGCGACGTGGCCCCGCACGTGCCGGACGGCGTCCACTTCGTGCCCGGTCATCCCATCGCCGGCACCGAGCAATCCGGCCCCGAGGCAGGCTTCGCGGAACTGTTCGACGGCCGCTGGTGCATCCTGACGCCCGAGCAGCACACCGACGGCGCCGCCGTCGAGAAGCTGAAAGCCTTCTGGGAGGCCCTCGGCTCCAAGGTCGAGGTCATGGCGCCCGAGCATCACGATCTCGTGCTCGCCATCACGAGCCACGTTCCCCATCTGATCGCCTACAACATCGTCAACACCGCCGCCCATCTCGAGCGCGTGACGGACAGCGAGGTGATCAAGTTCTCGGCCGGCGGCTTCCGCGACTTCACGCGCATCGCCGCCTCCGACCCCGTCATGTGGCGCGACATCTTCCTCAACAACAAAGAGGCCGTGCTCGATATGCTGGGCCGCTTCACCGAGGATCTGACGGCGCTGCAGCGCGCCATCCGCTTCGGCGAAGGCGAAACGCTGCACCGCCTGTTCACGGAAGCCCGCGCTGTCCGTCGCGGCATCATCCAGGCGGGCCAGGATACACCCGCACCCGATTTCGGCAGAGCCGCCGCGACCCCACCGGCACCCGACGCGCAGTAATCACCAGGGAGACCCGCAAGGGCCATGTCGATCGAACCGGCCGAAACGTGGATCTTCGGCTATGGCTCGCTGATGTGGAGCCCGGGCTTTGCGCACGCCGAAGCGCGCCGGGCCAAGCTCGCGGGCTACCATCGCGCGTTCTGCGTCTATTCGATCCATTACCGCGGCACCGAGCGCCGCCCTGGCCTCGTCTTGGGGCTCGATCGCGGCGGCGCATGCGAAGGGATCGCGTTCCGCGTCGCACCCGAAGCCCGCAAGGCGACCCTCGCCTACCTCCGCGCGCGCGAGCTGATCTACGGCGTCTATCGCGAGGCGCTCGTACCGGTCGATCTCGCCCACGCGAACGAAGATCCGCCGCGGACCGTTTGGGCCACGGCCTACATCGCCGAGCGCTGCCACCCTGCCTATGCCGGCTGTCAGCCGCTCGCACGCGAAGCCCATCTGATCCGCCGATCGATCGGGCGGGGCGGAACGAACCTCGACTATCTCCTCAGCACGCGCCGCCACCTTCTGGACCTCGGCATCCGCGAACCGCGGCTCGAACGGCTCGTCGCCCTCACGGGCGCGGGCCGGATGCAGGAGGCGAACGCGAGCGGCAGCGCATCGCGCTCCGTCGCGCTGGCACGTGCCTGGGCTGCCAAGCCGGCACGCCGGCCGAGCACCGTGCGCGACAACCGTTTCGGCTATCGCGCCAAACTGGCGGGGCTCTGAATGCTCGCGCTTGCAAAACGGACCGGCGGCGCACAGAGTGTCCGCGTGGGATGGGAATGGGGCCTCCCGACAACCGCCGCACCGGCTGATGGCTCCTGCAAGCGCTTTCGCGCGGGCAGGAGCATCGAGAACGCCACCCGCTCGGAAGCCGTAAGCACAACGGATACGAAGCGGAGACCTTGATGAACACATCCGTGATTGTCTTCATCGGCGCTGGCCTCGGCGGCCTTCTGCGTCACATCATGAACACCGCGATCGCCGCAGCCATGGGAGCAGGCTTTCCCTACGGTATCCTCGCGATCAACGTGCTGGGATCGACCATCATGGGGCTTCTGGCCGGCTGGCTCGCCTTCCACGGCAACGCTCCTGCGGAACTCCGCCTGTTCCTCGCGACGGGTTTCCTTGGCGGCTTTACGACGTTCTCGGCCTTCTCCCTGGACACCGCCCTCCTGATCGAGCGCGGCGAGACGGGACTTGCCGCGCTCTACGTCGTGGCAAGCGTGGCGCTGTCCATTGTAGGCCTGTTCGCGGGCCTGTGGGCGATGCGCACCGTCCTGACGTGACGGCAAAAAAGAAATCGCGCCGGATTTGAAATCCAGCGCGCTTGTATGAGACGGAACGAGAAGAGCGGTGTTAGACCATGATCGCTTCAGGCCCTATCAGCCTGAAGCGTGAATCATCGGTCTCACCAAAGAGATAGAGCGTGATCCCGATTCAATCGAAAATGATCATGCTCTAGTGCCGCGTCGCCGTGATCCGGGCGTCGTCGGAGCGATCGGCATCCCGGGCCGCGCGCAGGTCGAGTTCGACCGCGCGGCGCTGCTCGGCCGACGGCGCGAGCAGATGAACATGAACCTCGTTGGCACCGAGCCGCGCGCCGCGCAGACGGATCTCGGCGAGGTTGAGCGACGACGAGCCGTGCCGGAGCCGGCCGATGGCCAGCACTTCGCGATGGCCCGCGCCGTCGCGGCGCACGAGGAGAAAGTTGGCGGCCGGAATTTCAGGGCACTCGAGCAGGCTGTAGACGGAATGAACGTAGCGCTGGCCCGAAGCCCCGCTCCAGAAATGGAAGCGGTCGGTCAGCTCGATATCGTGACCGAGGGGGGCGGCCGGAGTCGGATTCGAGCGGCGGGCTCTGACCTCTGCGAGTTGAATGACACGCGCTCCCATGAAACTCATCCTTGCCGACGACCGGCCCTTTGACGCCACTGAACGATCCTGAGAGTGCGGATCGTTTCCAGCCGAAATATGGCTTGATCTCAGTCATTTTGGGGCATTTCGAGCGAGGAAAAGGGGCGAGATCCTCGAAATCTTCCCATTGCGCCTCGACCTGAACCACGAGGAGCCAGACTGTTAACCAATCCCTCTAACACTGTCGCAGCAGGGCCATGATCGCTTCGAACCCGATAGTCCAAGGCGTGTGGATCGAGGTCCCGTCAAAGAGCTGATCTGCACCGGCTCCATCGCCTCTGTCGTCGCGATGCATCGGGCGGACAGCGGACACGCGCCTCAGCTACAGCGTGAAAAGCCACACGCCCGGCAGGTCCAGCATCCGCCTTCCTTGACGTAGGCTTGCGCGGCGCAGCGCGGACAGCTCCGCCCGCCGACAAGCCCCGACGCCTGCCCCGCGCCACCCAACCGTTCGGATGCCTCCTCCCGCATTCCAAGCGCCGCAAGCTCAGCGGCGGGCATGACGGCCTCCTCGTCGCCCGAAGTGAGAAAACCGATGCGTCGCATATGCGCCTCGATCACGTCGCCGATCGCGGCCAGCAGGCTCGGCACATACCGCCCGCCGATCCAGCGCCCGCCCTGCGGATCGAACACGGCCTTGAGCTCCTCGGCCACGAAGGTGACGTCGCCGCCGCGGCGAAACACGGCACTGATCATCCGCGTGAGCGCCACCGTCCACGCATAGTGCTCGAGATTGCGCGTGTTGATGAAGATCTCGAACGGACGGCGGCGTCGTGGCGAAGCCGCGCCACCAACGGGTCCGTCACACTCGATATCGTTGATCGTGACGTAGATCGCGTGATCGCTTTCCGGCCACTTGATCTTGTACGTATAGCCGGCGAGCACCGCATCGCGGTCGAGCGGCCGCGTCATGTAGACGACGTCACCGTGACGGTCCGAAACGCTGCCGGCTGTCGCCTGGGAAACCGGCACGACATCGCGCGGCTGCGCAACATCTTTCGCAGATGCCGAAGGGAGCGCGGTCGTCGGCTCAGCCTCAGCTTCAGCCCGGGAGAGTACGGACCCGGTGATCTCGTTCGGACGATAGACCGTGCACCCCTTGAGACCGAGATCGAACGCGTCGAGATAGATGCTCTCGAAATCCTCGAAGGAGATATCGGCGGGGCAGTTGATCGTCTTGGAGATCGAGCTGTCGACATGCCGTTGCAGCGCGGCCTGCATCACGAGATGCTCGCGCGGCGAAAGATCGGACGTCGTGACGAACGCGGGCCCGAGCGGTGCGTCCGCCCCGAACCGGCGCCGGAACCGCGCGTAAGCCAAGTCCTCCACCTGTTCGATCCGGTGAGAACCGTCATTTTCCAGAACGCGCCGGCTGTAGCGGAAGTCGAACACCGGCTCGACACCCGAAGACACGTTGCCTGCGAACAAGGAAATGGTGCCCGTGGGTGCGATGGACGTCAGGCACCCGTTCCGGATGCCATGCTTGCGGATGGCCTCACGCACCTCGGGCGGCAAGCGCTTCACGTTCGGCGACGCGAGGAAACGCTCGGCATCGTAAAGCGGAAACGCACCTTTTTCGGCGGCCAATTCCGCACTCGCGAGATAGGCCGCGCGCTCGATCGCACCCATCCACGTCTCGGCCAGCGCTTCCGCCTCGGGCGTCCCGTAGCGCACGCCGAGCGCGATCAGCGCATCGGCAAGCCCCGTGACGCCGAGCCCGATCCGCCGCTTCGCACGCGCTTCCGCCGCCTGCGCCGGCAACGGATAACCGGAAAGGTCGATCACGTTGTCGAGAAAGCGTACGGCGACACGCACCCGGTCTTCGAGCGCCGCCGCATCGATCGCGGCCGCATCCGAAAACGGCGCCGACACGAGCTGCGCAAGATTGATGGAGCCGAGCAGGCACGCGCCATAGGGCGGCAACGGCTGCTCGCCGCACGGGTTCGTCGCGTAAATCTCCTCGCAATAGGCAAGGTTGTTCATCGCATTGACGCGGTCGATGAAGATCACGCCAGGCTCGGCATAATCGTAGGCTGCCCGCATGATGCGCGCCCAGAGATCACGCGCCCGCACGGTGCGGAACACACGCCCCTCGAATACGAGATCCCACGGCGCATCCTTGCGCACGGCCGCGATGAACGCATCCGTGATCAGAACCGAGAGATTGAAGTTTCTGAGCTTCGCCGGATCGCCCTTGGCGTCCACGAACGTCTCGATGTCGGGATGATCGCAGCGCAGCGTGCCCATCATCGCCCCGCGCCGCGCGCCCGCCGACATGATGGTGCGGCACATCGCGTCCCACACGTCCATGAAGCTCACGGGCCCAGACGCATCGGCGCCGATGCTGCGCACGAGCGCGCCATTGGGCCTCAGTGTCGAGAAATCGTGACCGATGCCGCCGCCCTGCTGCATCGTGAGGGCTGCTTCCTTCACGTTCTCGAAGATGGCGCCCAGATCGTCGGCAATGCGCCCCATCACGAAGCAGTTGAACAGCGTGACGTCCCGCTCCGTCCCGGCCCCGGCCAGGATGCGACCCGCAGGGACGAAGCCGAAATCGGCCATCGCGTCGTGGAAGCGCTGCTCCCACCGCGCGCGAACGCGCTTGCCGCCCGTCTCGACAGAAGCCGCAGCCCGCGCGACACGCCGAAACGTGTCGGACAACGTCTCGTCGCCCACGCCTTTCCCAAGCCGGCCTTCGCCGTCGAACCGATATTTGCGCCGCCAGATCTCTTCCGAGATCGGGGCAAGGAACATGGGGGCGGTTGTCATCGGAACCTCACCGTACACCCCTGAAATATAGGAGCGAGGCGTCGCGCCGTCAACAAATGTTCCAATTTTGTTCTTATTTGTTCCTTTATTCCTTCACGGCGCCGCGGCTTTGCTGGCCTTCCGCGACGAGACGCTGCGCCGCCGCCTCGAGCCGCGCTTCGAGCACCTCGCGGAACTGCTTGCGCGGCAAACCGGCGGGGATGGGCTCCAGAAACTCCACGACGATCGTGCCCGGATACCGGATCAGGCTGCGGCGCGGCCAGAACACGCCGGAGTTGAGCGCGAGCGGCACGCACGGCAGCCCGAGCCCCTCGTACAGCGCCACATAGCCCGGCTTGTAGTCGGGCGGCGCACCGGGTGCGCGCCGGGTGCCTTCGGGAAAGATCACGATCTCCCGGCCCTGCCCGGCCCTGTTCCGCGCATCCGCGATCATCGTTTTGAGCGCCACGGCCGCCTTGTCGCGCTTGACCAGGATGTGCTCGAACTTCACGCAAAACCAGCCGTAGAACGGGATCCACTTGAGCTCGTCCTTGAGCACGATGGCCGGAT
>DAOMQQ010000093.1:0-9718 GCA_035445405.1 Hyphomicrobium sp.
CGACGCGCGGATATTCCGTATCCGGTCCTGTCCTGAGATTCAGATTGACCGTCGAATATCCGGGCGCTGCTTGCGCCGCCGCGATGCCCATCGCCGCAAACGCGACGACGGCACCGATCATCTTAAATGCTCTCATGCAGGCTCCGTTGAAGAAAGTTACCCGTAAGGAAATCACGGGAAACAAGGGCGTGAGGATGGCGCTATCGGGGCAAAGTGTGGCCCGATGCTTCCAGCGTGGTCTGAACTATTTTTTGGAACGGCGACGAACGAGACCACGCGACCATGAAAAAGGCCGGCCCGCATGAACACGAGGGGCCGGCCTCAATCCGTCACAAGACGAATGCGTTACGATCAATCGCAGTAGTAGTCGAAATCGCGGCATGCGCGGCGCGAACCGTTGGCACAGCGATAGTCGAGCGAACGGCAGCTCGAGCGTGCGCGGCGATAATCGCGGCGATCTTCAGCGCGTGCAGCTTCCGAAATGATGGCGGCAGCCGCGGCAGCACCGAGAATGCCGATGGCGGCGTTGCGGCCGCGATGACGGCGACGAACCTGATGAACCCCGGTGCTCTCGACGGCGGCAGCCTTGCCGACAGCCGACGCACCGCTGCCAAGCGCACCTGCCGCGCTGGAAGGGCTCACAGAAACGAACACGAGGCCCGACGAGGCCACTGCAATTGCGAGAATCTTCTTCATTTGACGGTGCGCTCCTTCGCTTGTCGGATGTCCACCTGATACACGACGTCCGGAAAGATACCGTTTCCTAGATCCGGACAGTTGAACCCAATATGAATGGAACCTGGAAACAGATTGCTGTTGGCTCCATACAACCATACCTCTGCGGCCACCGTATGACGTGCGTCGGCGGCCCGCAGAAGGCGGCCTCCCTCCTTCAAGCGGCGTGCACGGCGCAAGGTTCCCGCCGCTCCGCAGCCGGCCTTGAAATCACGGTTTTTTTTCGCTCGACGCTCTCCTAGGCGCCCTCTCGCCACGCCCCGAACTCAAGCCCCGCTACGACGAATGCGAGGAGGGATCGTCGGTCCGTTTGTGCTCGGAGAAACCGAGCGCATCCGCCAGCAACCGATAGGACGCCCATTGATCCCGCGCATCGAACGTCCACGTTGCGAGGACGATCTCGTCGACCGCATACGCCTGCGCAATAGTCCGCAAACGCGCCGAAACGTCCCCGACGGACCCGACGACGGAGTAGTGGCGCATTTCTTCGATGCGCGCCTGTTCCGCAGGCGTATACCGCTCGGCCATCGCCAGCTCGGGCGAGATCATCGGCCAGCGAATGCCGCGATCCAGCATGACCCGCCAATACGCGCGCGGCGCGAACAATCGCTCCGCCTCGTCCGTGCTCTCGGCCGCAAGCGTCCAGATCGAGAGCGATGTGATGGGCTTCGGAAATTCGCGGCTCGGACGATAATCGGCCCTGTAGGCGTCGAGCGATTGCCGCGCGAGCCCATAGTTGGTGCCGTGGGAAAAGTTGAAGCAAAACGGCAAGCCGTGCCGCGCCGCCAGCGTCGCGCCGCGGAGCGAGCTTCCAAGCATCCAAGGCTCCGGCCCGGCGACGGGCCGCGGATAGGCGCGCACACTTTCGGGCTCCGGCGCGGCGCCGTCATGCTCGAGCCAGCGCAAGAGCTCGGCCACCTTCTCTTCGTGCGCCACATCCGGCGCGCCTCGATTCAAAGCCGCGACCGTCTCTGCATTCCCGCCCGGCGAGCGCCCGACGCCGAGGTCGATCCGGCCCGGCGCGATCGCGCTCAAAACGCGGAACACCTCGGCGACCTTGAGCGGCGCATAGTGGGTCAGCAGGACACCGGCACTGCCGACACGAATGCGGTGTGTCACGGAAGCGATGGCGGCACAGAGGACTTCGGGCGCCGTCCCCACGTTGGCCGGACTGTTGTGATGCTCTGCGAGCCAGAAGCGATGATAGCCGAGGCGCTCGCAGTGCTGGGCGAGCGCAATGGTGTTGCGGAGTGTCGCGTCGTCGCTGCGCCCGGCCGACGTCGCCGACTGATCCAGAACGGAGAACCGCGTCATTCCGGCTCCCCCGCAGGAAGCACGAGCGTGCGCCCCTCGACGGTCGTGCGTATGAAGCGCTCGCCGAACACGCGGTCGAGCACGAGTGATGCCGCCGCATCGGCAGCCGGTGCGTCGAGCACGAGCGTCCCCTCGTGCATCAGCAGCACTCTGTCGGCGAACGTGAACGCAAGGTTGAGATCGTGAAGCACGACGAGCACGCCGACATTTGCCGTTTGCGCCGCCTGCCTCAGCCGCTGCATCGCATGGCGCTGATACTTGATGTCGAGATTGGCCGCGGGCTCGTCGGCCACGAGAAACGGCGTCTGGGCGGCAAGCGCGCGCGCGAGCATCACTCTCGCCCGTTCGCCGCCGGACAGGCTTTTGATGCGCCGATGCGCGAAGGTCCCGAGATCGAACTTGGCAAGCGCATGAGTTGCATCCTCCGGCGATCTCGCGCCCAATGCCACGATCTCCCCGACCTCCAAGTCCCAAATGAAGTCCTGCTGCTGCGCCACATAAGCGAGCAGGCGTGCCCGCTCCCCCGCGCGATACGAGCCGATCGGCCGCCCCTCGACTTCGACACACCCGTCCGACAGACGAGCGAGGCCGACCAGGGCTTTGACGAGCGTGGTCTTTCCCGCTCCGTTCGGGCCGAGCAGCGCGACGACCTCGCCCCGCGCGAGCGAGAACGAGACGTCGTCGAGCAGCACACTCTCGTTGCGCACGACGCGCAGGCGTTCGACCTGGATCATCGGTACCGCCGTACGAGAAGAAGGAGGAAGAACGGAGCGCCGATCAAGGATGTCAAAAGCCCCAGCGGAATCTCGGACGGCGCGAGCACGCTGCGCGAAATGCCGTCGAAGACGGCGAGAAAACCACCGCCCACGAGCGCGGAATGAAGAAGCAGCGGCGCATGGCGCTCACCTATCCACCACCGCACCGCGTGCGGCACGATCAACCCGACGAAGGCAAGCACCCCGCCCCACGCCACCGCAAGCCCGGTAGCGAAGGCCGCAACCGTCAGCGCAAGCGTAAGAAAGCGCCCGACATCCACGCCCATGGTCGCCGCCGTCGCCTCGCCGAACCCGAGAATGTCGAGCTTCCGCGCCAGCGCGAGGGATGCGACGAGGCACAGCGCGGTGAGCGCCGCGAATGTCCAGAGTGTCGTGCCTGTCGGCGATTGCAGCCCACCGAGCGTCCAGCTCACCAACGCGCGCAGGCTTACGGATTCGTCGGCCAGAACCAAAGTGACGGCGGACCGGAGCGCGCCGAGCAGCGCCGCGAGCGCAATGCCGACGAGCAGCATCCCGGCCGCATCCTCGATCCGCGCCGCCCGGCTGATCCCCAGCACCAGGAGCGTCGCGCCCCACGCGCCGACAAAGGCCATCACCGGCAGCCCGACGGCAGACAGCCATGGCCACGGCAGCAGGATCGCGAAGACCGCGCCTAAAGCGCCGCCGGCCGAGCTTCCGAGGAGAAACGGCTCGGCGAGCGGGTTGCGAAACGCGCCCTGGTAGATCACACCGGCCATTGCCAGGCAGGCGCCGACGAGGAACGCGCCGACGACGCGCTGTACGCGCCATGCGAGCAGAACGTCGTTGGATGACGGATCGGAGCTCGCGATCGCGCTCAGAAGACGAAGCGGGTCCGTGCTCGTGACGCCGAGCATCGCCCCCACGAGCATGCCACCCAGCGCGAGCGCGACAGCGAGCGAAATGGTGAGCGCGCCGGGTTTCATCGCGCAAACGCCTCCGGATGGATGGCCCGCGCCAGGATCCGCACGGCCTCCGCCTGACGCGGCCCCGGGATCAGCATAAAGCCGCGCGGCAGAACCACCACCTTGCTTTCGCGCACCGCTCGCAACGCGCTCCACCCGGGCCGCGCCGCGACGATCTCGGGCGTGAGCGCCGGATCGCTTGCCAGCACCACGATGACGTCCGGATCGGCCTCCGCGATGCCCTCGACCGTCACCTGGCGCGGACCTCTGAGTGTGAAGACGTTGCGTCCCCCGGCCAGCCGGATTCCGTCGTCCGCATAATGACCCGCGCGCACCGTTTGAAACGCCGCGTTGCCCGCCGCGCCGGTTTCGAGATAGACACCGCGCCGCGGGCGATCTTTCAGCGTCTCGGCGACATCCGAAATCGTCGCCTGCATGGACGAGACGAGCCGCTCCGCGCGGTCGCTCAGCCCGAGCGCCGCACCGAGCAGGCGCATGTAAGCGAGGATCGAGGCGAAGTCGGTGTAGGTTGCGAGAAAAATCGGAACCCCCATTTCCGACAGCGGACGGGCGAGCTGGGCCGCGGCATCCGTTCCCACCGCCATCACGACCAGATCCGGATCGAGCGCAAGCACCGCTTCCACCGAAAAGCCGAACGCACCTCCGACGCTCGGCAGATGCAGCACGCTTTCGGGGTAAAGCACCTTGCCGCCGATCCCGACGATCCGGTCCAGGGCACCGATGGCGACGACGCTTTCCACCATCGCGGGATTGAGAGCGACGATGCGGCGTGGCGGAGCGGGCAGGTTGAGCGTGTTTCCGGTCGCATCCTCGAGCGCGAGGACACGGCCGGAAAGAAGCAAATCAGCGGCAAACGCGGCGCCGATCGCGAACAGATGGCGCCGCGTCAGCATCAGAAGCGAACGCCGGCCGTAAAGAGAAACTCTCGCGGCGGCCCGGCATTTCCCGCGTTCTGAGCCGAGAAATCGTCGGCGATGTAGAACTCGTCGAAGATGTTGTTCACCGTGGCCTGTGCGAAATAGCGGTCGAAATCATAGCGAAGCGACGTATTCCAGACAACATACGACGGCAGCGTCTGGATCTGCGCCACGGGCAGGTTGTCCCGCAGCGGCCGCGAGCCGACATAGTTTACGCTCACATTCCAGTTCAGATTCCCGAACGCCCAGTCGAACCCGGCTCCCGCGAAGTGACGGGCGGCCATGCGGATAGTGTTGCCCGAGAAGTCTCCGGCCGTGGTGACGAAGTTCGTATTCACCGCATCCTGATAGCTGTAGATGAAGTAGCCGCTCAGATTGTCGGTCGCGCGATAGCGGAGTTGCGCTTCGATGCCGTCGACCCGCTGCTGCGCGTTGGTGAACAGGAACGTGTCGGCATCCACACGGAACGAACGTTGCGCGTCCACGCGTTCCATGTCGAAGAAGGTGACTTCGGCGAACAGCGCATTGTTGAACGCGCTGACCTTGAAGCCGGCCTCGTAGTTTTTCGTGAATTCGGGATCGAGAAGCTGCGGCAGCGTGATACCGCCCTGCGTCGAAAGCGCGGGAAGCTGCGGACGGAAGCCTTCCGTGTAGTTGGCAAAGACGGCAACCGTCGTTCCCGGAGTCTGGATCAGCTCGTAGCTCGTGCCGAAACGCTTCGTCGCCTTGTCGCCGCTCTTGGTGGCAACCACGTCCGTGCCGGACCGTTCGAGCGTCGTTTCGAACGAATCCCACCGAACGCCGGTGAAGAGGCTCCACGGACCCAGACTATAGTCCAGCCCTGCGAACACGCCGCCCACCGTCTGCGTGGTGTCCGACAGCGTCGTTGCTCCGCGAATGCCATACGGATAGTTCCCCGCGTTCGCGACAGGTGTCGTGAAATTCGGCCTCAGAAACGTCGGCTGGTTGGCGAACGACGGCGACGCCTGATCCATTCGACCGGTTTCGTAGTTGCCGCCGAAAGAGAAGTTCGCGGTGCCGCCAAAAGCCCGCCCGTTCCATTGGGCGATGAGATCGTTCTGCAGAAGCTCCTGACGCGTATCCGACTCGCTCCAGTTCTTGCTCGTCGGCGTCGTGTTCGGCGTGATCGTGATGCCGCCTGTCGCGAAGCGGTCATAGCGGTTCACGTTGAAGATATTCTGGACGTCCCACCCGTTGCCGAGATTGGCCCTCATCGGAATGGAAAGAGACGTGTATTCGCCTTCGAAGCGGGCGCCCGGCAGGCCGAAGTTGTCTTCGCGGGTGATTCCGAAGGCCGGTCGTCCGTTGATGAGGGGAATGATCGAGCCCCGCTTTGCGTCGACCTGGCTGTACTGGCCGACGACACCGATCGTCAGCCAATCGGTGATGTGCCTGTCCAACGTGCCGGAAACGAACCCGGCCTCGCGGTCCGTGTCGCGCTGAAAGCCGTCGGTGTCGGAGATGCCCGCCTGGATCGACGCGCTGCCGCCCTGGAACGGGACGTAACCGCTTGCGACCGTTTCGCGGAAATTGTCGGAGCCGACAGTCGCCCGCTGCTTGTAAACGGCCGCATCGGAATCGGGCCGCGTGAAAATCTGCAAAACGCCGCCGATCGCGCTTCGGCCATAGAGCGCCGACGAAGGCCCCTTCACGAACTCCACGCGCTCAATGATGCCGACCGGCAGCATCGTGAGATCGGCCGCGCCGCCAAGCTGACGGAACGGAACGCCGTCGATCAGCACGAGCACGTCTGCGGTATCGCGAAGCCCTCGCGTCGCGATGCGCGGATAGGCGTTGCCCTGCGTGCCGAACTGCAGGCCGGGCACCGAGCGCAATACTTGGTCGAGGCGGACGGCGCCCGATTTCTCGATCTGATCCCGCGTTACGACCGTTGTGCTGAAGGGAAGGCGGAGCGCCTCGGTCGGAGTCCGCGAACCCGTCGTGGTGATGGGATTGACGAACTCGCGCGCGGCGGCCCCAGTCACGGGGGATGCACCGGCATTCACGCCGGTGTCGAGCGCTTCGCTTTCAAACGCATCGGCGGCCACGGGAACGGGTAGCGGCTGCTGCTTTTTGGAAGCCGAGCTTTTCTTGCCCTGCGCCGGAGAGCCGACCACGACGGGCGGCAGCTCGCTTTCGACAGGCTCGGCGGCCGTCTGGGCCAGGGCGGCGCTGGCCGACAGAAGCGCGGCACCGGAGGCCGCGAGAAAGAGACCACGCCGCGCCGGCAACGACGAATTTCGAGATAGAAAAAGCACCAGAACCCCCCAATAGCATCCACAGGCTTCGGGGAAGTGAAACGTCGCATATCATCGCCACGGAGCCCATGAACAAGAATTGCCGCCGCGAAACGCGGACGTCTTGCTCACGAAAACTAGGAACAGACACCGTAAAATGGCATGCCTGACGTCGCTTCCCTTCGGTTGCACATCAGTCGCCACTACGGAGTCCGTTCCACCGCGCGGCCCGCACGAGGGATGGGCGACACGCAACGGCAGGTCTCCTGGCTTGCAGCTCAAGCGCTTCCGCGTTCACCTTCCCAGCGGCCTGACGAGGTCGCCAGTGGCATTCTAACGAGAAAGCTCACTGCATACAGTTGCGGGCGCAGCCGCGGCGTCGACAAATCAACGTTTTACCGCGTTCCCTTATCCGTCGCGAAAAACACTTTCGGCCACCTGACCGGTCTTTTGTCAATGACCAATGACACGCGCAGAATGAACGCTCGCGTGATGGGATTTATATGCCACAACGTGGGCGGGCGGCCGCGAGCCGGAAGGCGTGGGCGTTGCCCATGGGCGCGATGTCAGTATCCGGCCGGACCGCGGCGCTCACGACTTCAATACCGATTTCACGCCGTCTCCCGGCGTGGAAAGACGGCATACGGCTAGCGCTCGCATCGCATGTCGGCGATCAGGCCATGCAGCCTGCCCACCGCGATCTCGATGTTCTTCTCTCTGGCGCCGCTGTACCCAAGAACCAGCGAATCGCTGCTTGAGGTGCCGTCGAAGTCGTAGGCGGCGCCACTTCCGAACGTGTAGCCCTCGGCCGCCAGACGTTCATAGGCAGGGCCGTCGCGAACGTTCTCAGCGTCTGTATGTTCGTCGGCGCGCGCAACGCGTTGGTGAGCCGCCATCTGCGGCGGCCCACCAAGCGCATGGCAGTTCTTCGCTTCGGCAGAGCCTTGTCAGCCGAGCAGCGCAAGCGCCTTCAGCCCGGTCTGCCAAACACCCCATGCGATGGGGATGCCGACGATGGACCAGAAAAGAAACGCCTTTGCATCCAGTCCGCCTTTGCCGATTCCAAAAGAGCCGGTTTCCCCGGTATCGGTGCTCGACCTGAGCTTGGCTTGCTCACGCGCGACATCCTCTTCGCTCATGTGCCATTTGGGAGGGACAGGCCGTATGAAGGCGTTCGCGACAAATCCCACCACCAGAAGCCCGGCGAGGATGTAGAAAATCTGGCCGTAGATTTGGTCGGGCGGAACACCGGCGGCAACGCGGGTATCGTGGAGATAGTTGACGATGACCGGCCCCACGATTCCCGCCGTAGACCAAGCCGTAAGCAAGCGGCCATGGATGGCGCCGACAAACTGCGTGCCGAAAATATCCGCGAGATAGGCCGGCACCGTAGAAAAGCCGCCGCCGTACATCGAAGCGATGATGCACACGCAAATGACGAACAGCGCCAGCATGCCCCAGTCCGCAGCCGATGCCGCGAGAATGTAGAGAGAGGCGCCGAGCGCGAAGAAGATGAAATAGGTCCGCTTCCGGCCCAGGTAATCCGATGACGATGCCCAGGCAAAGCGACCGAAGATGTTGAAGAGCGAGATCACGCCGACAAAGCCGGCGGCAACGGCAGCCGCAGCAGCCGCGAGTGAGATGTCGCGCTTCATCTCGAGGTAGCCGACGTCGGGCAGCCCGACGAGAGAACCTCCGAACGTCTCCTGCAGCATGGGCGACGCAGCACCGATGATTCCGATCCCAGCGGAAACGTTTAGGCAAAGCGCCAGCCAGATCAGCCAGAACGCCGACGTCTTGTGCGCGTCCTTGAGATGCACATGGTTCGAAGTCATCATCGTCTTGCGATTGACGGACGGCGTCCACCCTTCCGGCTTCCAGCCAGGCGGCGGCAGCCGATACCCGAACGACCCGATCAGCATGAACACCACGTAGATTGCTGCCATGGCAACAAAGGTCTGCCAAACTCCCGGCTCCGTGCTGGTCTTGAAGATCTCGTCCATGAGAAACGTCGCCAACGGCGATCCCACCATCGCGCCTCCGCCAAATCCCATGATGGCCATGCCGGTCGCCATGCCGCGCCGATCGGGAAACCACTTGATGAGCGTCGAGACGGGAGAGATATAGCCGAGACCGAGGCCAATTCCGCCGATGACACCCGATCCAAGCCACATCAGCCAAAGTTGGTGCGTGTAGACGCCGACGGCAGAGATCAGAAGACCGCCGCACCAGCAAAGCGTCGCGACGATACCGGCCTTTCTCGGCCCAGCGCGTTCGAGCCATTCACCCCAGATCGCAGCGGAAACGCCGAGCAGCACAAAGAAGAAGGTGTACATCCAGCCGAGGTCGAACTGGCTCCAGTTGCAGTCTGTCGCCGTCAGCGCCCGCATCGTTCCGAACGCCTTCTCCGCGAAGGTCGCGGCACCGGCGGAGCATTCCGGCAGGATCGTGCCATCCGCCCCAACGAGCGCCGCCTGCAACGGTTTCCAGAACACCGAGAAACCGTAGGCCATGCCAATGCAAAGATGGATCGAAAGCGCCGCTGGCGGAAGCAGCCAACGATTGAACCCCGGCTTTGCGACGATCGCCTCGCGATCCAGAAAGCCGGGCTTGGCGCGCTGGTCCACAGCGGTCTTCCCCACAGTCACCATGTTCGTATCCCTTCAGTCGAAAAATGTTGTTTCCGTCGTGTTCCTCGGAGCCGCCGCACAACAGGCCGGTTCACTCGCTCTCGGTCGAGGGGCCTGCGACCCTTGGCGTCTGTCCGCCGCGAA
>DAOMQQ010000094.1:0-9696 GCA_035445405.1 Hyphomicrobium sp.
AAGATCCCGAGACCGTCAAGCACAAGATTCACTTCGACAACCTGACGCCGCTCTATCCGACGAGCTGGCTCAAGATGGAGATCGAGGATCCGACCATCAAGGATCTCTCGGCCCGCGTCATCGATATCGTGGTGCCGCTCGGCAAAGGCCAGCGCGCGCTCATCGTCGCGCCGCCGCGCACCGGTAAGACGGTGCTCTTGCAGAACATCGCCCATTCCATCACGGCCAACCATCCCGAGTGCTATCTCATCGTGCTGCTCATCGACGAGCGGCCGGAGGAAGTCACGGACATGCAGCGCTCGGTGAAGGGCGAGGTGATTTCGTCGACGTTCGACGAGCCTGCCTCACGCCACGTGCAGGTCTCGGAAATGGTGATCGAGAAGGCCAAGCGCCTGGTCGAGCATAAGCGGGACGTCGTGATCCTGCTCGACAGCATCACGCGTCTCGGCCGGGCCTATAACACCGTGGTTCCGTCCTCCGGCAAGGTGCTGACGGGCGGCGTCGATTCCAACGCGTTGCAGCGGCCGAAGCGCTTCTTCGGTGCCGCGCGCAACATCGAGGAGGGCGGCTCGCTCACCATCATCGCGACGGCGCTGATCGATACCGGCAGCCGCATGGACGAGGTTATCTTCGAAGAGTTCAAGGGCACCGGTAACTCGGAAATCATCCTCGACCGCAAGGTTTCGGACAAGCGCGTGTTCCCCGCCATCGACGTCTCGCGCTCGGGGACGCGCAAGGAAGACCTGCTGGTGCCGAGGGATCAGCTCAAGAAGGTTTACGTGCTTCGCCGCATCCTCAACCCGATGGGGACGATGGACGCTATCGAGTTCCTCATCGACAAGCTGCGCTCGACCAAGACCAACGGCGAGTTCTTCCAGTCGATGAATACCTAGACCTGATCTGCTTAGAGCCGTTCCGTGGTTCCACCAAAATCGGAACGGCTCTAAGTTTTTGCTTTATCGTGCTTCTTATCGGAAAACCGGTTCCCACTTTTCCGGAAGCACTCTAGAAAAAGCGCGCCGGACCCGATCGGGTCCGGCGCGCTTTTTGTTCGCGCTGGGATGTGTTGCGGCTTGATGGAACCGTCGGCTCACTCCGCCGCGTCGTGGATGGCGCGCGCCTGGGCCGCGGCCGTCTGCTTCGGCTTGCGGGTTTCCGACTTTTGCTTCAGCCCGGATTGCACACCCTCACCCGGCTTGTAGTGCAGCGGAAACGCGAGCTGCTCCATGTAGCCCTTCGGGAAGTTCGGAACTTCGTCGACGCCCATGTCGCTTGCCGTGATGGGGCGTGGCGGCTCGGGATGGAACGTGCCGAGCATCCGGTCCCAGAGCGTGAAGAACAGGCCAAAGTTGCAGTCGCCTTCCTTGCCCCAGTTCACATGGTGCAGATGGTGGATCTGTCCGATGGCGAGGTGATTGCGCAGCGGCCCGAGCGCGTAGGCCACATTCGAGTGCTGCACGACGAGCTGCACCGTGATGACGAAGCCGAGCAGCGCCGCCACCTGCACGGGCATACCCGCAAGCGCCAGGGGTGCCGTGCCGAGCACCAGATCGACGATCTGATGCAGAGGGTGGCGGACGAGCCCGTTGAATCCGTAGAGCCGCGCCACGCCGTGATGCACGGCATGGAGGCGCCACAGGAACGAAAAACGGTGGCTCAGATAATGGAGATAGGTGAGCGCGAAATCGGCCAGCACGACCGCAAGGATGAGCTGCGCCCAGATCGGCCAGTCCGTCGGCCAGATCCCGGCGTTGAGACCGCCCGACGTCAACCAGGCCACGAGCGGAATCGTGAGGATGCCGTTGAGGTTTTGCGCCTCGTACACGATCGCGTGGACGACGTTGGTCTTGTCGTCGTCGTGCGAGTGGTTCCACTCCTCGTACCATGGAAGGACGCGCTCGGCAGCGAACGCCGTCGCGAGCAGGATGCCGATCAGAAGCGCGAGCCACGCGTAGGAATGGCCGTAGGCGACGACATAGTACGCCGCGCCGTTAAGGCCGAGCACCATGAACGGAAAGTATCCGTACCGAACAAGCGTGCGTAGTGGTCCAGAATTCATGAGGGCCTCGTCTCAGACTTTCTCGACAACTCAATAGGATACCTCTTCGAGTGCAGCTCGCACGAAGTCTAGCCGTGGTAAACACGGCTTTCACATCGTTTTTCTTTACATCTCCGGTAAGGAACGTTGATCTCAGGCAAGCGCGCGAAGGTCGAGCAGCGTTTGTCGCAACTGGGCTTCGCTGGTCGCCGGCAAGGAGCATTGAGGACCGATGCAGACATAGGCTGTTGGCCTTCCGTCTTCCGCCGACTTGCCATGCAAGGCCGGCGGCCCGAGCGCGCCGATGGCGCCGCTCACCTCGATTTCGACCGCACCTGGAATCGATACGCTGCGCACGACCGAGCCAAGCGCCGGAGACGATGCGGACTCGCCCGCGACCATTACAACGAGCTGAGGGGCCAATAGGTCCATCGCTGCGGCGAGAAGTCCCGTGTGGGCCACGAGGTTCTTCGCAAGATCGGCAGAGAATGCGCGCATTATGCTTTCGGCGCGTCTTACGAAGCGCGCGTCGCCGGTGAGCGTCGCGAGCGCGACGAGGTTCGAGACCATCGTCGCGTTGGCGGCCGGCGTGGCGTCGTCGCTCGCCGTGCGGAGCCGGACGATCACGTCCGACGTGTCGTCGGCAGCGGTGAAGTAACCGCCGGCATCCTCCGACCAATAGTGGCGGTCGAGGATCTCGACCCACGCGATTGCTTGCGTCAGGTCGCTCGCTTCGCCCGTCGCCTGGTAGAGACGGAGCGCGGCCCAGATCATGTTCGCGTAATCGTGGGCGGTGCCCGGCGCTCTCCCGCGCCCATGACGGATCGCGTGAACGATGCGTCCATCGGCGGTCATCTTTTCGATGACGTAGGTGAAGGCTTCGCGCGCCATCGTCACCCAGTCGGATCGATCGAACACGACACCTGCACGCGCGAGGGCTGCAATCATCAGCCCGTTCCAATCGGCGAGCACCTTGTCGTCCCAGCCGGGACGGATGCGCGCTGCGCGCGCGTCGAGCAGCTTGGCGCGCAAGACCGCGAGCCTGGCTTCCTCGTCCTCGCTGCCAAGCGACTTCGCATGGAGCCGGTTCAGGATCGTGTGCCCTTCCCAGTTTCCGTCGCGCGTCACGTCGTAGGCTTTCGCGAACACGGCCGCATCGTCCGCGCCGAGCACGCGTTCGATCTCCTCTTGCGACCAGACATAGAACTTGCCTTCCTCGCCCTCGCTATCGGCGTCGAGCGCGGCCGCGAAGCCGCCGCCGTCGACCACCATTTCACGTGAAAGCCACGCGACGGTTTCTGCGATGCGCGCTTCGAGGATCGGGCTTCGCGTCTCGCGCCAGACCTCCGTCATCAGGTCGATGAGGAGCGCGTTGTCGTAGAGCATCTTCTCGAAGTGCGGGACGAGCCAGAGCTCGTCCACCGAGTAGCGCGCGAAGCCGCCACCGAGGTGATCGTAGATGCCGCCTTGGCTCATCCGCTCGAGAGTGGTGATCACCGCCTGCTTGGCTGCTTCGTTGCGGTAGCGGATCGCGCCGCGCCAGAGCAGCCAGAAGAAGCTCCACTGCGGAAACTTCGGTGCGCCCGTGATGCCGCCATGGGTTGGATCGACGAGGTGCGCGAGGCGGCCCGTGATCTCGAGGATGAGCGGATCGGTCACCTCCGGGCCGGTGCCGCTTTCTGCCTGGTGCGCGAGCGCTTCGGTGATGGCGGTGGCGTTGCCGGCCACCTTCTCGGGTTGCTGGTGGTAGGCATCCGAGATGCGCTCCAGCACCTCGATGAAGGCGGGCCTGCCATACGTGGGCACCTTGGGGAAATAGGTGCCGCCCCAGAAGGGCCGCGCGTCGCTGTCGAGGAACATCGTGAGCGGCCAGCCGCCCTGCTGGTTGAGCTTGTGGAGCGCGCCCATGTAGATGGCGTCGATGTCGGGGCGCTCCTCGCGGTCGACCTTGATGTTCACGAAGCGCGCGTTCATCACCGCCGCCGTCCCGTCGTCCTCGAAGGACTCGTGCGCCATCACGTGGCACCAGTGGCACGCGGAGTAACCGACCGAGAGCAGGATCGGCTTGCCGGTCTTCTTGGCTTCGGCGAGCGCCTCCGGCCCCCAGGCCCACCAGTGGACGGGGTTGTCCTTGTGCTGCAGGAGATAGGGGCTAGTCTCGTCGCCGAGGCGGTTGCGGCTCATGCTCTTATCCTTCCGTTCCTCGATGCGGGTTATGCGATAACCCGCAAAACCCATGCTGGTGTTCCGGATAGCCCCCTCGCGATGACCTCACAAGCCGAGCCCACCATTTTCGCTTTGGCGAGTGCCCCGGGACGCGCGGGCGTCGCGGTCGTGCGCGTCTCGGGTCCGGGCGCCGGGCGCGTCCTGGATTTCATGGCAGCCCCTCGCCCCAAGCCGCGCTGCGCCGCCGGCCGCGCCATCCGTCACCCGGAGGGCGGAGCGGTTCTCGACCGTGGCGTGGTGCTGTGGTTCCCGGCACCCAAGAGCTTCACCGGCGAGGACGTGGTGGAGCTTCACCTGCATGGCGGGCGCGCGGTGGTGCAGGCCGTTCTCGCAGCGCTCACCGTGCTTCCGGGCTTGCGCCTCGCCGAGCCCGGCGAGTTCGCGCGGCGTGCGTTCGAAGCCGGGAAGCTCGACCTCGCCGAGGTGGAGGGCCTTGCGGATCTGATCGACGCCGAGACCGAGGGACAGCGGCGCCAGGCTCTGGCGCAGGCGACGGGTGCTCTTTCGGGTCTCTACGAAAGCTGGCGGGCGAGCGTGATCGATGCGCTGGCCTATGTGGAAGCCGGGCTCGATTTCTCGGATGAAGCGGACATCGGCGCGAAGACCTTCACGGAAGCACGATCCGTCATCGGGGTGCTCATCTCGGCGGTGAACCATCACCTCGACGACGGTCATCGCGGCGAGATCCTGCGCGAGGGGTTCCGGGTTGCGCTCACCGGGCCGCCGAACGCAGGCAAGTCGAGCCTGCTCAATGCGCTGGCCCGGCGCGACGCCGCCATCGTCTCGGCGGAGGCGGGCACGACGCGGGACGTCATCGAGGTGCGGCTCGATCTCAAGGGCCTGCCGGTGATCGTGTCCGACACGGCGGGGTTTCGGGAGACGGCCGGCGAAGTGGAGCGCGAGGGCATGCGACGCAGCCTGGCCGTGGCCAAGGCGGCGGATCTCGTGCTCTGGCTCACCGACGCCACCGGTTCGCGGACGACGCTGCCGGACGAGCTGGCCTCGGTGGCCGACCGGACGTTGCTCGTTCTGAACAAGGTCGATCTGCTGCCCGGCGGATCGGCTCCCGTCCTCCCGGACGATATGGTGCCGCTCTCGGTGAAGACGGGGGAGGGCGTCGCCGATCTCGTCGAGCGCCTTCAGGTGATCGCATCCGAGCGGATCGGTCATCCGGGGGAGACGGTGCTCACGCAAGTCCGTCACCGCAGACTGGTAGAGCTTGCGCGCGACAGTCTCGTCGCGTTTCTCGACGGTGCATCAGATGATGCCGAGCTTCGCGCGGAGGATCTTCGCCGCGCTGCCGATGCGCTGGGCCGGATCACGGGGCGCGTGGACGTCGAGGACGTGCTCGATCAGATCTTCGGCCGTTTCTGCATCGGGAAGTGACGGCGCCGTATGCGCTGAGACGGCACCTCATGTTTCAGGCACGTTTCACGTGAATCCGCTTTCGACGATCTTTCGGACGAAACGTTTCACGTGAATCCATTTCTCGATGACGCGGTCCCTTCCAGCGTTACCGAAGTCTTAAGAGACATGCGGCAGGGTGATCGGCATCGTCGCTGTCCGCGCTGGGTGTCGCCCGTGACTTTCGTCTCCACCTCGCAGTCGAGCGCCGTGCAGCTTCTGCAGCAGGCAAACCGGCCGCTCTCTCAGAACGACGTATCGTCCAACGCTTTGGGGTCCAACGTTTCGGGTGTGTCGCTCGTTGCGGCGGCGAACGGCGTCGAACTTCCCGGCGAAACTGATGGTGCTGGGCCGGCGAGCCGGGCGTGGGCGAAAGTTTCGGAAGCCCTTTTCAAGCTGAATTCACCGAGCCCGACCGAGATGAAACTTCATCTCATGAAACGGCTCGGAGAGGAGTTCAATATCAAGCTCGAAGATCGCGAGAGCCATGCGTCTTTCGGGCGGGCCATCCAGGCCGAGATCAACAAAATCAAATTGAAGCCGGAAGGCGTCTTGATCCTTTCGGCCATCGAAAGAAAACTCGGGTTCGACAAGCTCGGATTTTCGCTCGACGCGTTCGTCAACGCCATCATCGATCCCAAGGGAATGGACGGGCAGAAGGTGGACGCCGCGCTCAAGGAGCATCTCGAAGTCGATGACGAGGGCCAAAACAAAGCCGAGGACGCCCGCGCCGCGCTCGAAAAGCTCCGACTGGACGACGCCGGCCTCTACGGGTTTGGCGATAACTAGAGCATTTTTCGATCATACGGAATCGCGCGTTTTCGCCTCCCTCGTCCCTCCGCACGTCCGTGCGGAGCATGGCTTCGCCATGACTGGGAGGGGAACGGTGCGTCCGTGTCGTCGAAAAATGCTCTAAGCGCTGCCATCCTTATGCCGGTTCGACCGGCAGCAGATGTTTCACGTGAATCCTTTTCCGGTGCGGGGTCTCCCTCGCGTCGACTCATGTTTCACGTGAATCAATCGCAGCCGGTCAATAGCTGACTCAATAGCTGACGAGGCTTGTGGAGATCTCCGGTCTGGCGGCAAGCGTGCTGGTCGGCGCGAGCGGAAGTTCGGCAACCGTTGCCGTGTGCTCGCGGGTTGAACCGCAACGGTTGCGGGCGAGCTCGGCAAGTTGTCTGTTTCGCTGTTCCAGTGCCTTCGCTTCTTTTCCGGCTGCGTTCTGGAAATCCAGGGCTAGCCAGGCGGGCCTGATCATGAAGCCCGACACGCCAGCGACGACGTTCTGGCCGAGCTTCACGGTTTCCTCGGTTGCCAGGATTTCCATTTGATCGCTGTTGCGCCGGGATTCGGTTGCGAGATCTTTACAGCTGGCCGTTTCGTCGGATGCAAGCACGAGCGGAGAGAGTTGCGGTGTGCGTCCGGCGCAGGCTCCGAGCATGAGTGCAAGACCAACGCCACCGACCAACTTCAGCATACCGCGTCCCCCAACTGATACGCGTCCGATGCTCGCGAGGAATTGGGGTCTCCGTATGCGGTCCATTGGTGTTTCCACACAATTCGACAGTGCCGCGGGTTGGTTCGTGTCAGTCGATGTCGGCCGCGGTGCGCGCTCACGGCGCGCGTTCGCGCTTTGACCGGTGGAAACGCGTCCTGTATCTCTCGGCGCTTCAGTGAGCAGTGGGCCAACGGCGGATGAGCGGGCAGATCTTCGATGTGATCGTGGTGGGCGGCGGACACGCAGGTGTCGAGGCCGCGGCCGCTGCTGCGCGCATGGGGGCCAAAACGGCGCTCGTGACGCACCGCTTCGACACGATCGGCGCGATGTCGTGCAACCCGGCCATCGGCGGTCTCGGCAAAGGCCACTTGGTGCGCGAGATCGATGCGCTCGACGGGCTGATGGGGCGGGTGGCGGATGCCGCCGGCATTCAGTTTCGTCTGCTCAACCGCTCGAAAGGCCCGGCCGTGCAGGGGCCGCGCGCGCAGGCCGACCGGGCGCTCTACAAAGCCGCCATGCAGCAGGCGATCCGCGAAACGGAAGGGCTCACCGTTCTCGAAGGCGCGGTCGAGGATCTCATCGTTGACGGCGACGAGGTGCAGGGGGTGATCACGC
This sequence comes from Hyphomicrobium sp., assembly GCA_035445405.1. Lineage (GTDB taxonomy): Bacteria > Pseudomonadota > Alphaproteobacteria > Rhizobiales > Hyphomicrobiaceae > Hyphomicrobium_C. The sequence goes on from DAOMQQ010000094.1 coordinate 7,782, forward strand.
AGTCCGGCGAAGAAATCCGGGCTGGCGCCGTGGTTTTGACCACTGGTACTTTTCTCAATGGTCTCATTCACTTAGGTGATCGTGTTATACCGGCCGGGCGGGTCGGGGAGGCGCCTGCGCTGAAGCTTTCCGAGCGTCTTTACGGACTCGGCCTTCGCATGGGGCGGCTCAAGACGGGCACGCCCGCGCGGCTCGCGCGCACCTCCATCGACTGGGATGCGCTCGAGCAGCAGGAAGCCGACGCTGAGCCGGTGCCGTTTTCGTTTCTGACGGAAAAGATCAGCAATCCTCAGGTGACGTGCGCAATCACCGCGACGAGCGAGGCAACGCACGCGATCATTCGCGCCAATCTCGAACGCTCGCCGATGTATTCGGGGCAGATCGCCTCGCGCGGTCCACGCTACTGCCCGTCCATCGAAGACAAGGTCGTGCGGTTTGCCGACCGCAGCGCGCATCAGGTGTTTCTGGAGCCGGAAGGCCTTGAGAGCGACACCGTCTATCCGAATGGCGTCTCGAGTTCTTTGCCGGCCGATGTGCAAGAGGCTTTTCTCAAGACATTACCAGGGCTTGAGCGGGTTCAGATCACACAGCACGGCTACGCGATCGAGTACGATTACGTGGATCCGCGCGAGCTGCTGCCGACCTTGGAGACGAAGCGGCTCGGCCGCCTTTTCCTGGCCGGTCAGATCAACGGCACCACCGGATACGAGGAAGCGGGCGCGCAGGGCCTTGCTGCGGGCCTTAACGCGGCGCTCAAGGCGGCGGGTGGCGGCAAAACTTTCGTCGTTTCGCGCGCGGATGCCTATCTCGGCGTGATGATCGACGATCTGGTGACCCGGGGGGTTACGGAGCCCTATCGCATGTTCACCTCCCGAGCCGAATTTCGCTTGAGATTGCGGGCAGATAACGCCGATCAGCGCATGACGCAAAAAGGCATTGAATTGGGGTGCGTGGGCACGGTTCGTTCTTTTGCGTTCTCTAATAAAAACAGAGAGTTAGAGCGAGTAGCTAAGATACTTTCTAATTTTTCTGTTTCTCCGCGTGAAGCGGAACGAAACGGAATCGAACTCAACAAGGATGGACGGCGGCGAACCGCGTTTGAACTTCTCTCTTATCCCGACATGACCTTGCGGCGACTGGCTGAGATCTGGCCTGAACTCTCCGGCGTCGATCCGAAGATCGCAGCGCAGGTCGAGGTGGATGGGCGGTATGCGGCGTATGTCGAGCGGCAGGACGCGGATGTTGCGGCGCTGCGGAAGGACGAAGCCATTTCGATTCCGGCGACGTTCGATTACGCGTCTTTGCCGAACCTCAGGGCCGAGCTTCGCGAAAAGCTGGTCGCGCAGCGGCCGGCCACGCTTGCGCAGGCCGGGCGGATCGAAGGTATGACTCCGGCGGCCCTTATGCAGCTTCTGGCGGCCGTGAAAAAGCATGCGGCGCGGAAATTGGCCTCATGAGCGCGGAAATGCCCCGAATTCGTTCGGCCGAGGCGTTTCGGGAGGTTTTTGGGGTTTCACGTGAAACGGCAGACCGGCTTGCCGTCTACGAGGGGCTGCTCAGAACGTGGCAGAGGACCATAAACCTCGTTTCGCCGGCCACTTTAGAGGACGCGTGGCACCGCCATTTCGCGGATTCCGCCCAGCTTCTAAATTTTTCTCCCCTGGATGCCAAAAACTGGCTGGATTTGGGGTCCGGAGCCGGATTTCCGGGGCTCGTGCTGGCCATTCTGCTGGCCGAGCGGGCCCCGGAGGCCCATATGACGCTGGTCGAAAGCGACTCGCGCAAGGCCGCGTTTCTCCGTGAGGTGGCCCGCAAAACCGGCGTGGCTGTGGAGATTCGGGTCGAACGGAGCGAAAATACCGCGACTCAGGCTAAGTCTCAGATAAGAGATGCGATCACGGCGCGTGCGTTGGCG
>DAOMQQ010000095.1:0-9588 GCA_035445405.1 Hyphomicrobium sp.
CGATCCGAAAGGACCGCGTCGATGTCGAGCGCTGCGGCGATGGTTTCAGCCGCGTCCGCCCGGTCTCCCGTCACCATCACGATGCGAGCAACCCCGGCAGCGCGAAGCGATTGGATGGCACGTGGGGTCTCCCGACGCAATTCGTCGCCCAGAAGCAACGCACCCGCAATGCGACCATCGATAGAAACAAAGACGCTGAGCGCAGACCGCCAGGACGCGCGACGCAGTGCCCTTAGCGCCCAATCATCGGGCCGATGCGACCCGAAGATCAGTTGGTGGGAGCCCGCGCGGACGCGTTTTCCGCCGACAATACCCTCCAGGCCTGCTCCCGCGACTTCATGCACCTGCGATGGTGCCTGAAGGGATAGCCCTTTGCCCATGGCCGCCGAAACGATGGCGCTGGCAACGACATGTTGGGACGCCTGCTCAAGGGACGCGGCGAGCCGCAGGACCTCATCGGCACTTTCTCCAGGCCCCGTCTCGGTCGCGACGAGACGCGCCCCGCCCACGGTCAGTGTTCCGGTCTTGTCAAAGAGCACGGTGTGCGTCTGTGCCAACGCGTCCAGTGGAGCCCCGCCCTTAATGATGATGCCACGGCGTGCAGCTTGGGAGACACCAGCGATGAATGCGACCGGCGCGGCCAGGATCAGCGGGCAAGGGGTGGCGACGACCAGCACAGCCAGGGCCCGGACGGCTTCGCCGGACATGGCCCAGGCCAGCCCCGCCACAAGGATCGTAAGGGGCAGAAACCAGAGGGCGTATCGATCTGCCAGGCGGATGAAGGGCGCCTTGGCCGTCTGGGCGGCCGTAACGAGACGCACGATGCCCGCGTATGTGCTGTCCTCCGCTGTGGCAATAGCCGTCATCTCGAAGGTGTCGCTGGCATTAAGAGCGCCGCTGCGCACACTCTCTCCGCGAGCACGGGTGGCCGGGATCGGTTCGCCCGTGAGGGCCGCTTCGTCCAGGACCGCAACCGACGACTTGATCACCCCGTCCACGGGTACGATCTCGCCCGCGCGGACAACAATCGTATTGCCGATGGCAATCGATGAGATCGGCACCACCTCACTTGCACCACCATTGCGCCGGAGCGCGACTTTCGGAGCGCGGTCGATCAGGGACTTGAGATTGCGCTCGGCACGCGCGACCGCGTAGTCCTCGAGCACGGTGCCGCCGGTGTACATAATGGCGATGACAATCGCGGCAAGCGACTGGTTAAGCGCGATGGCTCCCGCCATAGCCAAGAGCGCAATTGCATCGACGCCCATACGTTGCGCCAGGAGATCACGGATAATGGAGATGGCAAGAACGATGACAACCGGGACCGTTGCGCCGATCCAGAGCCAGTCTGCCAGCCGCTGATGACTCAATGCAATGGCCGCCCCTCCCGCCAATAGTCCAAGCAGAACTGCGAGCAGCAGGAACCGCCGGACGAGACGCTCATCGACTGTGGGGACAACAATCCAATCTGACCAGGAACGCATCCAGTGCCTTCCGTTTCAAGGGAGCGAGCATGCTCGCCAAGTCAGCTCTCGTCAGAGTCGGGCGGACGGCGCGAGAGGATCTTGCGCCCGGTGAACATAGCCGAGGTGATGCTGCCCCCTTCATGCACCTCGGTGACCACGACGGCGATGATGTGCAGAGTGATGACGGCGGCCAGCACGTAGAACCCGAATTCGTGCACCATGACGAACGGCTTTCGAAAGGCGCGCATCGCATCATACGCGGTCTTGTCGATCAAGTCGGTGGCGCCCGGCGCAACCAGGGCCGGATCAACCCCGGGGGCGGCGACCCATTCCGCAAACCAATGCCCGAAAGGAGGCCAGTAGAGATCGGTTCCCGCCAGGACAAGGCCAGTGGCCGCTTGCATCAGCAGCAACACGAAAAGGAGCGACACAGCGATGCGCGCCAGAGGATTGTGGCCCACGTATTGCTGAGGCTCGCCCGCGAGGAATGAGGCCGTATAGGCGCGGAGTGCCGTCAGGTAGCCGGGGCCACCAGGTACAATGGAGCGCCACCGCGCATACCTGTTGCCGAAGAAGGCCCAGACAAAGCGCCATAGCAGGTTGGCTGCCATCAGGTAACCGAAGACCACGTGAAAATCCTTGAGCGTCACCTTGCCGCTCGGGGAATGGTGGAACAGATTATCGAGCAGGATGTCGAGGCCGGTCACAAGCAGACCGAAGACGGCGAGCGCATTGATCCAGTGGAACAGACGCGTTGGCACGTCCCACGCTACGTATTCCCTATATTCCGGCATCGCACTCGGCTCCTTTCTGCATCGCAACCTCAGCAGATCGAAAAAATTATAACATTGATAAGCGCACTCGCTAATGGCGCATCGCTTTGGCCCTGTTTCGCTTCGTGCCGTGTTTAAACACTTGTCCGCCCGACTAGGGCTCCAGGTGTGTGGTGTGCTTCGGCGCCGCCTCAGTGACCGGTGGTCCGAGGATGAAGGGTTGCCGTGTAGAGGACCTGCGCCCGGGCATCCAGGAACGTGAGCAGCATTGCCGACGGCGTCATCTTTACAAGCATGAAGCCTGGGACGGCTGCGGAGAACACGGCCGCCTCTGGGTGTGCGACAAGACGCGCTTCGGATCCTGCCCCGCATGTCAGGTAGCTCACGCCATCGACAAGGATGTGCTGCAAGTTGTGGTCGTGTCCGTTGATATATGCGGCGACATGGTGTCGGTCGAAGAGCGGTTTCAAGACGGCGACGAGGGCCGGCGTATTGCCGTGAGGCCCTCCGGAAAACACGGGGTGATGACCGACCACGATCTTCCACGTGGCTTTACTTTCGGCGAGCGCAGAATTCAGCCAGGACAGCTGCGTAGCTGCGCCGGTCTCAAAAAGTCGTGCCATGAAGCCATCATGCATCCTTACGAGGGGAAGCGTATCGAGGAAAAAGAGCTCGACCAGAGCGTCGTCGCCCAGCACCTCGGTGTGCCGATAATAGTCTGCGGGCATCGACCACCGAGAACTCACGGACGAATAGTCTTTCTCGGCGGTGACATTGCCCTTGTGATCGTGATTCCCGAGAACTGGATACCACGGGCCTTGAAGGCCGCCGTCGACGTAAACGTTCTCGAAGGCTTCCTTCCACAAGCGGTCGGACACTTCAGAAACGCCGTTGGGGTAAAAATTGTCGCCGGTGGAGACGACGAACCGGGCGTGGTCTTGCCGCGCCGCGATCCCCATCGCGCGCGCGACTTGGCGCTGTCCCTCAGAGTTTGTATGCCCCCAATCCCCGACCACGAGGAAAGAAAACGATGCCTCATCGGAGGCCAGCGCGGCAGGTAACACCGTTATAGAAGCGGTCGCCAAGCCCGTCGTCAGGAGCGCACGCCGGGTGAGCGAAATACTGATGGACATTCAATGAGGTTCCTTCCATTCGCCGCGCAAAGCCTGGTCGTACGCTAAGGGGACTCACGTGAGCCGAGGTTCCGTGCTGAGCTGTGGCATACGCAATCGAGCCGTCATCGCCTTTTTGACTTCGGAAGTTTCCCGCGAGTGCTTTCATCCCTTGGTGGCATCAAGGCATTGAGAACTTCCGACCGGACATCCGGCCGATGGGCGGCCCAATAGCTCAGGCCACAAGCAGCCATTACGAAAACAACAGCCCAAATGATGGAAAGGAGAGTCGCCAGCGGGATCTCTGTAATCATGAGTGCTGCTCTACGGATATATCTTCGCGGCCCGCCGGCCCGGTCGCCCGGCCCACATCGATGCTTGCCGGTGCCAACCGGCCGAATGCCTCAATGGGCTCGATCCAATAGGCCATGTGCGGAATAGTTGCGCGGGTTGCGATGGTTTCAAGAATTTGGGCGACCTGAAAGCGCGGAACGACCGCGACCAGCATCGTTCGATCGACGCGGCCGCGGACTCGCTCGCGGAAGCTCGCCTTTTCGAACCCATGCCCATGACCCTCGGCGGACCATGTCGTGAAGCCCCCAATCGGCGGGTCGATCGTGAGCATCAGCTCAACGACTCGGTCCGATCCATCTGGCGGGCACACAAGTGTGAGCTTGCAAAGGGATTGTTCCAAGAGAGATTTCCTACGTCTGTCGAATGATGATCGGATGAGCCGACGCCGAAACGCCGGAACAAGATGGGGAGGAGAACGAGCGTCAGGGCCGTCGACGTGACCAGCCCGCCGATGACGACGATCGCGAGCGGTTTCTGGATCTCCGAGCCCGGGCCCGTAGCAAACAGCAGCGGCACGAGACCGAGCGCGGCAATGCTCGCCGTCATCAACACGGGACGCAGCCGGCGCGTCGCCCCTTCGAAGACGGCCCTATCGAGGGGCACGCCTTCGGCAAGAAGCTGGTTGAAATAGCTGACCAGCACCAGTCCGTTCAGGACGGCAATGCCGAGCAACGCGATGAAGCCGACTGAGGCTGGGACTGAGAGATAGGCACCGGAAAGCCAAAGCGCGAGTATGCCCCCGACGAGCGCGAACGGTACGTTGGCGAGGATCAGAACCGTCTGGCGGAGCGAGCGCAATGTGGCGAACAGCACGCCGAAGATCAGGCCGATGGCGATGGGCACGACGATGGAAAGCCGGGTCGCAGCACGCCGCTGGTTCTCGAACTGGCCGCCCCATTCCAGCCGGTAACCCTGCGGAAGCTCCACCGTTTCCCCAACCATCCGCTGCGCCTCGTCGACGAAGCCGACCAGATCGCGTCCTGTGACATAGGCCTGAACGATGGCGAAGCGCGAGGCGTTCTCGCGGTCGATCTTGACCGGCCCGGCTTGTCTGGAAAGCTTCGCAATATCGTTGACGCGCACGAGTCCCCCATCACCGGCAGCAAGCTGCGTTTGGGAGAAGAGCGCCGGTGACTCGCGGATCGGATCGGGCCCGCGAATGAGGATCGGTGTTCGCCGGCCGGGTTCCGCAACAATACCGGCGGATGCGCCTTCCAGAAGCGCGCGGAGCTCATCCTGCACGTCTGTTACGGAAAGGCCGGTGCGACCGGACATTAACCGATCGACGTCAATCTGGAGATAGTCGACGGTATCGTTCGCGACGGTCGAGACCTCGGCCGATCCCGGAACCTTGCCGAGCACAGATTGAATCCGACCGGCCAGCTCCGCGAGCTTTGCGAGATCCGGACCAAACACCTTGATCGCAAGGTCCCCCCGCGCGCCGGTCAGCATCTCTGCCGTGCGCATTTCGATGGGTTGGGTGAAGGCGAATTCGAAACCGGGTAGATCGGCCATTGCCTCGCGAAGCTGCGCAACGAGCCAATCCTTGTCCGGAACGCGCCACGTGTCCTTCGGCTTCAGCACCAGAAAAGCGTCGGTCTCGTTGGGGCCCATGGGATCGAGGCCCAGTTCATCGGAGCCGACACGCGCGATGATCCGCTCGATCTCGGGGACCCGCTCCTTGAGCGTGCGCTGGATTAGCATATCTCCATCGATACTCGATCGGAGATTGATCGATGGCAGCTTGGTGACCTGCATGATGACCGACCCCTCATCCATGGTCGGCATGAATGATTTGCCGATGGCCATATAGGCAGCGACGGTCATGCCAAGGCCGGCTGCTGCGATCGCGTATACCGGCAACGGGAACCGCAGGGCACTCGCGAGCAGCGCGCGATAGGAACGATTGAGGAAACGCATCAGAGGCGGCTCGCTGTGGTGCCCGGTCCTGAGCAGGAACGAGGACAGAACCGGAATGAGCGTGAGCGAGATGACCAGCGAGCCGCCGAGCGCAAACACGATCGTGAGGGCCACGGGCGCAAACAATTTTCCTTCAAGGCCCTGCAGCGACAAGAGCGGCAGAAAGACGAGACAGATGATGAGGATGCCGGAGGTCACGGGCGTTGCGACCTCGCTCGCGGCACGATAGATCTTGTGCAGGAACGGAACATGCGCGTCGTCGGCGTCGTGCTGCAGATGCTCGACCGCATTCTCGACGACGACGACCGCCGCGTCGACGATGAGCCCGATGGCGATCGCCAGTCCGCCGAGGCTCATGAGGTTTGCGGACATGCCAAAGGTCTTCATCATGGCAAAGGTCTCAAGCGCGGCGAACGGCAGGGTCACTGCCACGACGAGGGCCGCGCGGAGATTGCCGAGAAAGGCGACGAGCAGGACGACAACGAGCACGGTCGCTTCCATCAGCGCCTTGCTGACGGTTCCCACGGCACGCTGGATCAGCTCCGATCGATCGTAGAAAGCCTCGAGCCGGACGCCCTGCGGAAGGCTGGGTTCGAGCTCCTCGAGGCGCGCCTTGATGCTGGATACGAGCGCGCTGGCGTCGGCGCCCCGCAGCGACAGCACCAGGCCCTGCACGGCTTCGCCCGTACCATCCTTGGTGACGGCGCCATACCGCGTCAGGCTGCCAATCCGGACCTTCGCCACGTCGCCGAGTCGCAGGACCCGCGTGCCGTCCATCTTGAGCACGATCTGGGTGAGATCCTGTGGCGTCTTGATAGCGCCCTCTGCGCGGACGACGAGCGCCTTCTCGCTGTCGGTCAGACGACCGGCGCCGTCGTTGCGATTGCCCTTCTCGATGGCGTCGATGACATCCGACACGTTGAGCCCCGCCACTGCCAGTGCGGAGCTGTCCGGGATGACTTCGAACGTGCGCACGTATCCGCCGAGGGCGTTGACTTCCGCGACGCCGGGGATGGTGCGCAGAGCGGGTCGGATCGTCCAGTCGAGCAGGCTGCGGCGTTCCTCGAGAGACAGGCCGCCGCCTTCGACGGTGAACATGAAAACGTCCGAGAGCGGCGTGGAAACAGGTGCCAGCCCGCCCGTCACGTTCGCGGGAAGCTCACCCTGGACGCTCGCAAGACGCTCGGCGACTTGCTGACGCGCCCAGTAGATATCCGTACCGTCGTCGAAGTCGAGCGTGATGTCGGCAAGGGCATACTTGGCGGCGGAGCGTAGGATCGTCTGCCGCGGGATGCCGAGCAGCTCGAGCTCGATGGGCGTAATGACGCGCGTCTCGACCTCCTCGGGCGTCATGCCGGGAGCCTTCAGGATCATTTTGACCTGCACGGGCGAGATGTTCGGAAAGGCATCGATGGGGATGGTGTTGTAGGCGTAGCCCCCGAGCCCCGCGACAAGGAGCGAGAAAAGCAGCGTGGCGGCGCGCTGCGTCAGCGAGAACTCGATCAGCCTGCGCAGCACGTCATTCCCCTCCGATCATGGCTTCGAGCTGCGGAAGACCGCTTACTGCGACCTCCTGACCGGGACGCACACTGCCGGCGACAGTCGCCGCCATGGGCGACGTGCCGCGCAAGGTCACCGGAGTAAGCTCGAATCCGGTATTGTTCTTGACGAACACTGCTGGCGTGTTGCCGACCCACGCGACGGCGGCCGCAGGGACGCTCAATCCGCCCGTTTCGGTCGGACGCAGCACGCTGAGGGTCACCATCTGCCCCGGAAGCAGCCCGGTATCGCTCGGCACGGAGGCGTACATCACCGCGGAGCGTGTCATGCGGTCGAGCGATCCGCTGATGGAGACAACAGTGCCCTGCGGTCCGTCGATGACCTGAATGGCATCACCGGGCCGGATGCGCGTTACGAGGCCAGCCGGAACCTGCACCTCGACCCAAACCTCGGCACGGGAAGCGATGGTGACGGCGGGCGCCATTGCCTCGAGCGAGGCGCCTGGCATGGCCTGGGTTTCGATCACGACGCCGGACTCTGGCGCCGTGATCGTGTACCGGCCGCCCTCGCCGACGCTGACGCCGCCGAGCGAAAGGGTGCGCCTGTGCTGCTCCAGGACGGCGCGGACCTTGATGACCTGCGCCTCGGCCTCATCGGCCAAAAGCGGGCTGGCGATGCTCTTGTCCGCAAGGTCGCGTTTTCTGCGTGCGATCGCCTCTGCGACCTGGAGCCCGGCCTCGGCCTGTTTGAGCTGGCTCAATGCATCGAGAAGGTCCCGGCTTTCAATGATCGCGAGCGGGGCTCCCTTCGCCACCGTCTGGCCGGGGAGAACGAGGACTTGGATGGCGGTCCCCGCGAACGAGGCCGCGGCAACCACACGCGCGTTGAGGGCCGGCACGACGGTTCCCGGCAAGAGGGCGACGGCCTCGGTTTCGGCCTTCCTGACCTCCGCCAGCTTGATTTCCATCTGCGCTACTTGCGCCAAGCTGAGCGTGACGGTCTGGGCCTCTGCGATGGAATAGCAACCGATGAGAACAAGCGAGGCCAGAGGTCCGATTGCGGTGCGCCGTGCCATTGCAAAGCCCTTTCCTATCGATGACAGGAGTGGGAGTGTCACCCCAAGCTGAACGCCACATGAAAGGAAAGTTCGAGCGTAGGGAACGGGTTTTCAGCTCGGGTTCAGGTCGACTGGGCAATAACGTGACGAGCAAGCAGATCGAGGATGGAGGCCGCAAATTCGCATCCTGGTGATTGAGGATGACAACGAGATCGCCGGGCGGATTGCCACCGGGCTGACCAACGCCGGGTTCACGGTCGAGCGCGTGGACAACGGCATCGACGGATACGCCATGGGTACCGATGGTGATTTCGACGCGGCCGTTCTCGACCTCGGTCTTCCCGAAATGGAGGGACTTGAGGTGTTGCGGCGCTGGCGCCGTGAAGGCCGCACGATGCCCGTCCTGGTCCTGTCGGCACGGGGCACATGGTCCGAGAAGGTCGACGGCCTCAACGCCGGGGCCGACGACTACATATCGAAGCCGTTCCACGTTCCGGAGGTCGCGGCGCGTCTCAAGGCGCTGATCCGCAGAACATCTGGGCTCGCAACCCCTGTCCTCACCCACGGACGGGTGACGCTCGATACGGCAGCAGGCCAGGTCACGCTCGACGGCAAGCCCGTCGAGCTAACGGCCCGAGAGCTGCGCATGCTCAACTATTTCATGCACCGCATTGGCCGGATCGTCTCGCAGGCGGACCTGGCCGAGCATCTCTACACGCTCGAAGAAAGCTGTGAATCCAATACCATCGAGGTCTATGTCAGCCGGCTCCGCCGGAAGCTGGGATCGGACGTCGTCAAGACCGTTCGGGGTCTTGGCTATCGTATGGATTGAGGCGCAGCATGAGCTTGAGGCGCAGGCTGATCGTAATTGCATCCATCTGGATCGTCACCGGCACGGTGGTCGGAGGCTTGCTGCTGTCGGCGATCTTCCGGGAGCTTGTCACACAGCAATTTACCGACGAGCTCCATGTCCACCTCGATGAGCTCCAGCGGCTTGCGGACATATCGGTAACCGGCGCAGTTCTGCAGCGCGACCTGAGCGACCCGCGCTATGACGTGCCGGAGTCGGGCTTCTACTGGGAAATCCAGAAGGGCCGCAGCAGCATCGCACGGTCGAAGTCGCTTGCAGGTCCGGCGCTGGAGGTTCCGGCGACGGCGCCGACGGACACCATAAAATCCTATTCGATCACCGGACCGACCGGGACGCTGATGGTCCTCGAGCAGGCGAAATGGATCGATCCGGCCGGCGAGCCCATACGCTTCATCATTGGCACCGACAAGCGTCATTTGGACGACATCGTACATGGCTTTGACAGCATGGTCGGTTATTCGCTTGCGGCGTTTGCTGCGCTTATGATCGGCGCGTCGGCGTTTCTCTTTTTCTATGCCATGCGGCCGTTCGACCA
>DAOMQQ010000096.1:0-9565 GCA_035445405.1 Hyphomicrobium sp.
CGTATTTGCGTCATATCCCGCGCCTATGGGGGTATCTTGCGCGCGGTCTGGCGCATCCGGATCTCGCTCCGATCCGCGGATGGTTCGACCGGCATTTTCCGGAAGAGGCGCGCCACGCAGTGCCCGACATTCCCCATTCGAAAAGCCCCTCCGCATGACCGAACCCGTGACGACTGCAATGGTGCTGGCCGCCGGCCTCGGCACGCGGATGCGTCCGCTCACCGATGCCGTGCCGAAGCCGCTCGTGCGGCTCAAGGGCAAGCCGCTCATCGACCACGTGCTCGACCGGCTCGCCGCGGACGGCATCGAACGCGCCGTCGTCAACGTGCATTACCGCGCCGATCAGATCGAAACCCACGTGGCAGGCCGCACGTCTCCTGCCATCACGATTTCCGACGAGCGCGGCACGCTGCTCGACACGGGCGGCGGCGTGCTCAAGGCGCTGCCGCTGCTCGGAGATGCGCCGTTCCTGATCCACAATTCCGATTCCGTGTGGGCGGAGGGCATCGGGTCGAACATCCGGCGCCTCGTCCGCGCCTTCGATCCGGAGCGCATGGACAGCCTGTTGCTGCTCGCGCTCGGCGCGGACAGCCTCGGTTATGACGGCCACGGCGATTTCGTGATGTCGCCCGACGGCGCGCTCACGCGGCGCGGCGAGCGGTCGGAAGCGCCGTTCGTGTTCGCGGGCGTTTCGATTGCGCACCCGCGGTTGTTCGCGGACGCGCCGGACGGGCCGTTCTCGCTCAACGTGCTCTGGAACCGGGCCATGGCCCGCGGCCGTCTGTTCGGGCTCCGGCTCGAAGGTACGTGGATGCACATCGGGACGCCGCAGGCGGTGGACGAAGCGGAACGGTGGATAGATCGCGCCGCGGGCGCCTGATGCCTTTCGTTGCAGTGTACGGTCGGCCCCGATTCTTGCTGGCCACGATGGGCCGAAATTTCGGGGCACGCCGTACACAATGACCAAGCCGGCAGGCGCCAATATCTATACCGTCGAGGCAGGGCGGCCGTTTCTCGACTGTCTCGCGGCCTCCATTCTGGACGGCAGCCTGCCCGCTCGTGGCGGGCCCGCGCCGTCCGTGCTCGATCTTCCGCGCGTCACGCTCTACCTGCCGACGCGGCGCGCCACGCGCGCGCTCCAGGACGCGTTCCTGCGCGCGGCGGGCGGCCGCGCGCTGCTGCTTCCGAACGTCGTGCCGGTGTCCGAGGGCGAGGAAGATCTCTCGCTCATCACGGCCGCAGCATCATCGCAGAACGACGGGCACGGGCCCGCCATTCCGCCAGCCATTTCCGAGCTCGAACGACGCCTCGTGCTCACGAGCCTGATCCGGCGCTGGACGGAGACGCTCGCCGTTCAACAGGGCGACGGTCTTGCGACGGACGTGATCGCCAGCACCTCGGCCCAGGCCGCCGTGCTGGCGCACGAACTCGCCCAGCTCATGGATATGGTGGAAACCGAGGACGTGAACCTCGACCGCCTCGCGGAGCTCGTGCCGGAAACATTCTCCGATCACTGGCAGAGGACGCTGAGCTTCCTCGAAGTGATCACGCAGGCTTGGCCCGGCTACCTCGCGGGAACGGGGCTGATGTCGGGCGCCGCCCGGCGCAACGCCGTGATCCGCGCCGAAGCGGAGCGGCTGCGGACCGCACCACCTACGGCCCCTGTCATCGTCGCGGGCGTCACGGGCTCGATCCCCGCCACAGTGGAATTGATGCGCGCCGTCGCTGCGCTACCGAACGGCGCGATCGTCCTGCCGGCGCTCGACACCACGCTCGACGACGCGAGCTTCGCGCGCATCGTGCCCGATCATCCTGAGCATCCGCAGTTCGGGCTCAAGAAGCTGCACGACGCGCTCGGCTGCGACCGGCGCGACGTCCTGCACCTCGGCGACGTATCGAGCGGCGGATCGCAGGCGCGGGCGCGGCTGATCTCGGAAGCCCTGCGGCCCGCCGGCACCACGGCGCTGTGGGAGGCGTTCGCCGCGGACGCGCGCCGCGACCCTCAGGGTACGACGCCGCAGGGTCTCAGCCTGGTCGAAGCGCCGTCTGCCCAGGACGAAGCCGAAGCGATTGCGCTGATCCTGCGGGAAGCGGTGGAGACACCCGGGCGCACGGCGGCGCTCGTCTCTCCGGATCGTCTCCTTGCGCGGCGCGTCGCGGTGCGGCTCGAAGCGTGGGGCATCACGGTCGACGATTCCGCCGGCCGCCCGCTTCGCAAGACGCCGCCCGGCGCGTTGCTCGATCTCGTCATCGACGCGGTCGAGACGCGGTTCGCGCCGGCGGCCGTGGTCGCACTCTTGAAGCATCCTCTCGCGCGACTCGGCCTCGATCCGTTCGCGGTGCGCCGTGCGGCGCGGGCGCTCGAACTCGCAGCGTTCCGCGCGCCCTATCTCGGCGATGGGCTCGGCGGCGTGGAGGCAGCCTTCGAGCGGGCATCCGGCGCGCGCGCGCAAGGCGTTCGCCAGCATCCCGCCGTCGACCGACTTTGGGACGAAGACTGGAACGGCGCGCACGATCTCATCCGCCGCCTGGCGAACGCCTTCCAACCGCTCACCGCGCTTTACGGCCGTGACGGCGACGTGGCGCTGCGCGATCTTGCGGACGCGCACAGCACGGTGGCCGAAGCGGTGGCGACGGTTCCCGCCGACGATGGCTCGGGCGACGCGCCGGAGTGCCCGCTCTGGCGGGACGAAGCCGGCGCGACGGCCGCGCGCTTCTTCGCGAGCCTTCTGGACGAAAACCTGCCGCCGCTCGACCTTCCGGCGGCCGATTACGCCGATCTCTATCGCAGCCTCGCGGCCGCCGAGACGGTGCGCCCGCGCGGCCCGGTGCATCCGAGGCTCTTCATCTGGGGCCCGTTCGAAGCCCGTCTGCAGCAAACCGACGTGGTGGTGCTCGGCTCGCTCAACGAAGGGACGTGGCCACAAGCCGCCGATCCCGGACCCTGGCTCAATCGGCCGATGCGCGAAGCGCTCGGATTGCCGTCTCCGGAAGAGAAAAACGGTCAAGCCGCGCACGACTTCGCAACGCTGCTCGCCGCGCCCCAGGTCGTGCTCACGCGCGCGGCCAAGAAGGACGGCGTGCCGACAGTGCCGTCGCGCTGGCTCTTGCGTCTCAAGGCGCTGCTCGACGGCATGGGCGCGCAGAGCGCGCTGACGCCGAACCTGCCGTGGCTGCATTGGGCGCGGGAACGCGACCGGGCCGATCCGGTGCCGCGCCTCGCCGTGCCCGAGCCGCGCCCGGCCGTCGCATCGCGGCCGCGCAAGCTTTCCGTCTCGCGCGTCGAAACGTGGATCGCGAACCCTTACGCCATCTTCGCGCGCGATATTCTGGGCCTTCAGCCGCTCTCGCCGCTCGGCGAACAGCCTGGCCCGGCGCTGCGCGGCAGCATCATCCACCACGCACTTTCGGAATTCGCGAAAGCGTATCCACACGCGCTTCCCGACAATGCGGACGCAGAGCTGATCCGGTTCGCGCGCACGACGCTCGACGCCTATGCCGCGCATCCGCGCATTGCCGCTTTCTGGGTGCCGCGCTTCGCCCGCTTTGCCGAGTGGTTTGCAAAGACGGAGGCTGCGAGGCGGGTGGATGCCGATAGCGTGATGGCGGAGGTTTCCGGGTCCCTCATCTTCGAGGCTCCGGCCGGGCCGTTCACGCTCACGGCGCGCGCGGACCGCATCGACCTCACGGCACACGGCTTGGTGATCTCGGACTACAAGACCGGCGCGCCGCCGACCGACAAAAAAGTTCTCGCGGGGGCGTCTCCACAGCTGCCGCTGGAAGCGGCGATCGCGCTCGATGCTGCGCTCGGCTTCGAGAAGATCGCCCGCCGACCCGTCACGACATTGCGCTACATCCGCGCCTCGGGCGGCGAGCCGCCGGGGGAGGAGCGCGACATCAAGGCGGACGACATCGCGGCTCTCGCCGCGCGGGCGCTCGACGGACTCAAGCGTCACGTCGCACACTTCGACGATCCCGCGACCCCCTATCGGCCGCTCAGGCGCGCCGGGTTCAGCTACGACTACGACGACTACGCGCATCTCGCGCGCGTCGCGGAATGGTCGTCCGGCGCCGTCATGCAAGAGGAGGCGTGAGGCATGACGAGTCCAGCTTCCATCGCGGCGGATCTTGCGGAGACGTCGCGGCGTCAATCCGCCGCCGCCGATCCGCTGGCCTCCTGCTGGGTCTCCGCCAACGCCGGCACCGGCAAGACGCACGTGCTCACCATGCGCGTGCTGCGCCTGCTGCTTGCCGGAACGCCGCCCGAGCGCATTCTCTGCCTCACCTTTACGAAAGCCGCTGCGGCCGAGATGTCGAAGCGCGTGTTCGAAAGCCTCGCGACGTGGGTGATGCTACCTAAAGCCGATCTCGAAAAGACGCTGTCCGAGGGCTTCCTCGGCCGCTCGCCGACGGCGGAGCAGATGGCGCTTGCGCGCACGCTGTTTACCCGCGCAACGGAGACGCCTGGCGGGCTTGGCATCGTCACCATTCACGCGTTCGCCGAGCGCCTGCTGCAACGCTTTCCGCTCGAAGCGGGCGTGACGCCCGGCTTCTCGATCCTCGACGATACGACGGCCAAGAAGCTGATGCGCGACGCCATCGACCACGTGATCGGTGCGGCGGCGCGCGATCCCGGGACCGTGCTCGGGCGCGCGCTCGAAGCGGCGATCGCGTACGCCGCAGACGATCACTTCGACGACACCCTGACGGACGCCGTGAACCGCCGCGACTGGCTGGAAGGCGTCTCGCGCCTACCGTCCGAGACAGACGGCGGCCCTGAAGGCCTCGACATGGCCGAGCAGCTCTACCGCCGTCATTTCGGCGTGCGTGCTGGCATCACGCGCGCTGCCATAGAAGCGGATGGTGCGCGCGTGCTTTCCGCGGGCGATCTTGCCCACATCCGCGACGTGCTGTGCACAGGCACCAAGAGCGATTGCGATCTTGCCGAGCTCGCGACGGCGGCGCTTGGCGCCTCATCCGACCGGCTTCGGATGGACGCGCTCTGCCGTCTTCTACTCACGAAAGACCATGAACCGCGCAAGCGGCTCATCACGAAAGCACTCTCGGCCAAGAACCCCGAGATCGAGCCTTTGATGTCCCGCGCGCAAAGCCGCCTGCTTTCATTCGTGGCCGAGTGCCAGGGCACGATTGCGGTCGAAGCGACAATGGCGCTGATCCGGCTCGCCGATGCCGTGCGCCAGCGCTACCACAACGCGAAGGTACGGCGGGCGGCGCTCGATTTCGACGACCTCATCCAGCGCGCGCAAAATCTGCTGGCCAACAGCGCGTCCGTCGAGTGGGTGCTTTACAAGCTCGACCGCGGTCTCGATCACATCCTCGTCGACGAGAGCCAGGATACGAGCCCGTCGCAGTGGCGCGTGGTGGAAGCCATCGCGGGCGAGTTCTTTGCGGGCACCGGCGCGCGCGAGGATGTCGTCCGCACGCTGTTCGCCGTCGGCGACGAAAAGCAATCGATCTATTCGTTCCAGGGCGCGGCCCCCGAGATGTTCTCGGCCATGGGCGACCGTTTCGCCGAACTCACGGCCAGCGCGAACGCCACGTGGCGGCGCATTCCGCTCACGCTCTCGTTCCGCACCGTTGCGCCCGTGCTCGAAGCCGTGGACCGCGTGTTTGCCGATCCGGCGCGCACGCCCGGCGTCACGCCTGCCCCTCACGTCGCGCAGCGCGCCGGCCATGCGGGCCTCGTCGAACTCTGGGAGACGGAGCAGCACGAGGAGACGGAGCCCGCCGACGCGTGGTCGCCGCTCGAAGACACGTCGGCTGAACCGCCGGTGGTGCGGCTCGCGAACCGTATCGCGGACACCATCAAGGGCTGGATCGCGACGGGCGAAACGCTCGCGTCGACGGGGCGGCCGATCACGCCGGGCGACATCCTGATCCTGGTGCAGAAGCGCAATCCGTTCGCGGCGCCGATGGTGCAGGCGTTGAAAGCGCGCGGCATTCCCGTAGCCGGCGCGGACCGGATGCGCCTCACCGAGCAGATCGCGGTGCAGGACATGCTCTCGCTCGGCGATTTCCTGACGCTGCCCGAGGACGATCTCGCACTCGCCGAAGTGCTGAAGAGCCCGATCTTCTCTCTCGACGACGCCGATCTCGAAGCGCTCGCCTGCGGACGCAAGGGCACGCTTTGGAAGGCCCTGCTGGATGCCGCCCGCGACGTGCCGCGGTTCGTCGAGGCGGCCGAGACGTTGAAGCGCTGGCGCAAGGCAGCGGACTTCCGCCCGCCGTTCGAATTCTTCGCCGACATCCTGGACCGCGACGGCGTACGCCGCCGCCTCATCGCGCGGCTGGGGCTCGACGCGGCGGACCCGCTCGACGAATTCCTCGACCTCGCGCTCACCTACGACGACGGTGCGCCGCCGTCGCTCGCCGGCTTCCTCGCGTTCATGCGCGACGGCGAACGCGACATCAAGCGCGACATGGAGCACGGCCGCAACGAGGTGCGCGTCATGACGGTGCACGGCGCGAAGGGGCTCGAAGCGCCGGTCGTCTTCCTGCCGGACACGTGCAGCGCCGGTTCGGCCGCGAGCCGCGGCGGCCGTCCGATGGTGCTCGACGACATGCCGCGGCCTGCGGGCATGGCTGCGCCATTCGTATGGCCGGTGAAGGGAACGAGCGGCCTTGAAGCGATCCAAAGCGCACGTCACGCACTGGCGCAGCGTGAGCGCGAGGAGCGCAACCGGTTGCTCTACGTCGCCATGACGCGCGCGCGAGACCGGCTTTACGTGGCGGGTTTCGAAGGAAAGAAGGGCCGCGCCACCGACTGCTGGTACGATCTCATCGCGGCCGGGATCGACGATTGTCTGCAGCGCGTCACGCTCTCCGACGGCCGCGAGGTGCGCCGGCTCGAAGCGCCACAGACGGCGGAGGTCAAGGTTTCCGCCCGTGCGGCCGAAGCCGAGACGCCTGTGGCTCCGCCACCGGCCTGGAGCGTTCAGCCCGCGCCCCGCGAGCCCCAGCTCACGGTGCCACTCGCACCGTCGCGGCTCGCGCCTTACGAGACGGACGACGAAGGCGAACCGCTCCGCGTCTCGCGGCCGCCAGATCTTCGCGACGAGCCGGCGGCGCTCAGTCCCGGCAAGCTTCAGGGTGAGAGCCGCTTCCTGCGCGGCACGCTCACGCACGCGCTGCTCGAGCACCTTCCGCAGATTCCATCCGATGCGCGCGGCCGTGCGGCCGAGGCGTTTCTCGCAGAGCGGGGACGTGGTTTGCCGGAGCGCACACGCATCAGCATCGCGAATGAAGTGCTCGGCCTCATCTCGGATCCGTCGTTCGCGCCGGTGTTCGGCCCCGATAGCCGGGCCGAGGTTCCGATCGTCGCGGTCATCCCACGCCCGGACGATGCGGGCAGCGGCCCGCCGCTTCGCATTGCCGGCCAGATCGACCGGCTCGCGGTCACGGACGAGGCGGTGATGATCGTCGACTACAAGACGAACCGCGCGGCACCGGTGAACCACTCGGCCGTTGCCGCCGTTTACCTTTATCAGCTCGCCGCCTATCGGCTGGCGATCCGCGACATCTTTCCCGGCCGGGCGGTCCGCGCCGCTCTGCTCTGGACAGAAAGACCCCATCTGATGGAAATTCCTGAGGAAATTCTGGAGGCTCACACCAGAGACCTGTGGCATGCCGACAGGCTCCGCCTTGACGCCTAAGGGGGCCATTCCTACTTTCACGGTCCGCTTGCGCCGGGGCCCAAAACACCCGGCACATGCCGCAATAGGAGAAACACCAAATGACCGCACTCGTATCCGACGACACCTTCGACCAAGAGGTCCTGAAGTCGAGCGAGCCCGTCCTCGTGGACTTCTTCGCCGAATGGTGCGGTCCATGTAAGGCCATGGCGCCAGCGCTCGAACAGGTTGCATCCGAGCTCAAGGGCAAGGTCAAGGTGGTGAAGATCGACGTGGACCAGAGTCCCGCGATCACCACCAAGTACGGCATCCGCGCCATGCCGACGCTGCTCGTGTTCAAGAACGGCGAGGTCGCCGGCCAGCATGTCGGCGCGCTCGTCCAGAAGCGCAAGCTCGAAGAGTGGCTCGGCCAGCACGTCGATACCGTCGCGTAAGCAACGCCAAGGCCGAAATGTTCAAGGGCTCCCTCGCGGGAGCCCTTGTCGTTTTCGTGTCCGTTTTTCTTTTCGCGCGCGGCGCGTGCTCAGTTGGCCTGCGGCTCGACGCCTTCCTGCAGCGCCAGCACGTGACCCGCGAGATAGAGCGAGCCCGTGATCAGGATGCGCTTGGGGCCGGGATCGATGGCATCGATGCGCTTCAAGGCGGCTTCGACGGACTCTTCGGCTTCCGCGTTGAGCGAGACGGACTGGGCCGTCTCTGCAAGCTCGTCCGGTTGGAAGGGGGATTCGTGCGCGCCAGGGATCGGCACGCCCACGACGTGCCGGGCAAGACCGCGGAACGCGCCGAGGAAGCCGGCCGCATCCTTCAATCCCAGCATTCCGACGATGAGATAGAGCGGCTTCGGCGCACGCTCTTCGAGATCGGCAAGCGTTTCGGCGAGGAAGCGCCCCGCTGCGGGGTTGTGGCCGCCATCCAGCCACAGCTCGGCGCCCGGCTTCAGAAGCGAAGGCAGCGGCCCGCTGTCGATGCGCTGCATCCGGGCTGGCCAGCGCGCTTCGGTCAAGCCACGCTCGATGGCGTCCTCGGACACCTTCACGCCGTCGAACAGGCCATCGAGCTCCAGCGCGGCGGCAACGGCCGTGCCCGCGTTGATGATCTGGTGAGGGCCGATGAGGGCAGGCAGCGGCAGATCGAGCAACTGATCCGCCCGCTGCACCACGAGCCGGCCGCGTTGCTCGTAGGCATCATACGCGCCGCCCCACACGACGAGGGGCGCCTTGAGGCGGGCCGCCTCCCGCGCGATCACGTCGTGCACCGCGTCGTCCTGCTGCGAGACGATGCAGGGCACGCCCGGCTTCAGGATGCCGGCCTTTTCCGCTGCAATCAGCTCCACCGTGCTGCCGAGCTTGTCGGCGTGGTCGTAGGAGATCGGGGTCAGCACCGTGAGCACCGGCTTCTCGACAACGTTGGTCGCGTCGAGCCGGCCGCCGAGACCGACCTCGAGCAGCACGACGTCTGCCGGGTGCTCCGAGAACGCGAGGAGCGCGGCGGCGGTCGTGATCTCGAACTGGGTGATGTCGTCGCCGTCGTTGACGGCCTGCGTGCGCGATAGCACATCGACGAGCAAATCCTCGGCGATGGGCCGCGTGACGCCGTCCGGACCGGCCAGCGCGATGCGCTCGTGAAAGCGTACGAGATGGGGCGACGTGTAGACGTGTACACGCAGGCCCGCCGCCGTCAGGATCGCCTTGAGATAGGCCGTCGTCGAGCCTTTGCCGTTCGTCCCCGCGATGTGGACCACGGGGGGCAAGGACCGATGCGGATTGCCGAGCTTGGCCAGAAGCCGTTCCACCCGGCCCAGCGACAGATCGATGAGCTTGGGGTGCAGTAACTTCAGGTCAGCGAGAAGCTGGTCGCTGGTCAGGATGGCACGCCCCTCCTTCTCAGGGCCGCGTTTCTCGCCACATGAAACC
>DAOMQQ010000097.1:0-9523 GCA_035445405.1 Hyphomicrobium sp.
GGATGGCGCTTTCGGCTCATCTTCAGGAACTCTCAGAGAAGCACCGGCAACTTGAGCGCCGGATCGAAGAGGAGACGGCACGACCCGGTTCGGACGACCTGATGATCCGCCGGCTTAAGCAAGAAAAACTGAAGCTGAAGGACGAGATCGTCCGGCTCGAAGTGCAAACACGCCACTGACATAAAATTCGGCGTTTTCCCAATCACCGTCGCATCGGTCCGTCACCGGTAAGCGAACCGGCAGTTTGAAGCCGGTCCGTCTTCCGGGCGGTCGGATGCGACGAGCGTTTGTGTCTGCGGGGCGCTATGGCGCGCGTCCGCAAGAGGGCGTCAATGTGCGCGGTCGGCACGTCCGCCCCCGCACGGCGTTCGTCCCCGCGTTCAAAGCGTCACTCTCATAATGCGGAAAATAGACGGCCGCGGCAGTCGCCGCGAGGCGGATTTCGCCCACGTCACCGCGCTTGCGACGTTCGGCGACGCATCACGCGTCTTTTGCCATTTCGCGCAGCTTGAATTTCTGCACCTTACCCGTCGACGTCTTCGGCACCTCGGTGAACACGACGTGGCGCGGCGCCTTGTAATGCGCGAGCCGCTCGCGGCACCAGGCGATCATCTCTTCCGCCGTTGCATGCGTGCCCGGCTTGAGCTCGACGAAGGCGCACGGCGTTTCGCCCCACTTGTCGTCGGGCTTCGCCACCACCGCGCACAGCGCGACCGCGGGGTGCTTGTAGAGCGCATCCTCGACCTCGATCGAGGAGATGTTCTCGCCGCCTGAAATGATGACGTCTTTCGAGCGGTCCTTGAGCTGGATGTAGCCGTCCGGATGCAGGACGCCGAGATCGCCGGAATGAAACCAGCCGCCCGCGAACGCTTCCGCCGTTGCTTCCGGATTTTTCAGATAGCCCTTCATCACGATGTTGCCGCGGAACATGACTTCGCCGAGCGTCTCCCCGTCGGCGGGCACCTGCGTCATCGTCACGGGATCCATGACCGTGAGCCCTTCGAGTGCCGGATAGCGCACGCCTTGGCGCACGCGCCGCGCATCTTTCTCCTCCTTGGGAAGATCGTCCCACGCGCTGTGCCACTCGTTGAGCGTGGCGGGGCCGTATGTTTCGGTCAGGCCGTAAAGATGCGTCAGCGCGAAACCGGCATCGTTCATGCGCGCCATCACCGACTCGGGCGGCGGGGCGGCCGCGTGGTTGAATGCGACCCGGTGCGTGATCTCGCGCTTGTCGTCGTCGCTGGCATTGAGCAGCGTCGCCATCACGATCGGCGCGCCCGAAAGGTTGGTTACCCCGTGCTCCACGATGGCGGCGTACATCGCCTTGGCGCGCACCCAGCGCAGGCACACGTGCGTGCCCCCCACCAGCGACAGCGTCCACGGGAAGCACCAGCCGTTGCAGTGAAACATCGGCAGCGTCCAGAGGTAGACCGGATGGCGGACCATGCCCGTCGCGATGGTGTTCGCGTAGCACATGAGCGCCGCGCCGCGGTGGTGGTAGACGACGCCCTTCGGGTTGCCCGTCGTGCCCGACGTGTAGTTCAGGCTGATCGCCTCCCACTCGTCCTCGGGCCTGCGCCATGCGAACTCCGGGTCTCCTGCGGCCACGAAAGCCTCGTAGTCGATATCCGATAGCGCATCGCCCGGCTGGGGAAACTCGAGGTCGTTGTAGTCGATGACGAGGGGTTGGACGGACGCGAGCGACAGCGCCTCCTTGATCGGCCCGGCGAACTCCCGGTCGGTGATCAGGACTTTGCTTTCGGCGTGATCGAGCTGGAAGGCCAGGATCGGCGGGTCAAGCCGTGTGTTGAGGCAATGCAACACGGCGCCCGTCATCGGCACCCCGTAGTGCGCTTCGAGCATCGCAGGCGTGTTGGACAGCATCACCGAGACCGTGTCGCACGGTGACACGCCGCGCTGGGCGAGGGCGGAGGCGAGCCTCCGGCTCCTGGCGTAGAAGTCGGCGTAGCTGGTCCGCTGGCTCCCGTGAATGATCGCGGTGTGCTCCGGGTAGACGGCCGCTGCCCGTTCCAGGAGACCGAGCGGGGAAAGGGGCTGATAGTTCGCCGGATTTTTGTCGAGGCCGGTCGCGTAGGGATTGTCGCTCATCAGGGCCGTTCGTTTTTTGGTTGGATGTTTGAGGTTCAACGCTAGCGAAGGAGGCCCCGGGCGGCAACGCCGATCCGCCGCCGGGCCGCACGGATAGCATCGGCGCGTGCCGCGGATCTGGATAAAGGACGGATGGTAGGAGGGCCCGCACCAGGACCAGGGGGTTTTGAAGACGCCCGGATCTGCCTATGAGCCCGGGGCGGGGCCGGATTTTCGCCGTTCCGGAGAGGCCCCAGACAGAACTTCGGCGCGGAAAGGGTCCCCCCTTGTCCCGCGCCGGCCTAATGTTCTGACCCTGATGACTTCTGAGCTGGGCCGTCTTGGGCGACCCTTTTGCGACAATGCCACAGGACATTGGATATCCTGTTAAAGAATGTCGTTAACGCCCGGTATTTTCATGCTCCTTTCGCGAACGGGAGAGCCTTCGAGCCCCCGCCGCGAGCCTTGAACCTCGGCCACGGATCGGGCAGGAAGAGGCAGGCTGCGTCGGGCGGCCACGCTTTGGACGGAAAAGGATCGTGCGCATGAGCGGTGAGCGGGAAAAAGCTCCCAAGCAGTTGTTGCATCTCGTATTTGGCGGAGAGCTCACAAGTCTCGACGGTTTGGAGTTCCGCGACCTCGCGACCCTGGATATCGTGGGCATCTTCCCCAACTATGCCGAGGCCTACACCGCCTGGAAGGCCGCGGCTCAAAAGACCGTGGACAACGCCGCGACGCGCTATTTTATCGTCCATATGCATCGCTTGTTGGAGCCTCATCAGAACGGTGCCGAATCCCATTCGGGAGGCAAAGTCGAGGCATAAGCCCGGCTTGGATCTGGAGCCCTGCAACGGATGTCGACGACGAAAGAAGCCTCCCCCGAGACGCCGCGCGGTCCTCGGAAGAAAGCGCGCTTCGCCTTCGACGCGCATTCGCGCACGTTGCTCTCGCGCTTCATCAACGATTGGCTCCGCCCGCGCTGGCGCGAGCTGTTCGTCATTCTGCTCCTGACGGCCGCGCTCTCGCTGGCCACCGGCGCCTATCCGGTCGTCATCAAGTTCTCGTTCGACAATCTCCTCGAAGGCGACGTCACCTGGCTTCCGTGGGTGCTGTGCGCAATCATCGTCGTCACCGCGGCGCGCGGCATCTTCCTCTACACGCAGACCGTCGCGACCAACCGGGTCATGCTCGAGGTTGGCGTGGACATGCAGAACACCACGTTCCGCCATTTGATCGACGCCGACTACGCCCGCCTGACGCGCGATACGCCCGGCCGGCTGATGTCGAAGCTGACCAACGACATCCAGTTCATCCAGCAGGCCGCCCATGCCTCCATGAACTCGGTCCTGAGGGACATGATGTCCGTCATCGTGCTCGTGGGCGCGATGTTCTACCTCGACTGGATGATCTCGCTCGTCGTGCTCGGGGTCTATCCCTTCGCCGCGGTGCCGATCTCGACCATCGCCCGGCGCGTCCGCCGCAATGCGAGCCGCACCCAGGCCGAGCTTGGAGGGATGACGTCGCTGCTGGCCGAGAAGCTCGGCGCGACGCGCCTGATCAAGACGTTCCGTCTCGAAGACTATGCGGCCGAGCGCGTGAGCCGCAGCTTCGAGGAGGTCTATCGCCTGAAGCTCAAGGTCGTGTCCGCCAAGGCGCGCCTCGAATCGATCCTCGAGGCGCTGGCCGGCGTCGCGGTCGCCGGCGTGATCTGGGTGGCGTACTGGCGGATTTCGAGCGGTGCGGCGACGGTGGGCGATTTCATGGGCCTCACGGCGGCGCTGTTGATGGCGGCGCAACCTTTGAAGGCGGTCGGCGGCCTCATGACGCGCGTCCAGGAGGGGTTGGCCGCGCTCGACAGCATCTACGGCGTGCTCGACGAGCAGCCCAAAACCAAGGATCTGCCGGGCGCCAAGGCGCTCGTGCTCGACAAGGGCGCGGTCGCCTTCGACCGCATCTCGTTCAACTACGGCCAGGAGGATCTCCCGGCCGTCACGGATTTCGATCTCGAGGTCGAAGGTGGACAGACGGTCGCGCTCGTCGGCCGGTCGGGGGCGGGCAAGTCGACCATCGTCAATCTCGTGCCGCGCCTGTTCGACGTGACGGCGGGCGCCATCCGCATCGACGGCCAGGACATTCGCGAGGTCACGCTCGCATCGTTGCGCGGCGCAATCGCGCTCGTGAGCCAGGACGTGACCCTGTTCGACGACACCATCCGCGCCAACATCGCGCTCGGCAAGCTCGGCGCGACGGACGAGGAGATCGTGGCCGCCGCCAAAGCCGCCGCCGCGCACGAGTTCATTCTGAGCCAGCCTCAGGGCTACGACACGATGATCGGCGACCGGGGCGTGAGGCTTTCGGGCGGCCAGCGCCAGCGCCTCGCGCTCGCCGCCGCCATCCTGAAGAACGCGCCGATCCTCCTCCTCGACGAAGCGACGAGCGCCCTCGACACCCAGTCCGAGCGCCTCGTGCAGGAGGCGCTCGCCACCTTCACGCGCGAGCGCACGACGATCGTCATCGCGCACCGGCTGTCGACGGTGCAGAACGCGGACCTCATCTGCGTGATGGAGGCGGGCACAATCGTGGAGAAGGGCACGCATGGCGATCTCATCGCCAAGGGCGGCGCCTATGCCCGGCTCGTGCGCGCGCAGCTTCTCACCGAGGAGGCCGATCCGGAAGGCCCGCCCGCAGGATTGCCGCTGAACTGAGACCCAGACCATGATCGCTTCGGACCCTGTCCGAAGCGTGAATCATCGGTCTCATTCAAGACCGAGACCATGATCGCGTCGGACCCGTATCGGTCGGACCGGACGATCCAGGCGCGCCTACTCGCGGCGGAACACGCTGTCGACCAGCCGGTTCGCCCAACGCTTGGAGTGATGCTCGGCCGTCACCTGCTCGGGATCGTAGACCGTCTCCACCCACGTGTAGAAGTCGACGGGGGTCGTCTCGGCATAGGCGACGTAGGCATCGAAGAAATCGTCCAGGATGCCGGTATCCGCCTGGCGGATGTGGCCGTACTTGAGCGAGAGCTGGCGGCGCGCTTCCGCAATCGGCACGCCCTGGCGCGTATGCAGATAGAGCGCGCTCATGAGCCCTGCGCGGTCTGCGCCGGACTTGCAATGGATGACGATGGGATATTCGAGCTCGGCGAAGAGATCGCGCGCGCCGAGCACCTCCTCGCGGCTTGGGGCGGCGCGCGAGCGAACGCGGTAGTCGACGAGCTTCAGCCCGGCCTTCCGGCAGGCCGCGGCCTCGTAAAGGTAGCTCGACGACTGCGGCTGTGCGCGCAGATTGACGACGGTCTTGATGCCGCGCCGCGCGAAGTCGCGCACCTGGTGGGGAAGCGGCTGCGCGGCGCGCCACGCTTCCTGCGAGAGGCGATGGCGGTTCGGGAAGGCGAGCCGGATCACGAGGTGATCGAGCAGCAGCATGTCGAGATAGCGGGCATAGGGCTCCGCCCGCTCGCGCCACGACACCGGAAACACGGAGACCAGCGTATCGAATCCTGCCCACGCCTTGCGCCGGAGCGCGCGCTTTATCCGTCTCGTGTATTCTGGCATTCCGTCATGCATATCCCGAGGGGCGGCCGTGTCCCGGTCGCCGCAGCAGTTGGGCGGCTGTCTGATCAGCGGCTGGGTATCATTAGAGGGCCCGGCCTGTCGAACACCTTCCTGTCGAACATCTTGTTGATCGGCAAGACCCCACGTGTGCGGATCCCATATTTCCGACCGTGCCGGCACTATTTTGGGCATCGTTCGTCCAGCCGTCCCATCCATGTGCATGATGGCCCGTCGCGCGTGCGCAATCGGGCCGAAGTGGTTGCGTTTAGGAGACAATCCCTATAGGAAATTGGCCGGCAGCACGTCGTCGGAAGCGCTTGCGGCTGGAGCAGGGGGAGGCGAGGAAGGCCGATCGATGGCACAATCGCCACACCAAGAGCCGTTACTCGGCAGGCTCCTCGGAACGCTCGCGGCCCGCTACACGCGCTTCGTGTTGGCCACGTCCAAGGTGACGTACGATCCCCCCGACGCGCGCCCGCGTGCGACGGCTTTGCATCCCTACATTCTCGCCATGTGGCACGGGCAGTTTTTTCTCATGCCCACGCTGCACATCGGCGCTTTCCCCGTCTCGGCCATGGTCGCGCGGCACAAAGATGCGTCCGCGGTGCGCGTCCTGCTGCGCTCGTTCGATATCAACGTGGTGAGGGGCGCCGGCGCCGGTCATCGCCGCCGCGACCGGGGTGGAGCTTCCGCGCTCCGGACCTCGATGCGCCTTCTCGAAGAGGGCAGCACGCTCGCGATGACGGCCGACGTGCCGCCGGGCCCCGCGCGCCGCGCAGGCGTCGGCATCGTCACGCTCGCCAAGTTCTCCGGCCGCCCCATCGTACCGTTTGCGGTTGCGACGTCGCGGTTTTTGACGCTCGACACCTGGAGCCGGATGACGATCAATCTGCCGTTCTCCAAGATGGTCTACGTCATCGGCGATCCGATCTGGGTGCCGGCCGACGCCAGCGACGAGACGCTGGAGGAGTGCCGGCGCACCGTCGAGGCGGCGCTGAACGAGGTCACGCACCGCGCCTATCGAACGGTCGGCGGCGACATCGCGCGCGTCACGCCGCCCGGCCCGAAACCGCGCGCGACGGAACCTGCGCCTGTCGGATTTCTGCTCAAGACGTATCAGGCCGCCACGAACCTCGTGCGGTTTGCCGCGCCGTTCCTTCTCTCCGTCCGCAGCCGCCAGGGCAAAGAAGACCCGGCGCGGCGCGGCGAGCGCTACGGCGAGGCGAGCCTGCCGAGGCCGGAAGGACCGCTCGTCTGGTTTCATGCCGCGAGCGTGGGCGAGACCAACGCCGTGCTTCCTGTGATCGAGCGCATGCTGGCGGAGCGCTCCGATCTCAACGTCCTCCTCACCACCGGGACGCTCACCTCCGCCGCCCTTGCCAAGCGCCGCCTTCCGCCGCGCGCGCACCACCAGTTCGTGGTGCTCGACGTCCCGAAGTACGTGCGCGCGTTTCTCGATCACTGGAAGCCCGACCTCGGCGTGTTCGCGGAAAGCGAGATCTGGCCGAACCTCATCATCGAAGCTTCGCGGAGCGGCGTGCCCCTCGCACTCGTCAACGCACGGATGTCGGCCCGAAGCGCCAAGCGGTGGGCCCGGTTCGGCAGCCTGGCGCGCCCGCTCTTTTCCCGCTTCGATATGATCCTGGCCCAGAGCGAGCCGGTGGGCCGCTTGATCGGCAACCTCGGCGCGCGCCATGTCGAGGTGCTCGGCAACCTCAAAGTCGATGCGCCGCCGCCGTTGGTCGATGCGGCCGCGCTCGAAAATCTCACGCGCGCGCTCGGCGGCCGTCCCGTGTTCGTGGCGGCGAGCACGCACGATCCCGAAGAGGAGATCGTGGCCAAGGCGCATGAGATCGTCGCCAGACGCATCCCGAATGTCTGCACGATCGTCGCGCCCCGCCATCCCGATCGGGGCAGGGCGATTGCCGACATGCTCACCGCGCGCGGCCTCAAGGTCGCGCGCCGCTCGCTGGGCGAGCTTCCCGATGCCGCAACCGACGTCTACGTTGCCGACACCATCGGCGAGCTCGGCACCCTTTACGCGCTCACGAAAGTCGCCTTCGTCGGCGGCTCCCTGATTGCGCGCGGCGGGCAGAACCCGATCGAGGCGATCGGCCATGGCGCCGCCGTTCTCACCGGCCCGCACTGGACGAATTTCCGCGACTTCTATCGCGCGCTCATCCGCCACAAAGGCGTGCGCGAGGTCACGTCGCCGGAAGAGCTGGCGCAGGCGGTCGAAGCCCTGCTGACCGACGACCGCGCGCTCGACGATATGAGAACCGGTGCGTCGTCCGCCACTGCATCCCTCGCAGGCGCACTCGACAGGACCGTCGCGGCGCTTCTCGGCCTTGTGCCCGCGCAAACGGGCGTGCGCCGTGCGTCTTGACGAGCCCGCGTGGTGGTATGCCACCGACGGCTCGCATGCGGCTCCGCGCCTATTGTCTCCGCTGGCCCGTGCGTACGGATGGGCGGTCGAGCGGCGGTTTCTTAAGGCCACGCCGTACCGCGCAACCATCCCCGTCATCTGCATCGGCAACTTCACCGTCGGCGGGACAGGCAAGACGCCGCTGTCGCGTTTTTTGCTCCGCACGCTCGCCGCGCAGGGCGTGACGCCGGCCTGCCTCACGCGCGGCTACGGCGGATCGCTTTCGGGACCCGCCTGGGTCGATCCTGAGCGGCACGCGGCGCGCGAGGCGGGCGACGAACCGCTTCTGATCGCGGAGGACGCCCGCGTTTTGATCGCGCGCGACCGCGCGGCCGGGCTCGCCGCCATCGAGCAGGAGGGGAGCATCGCGGCGGTCGTCATGGACGACGGTCTGCAGAACCCGTCCGTGCACAAGGATCTCACCATCGCGCTCGTCGATGCCGGGCGCGGCTTTGGCAACGGGTCCGTGTTTCCGGCCGGGCCGCTGCGTGCACGCCTCGAATTCCAGCTCGGCCTCGTCGACTGCATCGTCGTGATCGGCGACGATCCGCCGGATGGCCCGCCGCCCGTGTTCGAAGACCTGAAACGGCGCTTTCCCGGACCCGTCCTGCGCGGGCGGGTGACGCCGGCCGGCGAGACGGACGGGATCGCGGGTGCGCGCGTTCTCGCCTATGCGGGCATCGCCAATCCCGGGCGCTTTTTCCGCCTCGTGGAAAGCTTCGGCCCCGAAGCGCTGCAAGCGCGCGCGTTCCCCGACCACCATGCGTTTACGGAGCGCGAGGCGGCGCGCCTTCTCTCCGAAGCGGACGCCACGGACGCCGTGCTCATGACCACGGAGAAGGATCTCGCACGGCTCGTGGGAGCAACCGGAGATCTCGCCAGGCTCAAAGCGCGCTCACGCACGCTTCCTATAGAGGTGACGTTCGAGGAGCGCGATCTGCTCCGCCTGCATGCACTGGTCGACGGTGCGCTCAAGGCGGATGCGCGAGGGTAGCGACCTACAGCCTCGCCGCGTCAGCTTTCCGCTTCCGGCTGCGGCCGCGTCTTGCCGATCGATTGGAGATGGCGGTCGAATGAGATGTCGGCCGACGCATAGGCTTCCTGCAACTCGACGTTCCAGTAGCGGAGGTCCGCCAGCCCGATCTGCTGGCCGGTCACGGCGCAGCGCACGAATTCGCCCGGCGAGATCACCTGAAATTCGCCGTCGAGATAGCGCACCTGCGCTTCGCCGCGCATGCCAAACAGCTTGTCGAAGCGGTTCATCAAAGCTCTGCTCCGGAACGCCCGAGAGGGGCGGGGCTGCAAAATCGACCCAAATTTCGAGGGAAACGGATCGAGGGTCCCGTTGAAATCGCCAATCGGAGGCGTCGCGTCAAGGCATGGATGGCGATTTCGTTAGAGTGCTTCCGGAAAAGTGGGAACCGGTTTTCCGATAAGAAGCACGATAAAG
>DAOMQQ010000098.1:0-9495 GCA_035445405.1 Hyphomicrobium sp.
ATGGCGATGCGAGCCTGCTTTTTCCCGCGCACGGCGCGGCCAAGTGCTAAACGTCCTCGCGATGGAACAGGCTCTCCCCCGTTTCGGCTATACGCCGCTGGCTCAGGACGGGCTTGCCCGCCTCGGCGAGATCGTGACCCCGCGCGGGACTATCCGCACGCCGGCCTTCATGCCGGTTGGAACCGTGGCGACCGTGAAGGCCCTCTATCCCGAACAGGTCCGCCAGGCGGGCGCCGATATCCTGCTCGCCAACACTTATCATTTGATGCTGCGGCCGGGCGCTGAACGCGTGGCGCGCCTTGGTGGTTTGCACAAATTCATGCGCTGGGACGGGCCGATCCTGACCGACTCGGGCGGCTTCCAGGTGATGAGCCTTTCGAAAATCCGCAAGATCAACGAGGAGGGTGCGCTTTTTCAATCGCACCTCGACGGCTCGCGCCACATGCTGACGCCGGAGCGCGCGATCGAGATCCAGTGCCTGCTGGGATCGGACATCCAGATGCAGCTCGACGAGTGCATCGAGCTGCCGTCCGAGCGGCGCGAGGTGGAACGCGCGATGGAGCTGTCGCTGCGCTGGGCCGAGCGAAGCCGGCGGGCGTTCGAAGCGCAGCAGGCGAGTGGCGGCGCGGGGCCGGGGCAGGCGATGTTCGGCATCGTGCAGGGCGGCACGGACGAAGCGCTGCGCCGGCGGTCGGCGGAGGCGCTCGTTCAGATGGATCTCGAAGGTTATGCGGTGGGCGGGCTCGCGGTCGGTGAGGGGCACGATCTGATGCTCGCGACGCTCGATGCGACGTTGCCGTCGCTGCCGGAGCATAAGCCGCGCTATCTGATGGGCGTCGGTACGCCGCTCGATCTCATCGAGGCGGTGCGGCGCGGCGTCGACATGTTCGATTGCGTGCTGCCGACGCGCAACGGACGCCACGGGCTGGCGTTTACGTGGAACGGGCCTGTCAACCTGCGCAACGCCGTGCACGCGGAGGACACCGCACCGCTCGACGAAGCGAGCACGTGCCCGGCGGCGCGCGATTATTCGCGGGCCTATCTGCATCACCTGATCCGCTCAGGCGAATATCTGGGCGCGATGCTGCTCTCGTGGGTCAACACCGCGTTCTATCAAGAGCTGATGGCGGCGATGCGGTCCGCGATCGAGGACGGGCGCTTCGACGCCTGGGCGGAGGAGACGAAGGCGAGGATCGCGCGCAAGTAAGCGCTCGTCGTCGTCGGAGGCGTGCTATCTGCCGCGGGCTGCTTCGCGCTCGCGGTGGATCAGGTAGACGCCGGACGCCACGATGATGCCCGCGCCCGCGAGCGTCCAACTGTCAGGCAGATCGCCGAAGATGGCGAAGCCGAACGCTACCATGAACAGCAGCTGCATGTAGAGGAACGGCGCGATGGAGGATGCGGGCGCGCGCTGGTAGGCGTGTAGGAAAAGCCAGTGTCCGAGGCCGCCGAAGATGCCGAGGGTGCCGAGCAGGACCCAGGCGAGGGCACTCTCGGGCGCGTGCCAGCCGGCAAACGCGAGCGGGGCGCCCGCGAAGGTGCCGACGAACATCGAATAGAAGAGCGTCACCAGCGGGCGGTCGTAGCGCGCCATGTAGCGCGTGAGCAGCATGAAGAGCGCATAGGCCAGCATGGCGGCGAAGGCGTAGACGACGGCCGGGTGCACGGCGCCTAACCCCGGACGCACGGCAACGAGCACGCCCGTGAAACCGACCAGAATGGCCATGAAGCGGCGCCGGCCGACCCATTCCCCGAGCAGCGGCCCGGCGAGGAGCGCCACGACGAGCGGGGCCAGGAAGACGATGGTGATCGCCTGATCGAGACGCAGATGCTCGATGGCCATGAAGTTGAAAGCGGTCGTCGCGACCATCAGGACGGAGCGGACGAGCTGGAGGCCGAGCTTGCTCGTGGTGAAGAGTGCGCGTGCGCTCATGACGCCGAAAGCCGGCACCATCAGCAGCAGGAGCGAGAACTGGACGATAAACCGCGCCCAGACCACCTGCACGACGGGCAATCCTTCGCGCGTGACGAGGTATTTGGCGGTCGCGTCGAGCGCCGAAAACAGGACCACGGCCGCGATCATGAAGCCGATCGCCTCAAGCCGGCGGCGGCCCTGGGCGTCAGTGGCGGATTTGTCGCGGCTCTCTTGCATGATGGACCAGGGCTCGGGTGGCCGGGGCCATCTCTTAACGCACGGGCCGGGGAAAGCGACGCGGCATTTTTTCTGTTTGCGTACGCAAGTTGTGGGAGGCTTCGGATAAGGGGGCGGGTGCCGGTGGATGGCCGGCGCACATGCGCCGGGGGCGCGGTCGCGCCCCGAGCGCTGGCGCGCTGTTTTTTTTGCGTACGCAAGTTGTGGGAGGCTTCGGATAAGGGGGCGGGTGCCGGTGGATGGCCGGCGCACATGCGCCGGGTCGCCTTGCTCCCGGGCGCTTCGCGCCGTTCTTTTTGTTTGCGTACGCAAGTTGCGGGAAGCTTCGGATAAGAGGGCTGGGTGCCGGTGGATGGCCGTGGCAGTCCATGCGGAGCACGGCTCTGCCGCTCTTTTGCGTGCATGGCTCCGCCATGACCCGCGGGCGTCCTTGGCGCCTGGGCCTTTCGGGTCTGGGTGGTTGTGAGGGGCCCCGCACCCCCGAGCACGGGCGCGCCTTTTTTTGGCTTCAGGCCGGAAAAGAGGTTTGCACTTCCCTGGAAGCGCTCTAGAAAGCGGTCTCTCCATGATCACCGCCACACGGGGGCTCCCCAGGCGGTTCGGGCCGGTAGCTCAGCGGTAGAGCACGTGACTTTTAATCATGGGGTCGAGGGTTCGATCCCCTCCCGGCTCACCACATCTTCCCGCATGACGTCGTTCATTCGATCGATCGCTTTGGCCGAGGGCGCCGTGTCGGCCCCGGCGGGAGCGGGCGGGCCGCGCTCCCGTCCAATTTCCTGCTCCGTTCGCGGCCGCGTCAGGCCGCGACCTTTTGCACGAAGCCGTCGATGCAACGGGACAGTTCGCTCGCCGCATTGGCGACGACGGACTGGCTCGTCGTGACGTTGGAAGCGGCCGACCTCGTCGTTTCCGCAGCAGTGTTGGTGCTTTCGGCCACGGACGTGAGATGCATCAGGCTGTCGGATGCGGCGGCGATGCTCCGCGAAATCTCGGACGTCGCGGCCTTCTGCTGTTCCATCGACGTCGAAATCGTCATCGTGACGCCGAGCATGTCGTCGATGCGCGCGCTGATCTCGCGGATGCGGACGGAGGCGGTCTCGGACGTTGCGGCGGCCGTCGAGATGCGCCGCTCGATGTCCTCCGTCGCACGCTTCGTCTGATCGGCGAGCGTCTTCACCTCGCCGGCGACGACGGCGAAGCCCTTGCCGAGATCTCCGGCGCGCGCAGCCTCGATGGTGGCGTTGAGGGCGAGCAGGTTCGTCTGATTGGCGATGTTCTGGATGATCGCGACGATTTCGCTGATGCTCTCGGTTTCGCGCGCCAGCTCCGACATCTGCTGCGTGGCCATGTCGGCTTCGCGCTTTGTCGCCTCCACGACCATTTTGGCCTGCTCGGCGGCGTGTGCGATCTCGGCGATGGACGCGTTCATCTCTTCGGAGGCAGACGCGACGGCGTGCACGGTCTGCGAGGTCTGCTGCGATGTCGTGGCGGTTTCGCCCGCGTTCGTGGTTGCGCTCTCCGCGATCGAGGTGAGCTGGCCTGCGGTCGCATTCAGCTCTCCGATGTTGGTCGAGAGAAGCTGCATCAGGGTGTTGACGGTCGCCTGGAAGGCGGTGACCTGAGCCTGGAGCGTTTTGGCCTTCGCGGTTTCTTCCTCGGCGCGCGTGGCTTCGCCTCGTGCGAGGCGTGCGGCTTCCGCCTCTGCGGCCGCGGCCTGGGCGAGCGCGTGCTCGGATGCGCCGAAGGCCTGCTCGAGCTTCTTCGTGATCCAGCACAGGACAAGCGTCTGCGTGACCAGGATCACGGCGTGAACCACGACCCGCAGCACGTCGGGCTCTGCGGACGGGAAGACCGCGGCCGGAACGGCGAAGTTCAGGACGAGGTGATGAACGGCGACGACCGCGGCATTGGCGACCAATGCGCGCCAATCGCACCATCCGGCGCACAGCGCGAGGGACGCGAAGAAGTACATGTGGACGTCGATCTGGTACTCGCTGTCCGATGCGGCATAGACGAGAAGCGCCACCTGGGCAGCGACGACCATGGATGTGGTGAGGCGGGTTGCCGTGCCGGTCCCTTCCTGCCTCCAGGTGTAGGTGGCGCTGGCAGCCAGCAGCAACGCGCCGAGAACGACCGGCAACTCGGGCTCCGGCGCCAGCAGCGTCAGCGCGCCGGCGAGGGCGGCATTGAACCAAATGAAGCCGATGATGACACGGGCAAACGTGTCGCGAATGGTGTGGACATCCAACATCTTTTGAACTCTGCTTTCCTACCGCGAAGCCGCGATGCACGAAGTGAAACCGGGCGCTCTCCAGACCAGCAGGGCGCCGGCGCGGTAGAGCTTGTCCGCGAAGTGGGGATCGGGCGACCGACCAATGGCGACGCTGTCGGCCGCGTTGGCCGCGACGATGGTTCCGTCGGCTTTCGAGACGATGCCGAAAGCGCTTGGAAAGCCGAGCCACCGAGGGGAGAGAACGAGAAGCTCGTCCGATGCGCGCGGACGGCCTGCCGCAACGAGCAGGACGCCGAGGACGAATATCCCGTTGATCCAAGATAGCGCACTGCTTCGGCTCACGGCCACCCCACCGCTTTGTTAACTGCGTTCAGTACGTAAGTGCGGCCGGCTAACAAGTTGTGAATTCTTTGGAGCTGAAATCTGCGCTAAATCAGTCGTCTGATGCGTCATTTTGAATCTTTGTCTCATCTTTCACGAGAGACCGTTGCGCGGTGTGGGAGACACCGTGCGTGCTCGATCTTTCCGCATACGAGGCCGGCGAAGCGTGGGCGCTTCGGGAGATTGTACTTTCGTACCAGCTTGGAGCTGTCGCGCTTTCAGCGAAGCGCGAAACCGTAGGGGGAACAGACGACAAGCGACGCGTGGCGCTTCTCCCGATCATCCGCACACGCTGCTGAGAATTGAAGGCGGAAGGATCTGATTAACTTTTGGCCGTTCAGTATCGCCCGATAAAAGTACGATTCCAGACGGGGCGGGGACATGACGGGTCTATCGACACTTGAGGTGCGGTTGGCGTTCAACCAAATCGACGAAAGAACGCGCACAATAATCCGTAATCATAAGGACTTTATTCTGGGAGAGCTGCCGGCGATCCTGGATGCGTTTTACGATCACATCGAGACGTTCGCGGAAACGCGCGCCTACTTCTCGTCGCGTGCGAGCATGAATGCAGCGAAAGCCGCGCAGCTTCGGCATTGGGCGACGATCATGGACGGGCGCTTCGATGCGGCATACGAAGCGTCGGTTCGCCGGATCGGAGAGACGCACCATCGGATCGGCCTCGACCCGATCTGGTACATCGGCGGCTATAGCAGCCTCGTTGCCGGACTGCTCGCGGCGATCGGTGCCAAGCTGGCACCCAGCGTTTCGGCGGGACTCTTCGGCCGCTCCGCCAGCGAGGCCGACGTCCGGACGGAGCTGCAGGTCGCGGTAAGCCGCGTGGCATTCCTGGATATGAACCTCGCGATCGACGTCTATATCGAGGCGGGCCGGCGCGATCTTGCGGAACTCGCATCCTCCGTCGTCGAGATGGCGACGACGGTGGCGGAGACGACGGGCCGGCTCGAGGGCGCGGCGGCCGACCTTTCCACCACGGCGTCGATCGCGACGGAGCGTACGACGACGGTCGCGAGCGCGGCCGAGCATGCGTCGTCCAACGTACGCGCTGTCGCTGCGGCGGCCGAGGAACTTTCGGCTTCCGTTCAGGAGATCGGGCGGCAGGTGGCAACATCCACCGACATGGCGGGCAAGGCGGTCGAGATCGTCTCGCAATCCTCGGACAAGGTGCGAGACCTCGCGGCTGCCGCCGCGCAGATCGGAAACGTCGTCGATCTGATCAGCAACATCGCCCGTCAAACCAATCTTCTCGCCCTCAACGCGACCATCGAGGCGGCGCGCGCCGGGGAAGCCGGAAAGGGGTTTGCGGTGGTGGCGCAGGAGGTTAAATCGCTCGCGTCCCAGACCGGCAAGGCGACGGACGAGATCGCCGCGCAGATCAGCGCCATTCAATCCGCGACGTCCGATGCGGTGGTGTCGATCAACGCGATCAACAGCGTGATTTCCGACATGAGCACGGTGGCGACGACGATCGCGTCCGCGGTCGAGGAACAGGATGCGGCGACACTGGACATCGCGCGCAACGTCCAGGACGCGGCTCAGGGAACGGCCGCAGTCGCGCACAACACGACCGGTCTCAACGAGGCGGCGTCGGCCACGCGGTCGGCGGCCGAGCAGGTGACGCGGTCGGCAAAGGACATCGCGGCGCGCACGGTGCAGCTTCAGGATCTCGCGACGGGCGTTCTCGGAAAGGCAAGGGCAGCGTAGCGGGGAGCGCCGTCTCCCGGGAGGCGCTGACGGTTGCGAGCGTGCACCTCTCTTACGTGATCTAAGACTGGTGGTCGGACGGAACGCCGGTGAAGACGTAGCCTGCACCGTAGA
Organism: Hyphomicrobium sp.; assembly: GCA_035445405.1. Classification (GTDB taxonomy): domain Bacteria; phylum Pseudomonadota; class Alphaproteobacteria; order Rhizobiales; family Hyphomicrobiaceae; genus Hyphomicrobium_C. The sequence goes on from DAOMQQ010000098.1 coordinate 6,606, forward strand.
CCGCCTTGAACGGCGGAGCTTGTCGGCTCACTGCTTCGATCTTGCGCCGCAGACGCAGAACGACGGCGTCGAGGTTGCGGGGCTCGCCGCCCTGGCACAAGTCGCCGCGCTTTTGCGGGACGTGGGGCGCGGCCATCAGCGGCTTGAGGAATGCGACCTCGGTCGCCGTGAGGGGGACGGCGGCGCCGTCGGGCGTGAGGAGCTGCCAGCTCATTTCGTCGAGGTGCCAGGCCGGTGCTGCGGATATGGGCTTTGCGATCTGCGGCGTGCGGAGACGGCGCAGCAAGTTCCGGCAGCAGGCTTCGATCTCGCGCAGCGACGAATCCTTCACGAGGTAGATGTCGGCGCCCACGCCCAAGCCCGCCAGCCGGTGGGCCTCGTCGTCGAAGGCCGTCAGCATGACGATGCCGACTGCGAGGTCGTACCGCTGGCGCGCCGTCGAGGCCACCGTGAAGCCGCTTCCGTCGGGCAGGGCGAGATCGAGCAGAATGAGATCGGGGCACGTGTGCTCAAGGAGGGCGAGGCTTTCGCGGCAGGTCGCGGCCTGATCGACCCGGAAGCCGCGTCCGACGAGATAATCGACCAGGTCGATCCTGAGCGCCGGCTCGTCCTCGACGACCAGAACGTGTCCCTCATGCGGCATGGGCGGCGCCCGGGCAGGTGATGGTCGCAATCGCTCCGCCGCCGTCGCGCGGGGCCAGCGTGATGCTTCCGCCATGGCGGGACACGAGCTTTCGGACGGTATACAGGCCGAGGCCCATGCCGGCCGTTCCACGCGCATTGGGCGCGCGGAAGAACTTCTCGCCGAGGCGCATGCGGACATCGTCCGGGCCGAGGCCGACGCCCCGATCCTTGACCGTCAGACGGATCAGTCCGTCGGTGGCCCGCAGCGAGACGTCCACGCCGCTCTCCGGTGGCGAATACTTGAGCGCGTTGTCGACGATATTGGAGAAGATGATGCCCATCATCTTCCGGTCTCCGGTGAAAGCGAGTTGCTTTGGCAGGTCAAGCACGAGGCGGGGTGAGGACGCAAGCGATCTGATCTCTTCCACGAGATCGAAGCGTTCCATGCGGTCGTGGCCGGGTCCGTGGCGGGCGCGTGCGAGGAACTGCTCGACGAGGGCGCTCATGCGGGATGCCGCGGAGCGGATCTGTGCGACGCGGCGGGCGTCGGAGGGGCTCGCGGAGGCCGTCGCCTCGTCCAGAAGCTCGCTCGATCGCGAGACGATCGCGAGGGGCGTGCGCAGCTCGTGGCTCAGCATCAGGAGCTGGGCGCGCTCGTCCTCGATCCGCGCCAGCAATTCTCCCCGCAGGCGCACGCCGACCAGAATGGCCGTCATGACGCCTTTCACCAGGAAGGAAAGAAGGTGGAGGAGGAGATAGACCTCAACGAACGGGTTGGCCTCGAACAGGCTTCGCGGAGCGACGAGCCACACCACGATCCCCGAGGCGAGGCACATGGCCGAGACGACGCACCACCACGCGACGGTGACGCGATGCAAGGCCACCGGCAGCGTCGTATCGCGCAGGAACATGAGCGCGCAGTACGCGTAGCTCAGCGCGCCCAGAAACGCGATGATCGACATGCGAAGCGTGACGTCCTCGGGGCGGAACCAGAGCAGCAGAGGCCAACTGATGCCGACGGCCGAGACGAGGGCGATCTGCAGACGCCGGGGTGCGGGCTGGCCGAGAAAGCGCGCGAAGCCCTCCAGCATGAGAACGACGCTCACGGCGATGAGCAGGTTGCCGAACCAGATGCCGAAGAAGGGATAATAGGCGTGTCCGCCGACCAGGATGATCAGGCCGAAGCCGCGTGCGGCGAACGTGAGGGCCAAGGGCAACATGCCCGGCACCTGTTGCTGCGCGCGCCAGAGCAGGAGGCCGCACAGACAGAAAATCGTGTCCGAAAGGATCGACACGACGAAGATGGTCTTGGCGTCCAGCATGCGAAAAAATGCTTATGCGCTTCGCGCATAAACGCAAGATTGATTGCGCTTAGCTTTGATAAGAATTAGTCAGATACGGAAAGAATTCGAGTATTTTTAACCCGGGTGCTTTGTCGTTGCTGCAGCTTTATCTCGTTTACTTGAAGTTTTCTAGTGGCTCCGCGTTCGGAATCAGGTACGGTCGAAACCAGATTGCAGTCGCGCTCGGGCCAGCACCTCCATGGCATCGCTTCCGAATTCGTTCTCGGCTCGGCACGGTCTCTTTCTCGCCGTCGCCTCTCTTTGCGTGGTCGCCCTGCTCGCTGTTTTCGGCGTTTACGATCCCGCTCCCTTCGTCACGCTGCGCACCCTCACGGAACAGGGCGGCGCCGTCGTCGAGACGCGCTACAACCCGGTCGGCTTCGTCATCTTCGGCGTTCTCGCCGTGATCGCGTGCGTCGCGGCGGGGCTGTGCGTCGGGCTCCTTCGGCCGCTCGGGCGCATCGGGCCGCTCGCCTCCCGCGAAGACCTCGCATCGGCAAGCGAGACGTTCGCGCGCGAGCTCGCCGACGCTCTGGCCATCATCCGCCAGGATCTCGCGAACAAGGAGACGTATGCGCGCTCGCTCGCCAATGCGCAGGCGCGGCTTGCGGGCCTCACTGAAGCTAATCAGGTGCGGGTGGTCGTGAGCCTTCTCGTGGCGGAGAACGAGCGCATGCGCCTTGCCAGCGAGCAGGACAAGCACAAGCTCGAAAACAGCGCGCGCGAGATCGATGCGCTTCAGGCCAGTCTTCGCGGCGCGGAGGAGGCCACCCTCACGGATCCGCTGACGGGCATCGGCAATCGCCGGCTCTTCAACGACGTGATGAAAAAGGCCATCGAAGACAGCGATGCCGGGCGCATGCCGCTGTCGCTCATCATGTGCGACATCGACCACTTCAAGCGCGTCAACGACATGTTCGGAC
>DAOMQQ010000099.1:0-9386 GCA_035445405.1 Hyphomicrobium sp.
AAGTCGGCCTGCGATCCCGAGCGCTGGGCGGCGATCAGTTCGTTGGCGACGCGCTGCATGTAGGCGGCCGGCGACTGCTGCGCGGCGGCCGACAGCGTGCTCGCCACGAGAACGAGAAGCGCAAGCGCCGCGGCTCCAAGCCCGTAGACCGCTCTCTCCCGGAACCGGGTCTGGCCAACCATCGTCATCGAATGAGCTCCCGCTGTTTCGGCGCGAACCGGGCGCCTTCTTGACGCATACGGCCACCCCTCAATCTCTCAGCCCGCGAGCGTTGTCCAGTCAAAGCCGCGCGAGCCGGATCGCAGATCTGGGTCGCGCTTGGTGGAGGGTCCGAACGTGGAACAACCCGTCGAGCCGGGTGACCCTAGCGGCCTCCCGGGACGGAATTTCGGCAGCCGTGAAAGTCGTGCCGCGAAAGCGCGCGTGAGAGCCGGGAGACGAAGGCTGCGAGCGCTGAGGAGGCGGCCTCGCGGTGCAAAGCTGCGGCGGCTTATCCGCCTGCGAGGAAGGCCGCCGCCTTGTAATTTCGTCGGAGCGGAAGCTCCGCCGACCTTCCTATGAACATCTCAGTGAAGATAAAAGTTGCCGCAATAACAATTAATTAGACTTTGTGGGCACCAGCGCACGCAGCCCGGACGCAGCGGAGGATTGGCTCTTGACACATAAACATATCTTTATATGTTTTCAGGAAACGCGGAGCAGCGCATGTCTGGAACACTCGATACGCAGGAACTGGTGGGCGCCCTCAAGGCTGCCGCCGAGCCGACGCGCCTGCGCATCCTGCTCCTCCTCGCGGCTGGCGAGCTCAACGTCAAGGACCTGACCCAGATCTTGGGCCAGAGCCAGCCGCGCATCAGCCGTCACTTGAAGCTGCTCGCGGAGGCCGGCCTGATCGAGCGGTTCCGCGAGGGAAGCTGGGTCTATTTCCACGTGTCCGACCGCACCGAGGGCGGACGCCTCGTGCGCCGCCTCCTGGATACCGTCGATCCCAGCGACCCTATCCTGCTGCGCGACGGCGAGCGCGCCGACTCCCAGAAGCGCGAGCGCGAAGCCACCGCCCAGGATTATTTCCGCGCGCACGCTGCGGACTGGGATCGTATCCGCGCGCTTTACGTGTCAGAGAACGCGGTCGAAGCGGCCATCGTGAAAGCCTTCGACGGCGCACCCTTCAAGTTCTTCGTCGATCTCGGCACCGGCACCGGCCGGATGCTCGAGCTGTTCGCCGGCCGCTATACGCGTGGCCTCGGTCTCGACGTCAACCAGTCGATGCTGGCGTATGCCAGGAGCCGCCTCAAGACGGCGGGCCTTTCCGCGGCCGAGGTGCGGCACGGCGACATCTACGATCTCGCGCTGCCGGATCGTGTGGCGGACGCCGTCGTGATGCATCAGGTGCTGCATTATCTGTCGGAGCCCGCGCTTGCCGTGCGCGAGGCCGCGCGCATTCTGGCCCCGGGCGGCCGGTTGCTCGTCGTCGACTTCGCGCCCCACGAAATCGAGGACCTGCGCGCGCGCCATGCCCACGAACGGCTGGGGTTCGACGAGCGTCAGATCGTGTCCTGGCTCAAGGATGCGGGCCTCTCGGGCGTGGAGGTGGAAAGCCTTGCGCCGGACGCCTCCGATGCGCGCCAGGCGCTGACCGTCTCGCTATGGCGCGCATCGAGACCCGAAGTTGCCGCTCAGCCGGTATCGAAGTCACAGAAATTGGAACGGATCGCGCCATGACCCCGCAAACCAGCGAACGCAAGAGCCGGCTTCTCGGCGCCGGCGAGATCGACGTCTCGTTCGAGTTCTTCCCGCCCAAGTCGGAGAAGATGGAGCAGGCGCTGTGGGGCGCCATCGAGCGGCTGTCGCCGCTGTGCCCGTCGTTCGTCTCCGTCACCTATGGTGCGGGCGGCTCCACGCGCGAGCGCACGCACACGACCGTTGCGCGCATCATCAGCGAGACCGCGCTGAGACCCGCGGCCCATCTCACCTGTGTGGATGCGAGCCGCGAGGAGGTGGATGCGGTGGCGCGGGCCTATTGGGACGCGGGCGTTCGCCACATCGTGGCGCTGCGCGGCGATCCGGCGAGCGGCGTCGGCCAGAGCTACGCACCGACGCCGGGCGGCTATGAGAATGCGGCCGATCTCGTTGCGGGGCTGAAGCGGATTGCCAACTTCGAGATTTCCGTTGCGGGCTATCCGGAGAAGCATCCCGAGAGCGCGTCCCTCAAGGCCGATATCGAGAACCTCAAGGCCAAGGTCGATGCGGGCGCCGATCGCATCATCACGCAGTTCGGCTTCGACAACACGCATTATCTGCGCTTCCTCGAACGCGCGCGCGCGGCCGGCATCTGGGTGCCGATCACGCCGGGGATCGTGCCGATCCATAGTTTCCGCCAGGTCGCGGGCTTCGCCGTGAGAGCGGGGGCGAGCGTGCCGGCTTGGCTCGCGCGGCGCTTCGAAGGTCTGGACGACGACCCTGCGACCACCCATCTCGTGGCGGCGGCCGTCGCGACGGAGCAGGTGATGGATCTCGTCGACGAGGGCGTGAAGTCGTTCCACTTCTACACGCTGAACCGCGCCGACCTCGTCTACGCGATCTGCCATCTTCTCGGTCTGCGCCCCTTGCGGGCGGCGCCGCTCGAAGCCCGCAAAGCCGCGAGCTGAAACATTCGGGCGTCCCGCGCATCGTCGGGCGCCTCGAGCCATGCAAACGTTTCGAACCTGAGTGAAGACCATGAAAGTGATCGAGAGCGCCGAGGCGCTCAAAAAAGCCGCAGCCGAGCGCATCCTGATCATCGACGGCGCCATGGGCACGATGATTCAGCGCCACAAGCTGACGGAGGCCGACTACCGCGGCGAGCGCTTCAAGGACTGGCCGCGCGACGTCAAGGGCAACAACGACCTCCTGGTGCTGACGCAGCCCGCGATCATTCAGGAGATCCACGAGCAGTATCTCGAAGCCGGCGCCGACATCGTCGAGACCAACACCTTCAACGCGCAGGTGATCTCCATGGCCGACTACGGCATGGAGGAGCTCTCCTACGAGATCAACGTCGCGGCGGCAAAACTCGCACGCGCCGCCGTCGACAAGTATAACGCGAAGACGCCCGACAAGCCGCGCTTCGTGGCGGGTGCCGTGGGGCCCACCAACCGCACGGCGTCCCTTTCGCCGGACGTCAACAACCCCGGCTATCGCAACGTGACGTTCGACGATCTGCGCGAAGCCTACAAGGAGCAGGTTATCGGCCTGATTGAGGGCGGCTCGGACATCATTCTGATCGAGACCATCTTCGACACCTTGAACGCCAAGGCTGCCGGCTTCGCAACGCTGGAGGCGTTCGACGAGAAGGGCATCACCCTGCCGATCATGATCTCGGGCACCATCACGGACCGCTCGGGCCGCACGCTCTCGGGCCAGACGGCCGAAGCCTTCTGGTATTCGATGCGTCACCTGAAGCCGTTTTCGATCGGCCTCAACTGCGCGCTGGGCGCCGAGTTGATGCGCCCGTACGTGGTCGAGCTTGCCCACGTCGCGGATGTTCCGATATCGGTCTATCCCAACGCCGGCTTGCCCAACGCGATGGGCGGTTACGACGAAAGCCCGCAGGAGATGGCCGACCAGACCGAGCCGTGGTGCAAGGACGGCCTGATCAATCTGATCGGCGGCTGTTGCGGATCCACGCCGGATCACATCCGCGAGATCGCGATCCGCGCCGCCAAGCATCCGCCGCGCAAGATCCCCGAGATCGCGCCGAAGATGCGGCTTTCTGGGCTCGAACCCTTCGTCCACGGGTGACGCGATGACAGCCCTGAAGTTTGAGGATCAGAAACTCCCCGACCTCGACGATTACGCGAAGCTGGCCGAGCAGTTCATTCCCGGCCGGCGCGCGATCTTCGCGATTGTCGAGGCCGCTCTGATCGAGCTTCTTCCGCCGGGCCCGGCCAGCATTCTGGTCGTCGGCGCGGGCGGCGGTGAGGAGATCCTGCGCCTCGGCGAGAACAATCCGCAATGGTCGTTCGTCGGCGTCGATACGTATCAGCCCATGGTCGAGCTGGCGCGCCGGCGGCTTGCCGATGCGCCGGTCGGCGCCCGCAGCCGCGTTGAGACGACGGAGATCAAAAATCTCGACGCCACGGGCTTCGACGCTGCGACGTGCATCCTGACCGCGCATTTCGTGCCGGACGACGGGACGAAGCTGGCGTTCCTCGAAGCCATCCACCGGCGGTTGAAGCCGGGCGCGCCGCTTGTGATCGTCGACGGCGTCGGGGTTGCGGGCGAAGCCAGGACCGAGCTTCTCAGGCGGATCTGGAAGCGCCATGCCGTGTGCAACGGCGTCTCGGCGGACGTGGCCGAAAGCAACGCCGAGAACTTCAAGAAGGTCGCGGTGGTGTCGGAAGAGCGTGAGGAGGCCCTGCTCGCGAGCGCAGGTTTCGAGCGCCTGACGCCCATCTTCCGCGGCCTCGCCATCAAGGGGTGGCTCGCCTTTGCATAAGGCCGGCGCGCGTATCTCTCTGTCTCAATCTCACAAGAAATCAACACGGAAATCGGTTCGATGACATCCTCCGCAGCGCAATCCTTCATCAACGTCGGCGAGCGGACCAACGTCACTGGCTCTGCGAAGTTCAGAAAGCTCATCGAGGCGAATGACTACGCGGCAGCCCTCGCCGTTGCGCGCCAGCAGGTCGAGGCCGGCGCCATGGTCATCGACATCAACATGGACGAGGGCCTGCTCGATTCCGAGAAGGCGATGACGACGTTCTTGAACCTCATCGCCTCGGAGCCCGACATCGCGCGCGTGCCCGTCATGATCGACAGCTCGAAATGGACCGTGATCGAGGCCGGCCTCAAGTGCGTGCAGGGCAAGGCCATCGTCAACTCGATCTCCATGAAGGAGGGCGAGGAGCAGTTCATCGAGCAGGCACGCAAGGTCCTGCGCTACGGTGCGGCCGTCGTCGTCATGGCGTTCGACGAGGTGGGCCAGGCCGACACCATCGAGCGCAAGGTCGAGATCTGCGAGCGCGCCTACAAGATTCTGACGGAGCAAGTGGGCTTCCCGCCCGAGGACATCATCTTCGATCCCAACATCTTCGCCGTCGCGACCGGCATCGAGGAGCACAACGGCTACGGCATCGCCTTTATCGAGGCCACGCGTCAGATCCGCGAGAAGATGCCCTTGACGCACGTCTCGGGCGGCGTCTCGAACCTTTCGTTCGCCTTCCGCGGTAACGAGCCGGTGCGCGAAGCGATGCACGCGGTGTTCCTCTACCACGCCATCAAGGCCGGCATGGACATGGGCATCGTCAACGCCGGACAGCTCGCGCTCTACGACGACATCCCCGCCGAGCTGCGCGAGCTGTCGGAAGACGTCATCCTCAACCGCCGCCCCGACGCGACGGACCGCCTGCTCGAAGCCGCGCCGCGCTTCAAGGGCGACGGCAGCGGCGCCAAGGCGAAGGAGAAGGATCTCTCCTGGCGCGAAGGCACCGTGCAGGAGCGCCTGACGCACTCGCTGGTGCATGGCATCACGGACTTCATCGAGGGAGACACCGAAGAGGCCCGCCAGCAGGCGGAGAAGCCGCTGCACGTGATCGAAGGCCCGCTGATGGCCGGCATGAACGTCGTGGGCGACCTGTTCGGCGCGGGCAAGATGTTCCTGCCGCAGGTCGTGAAGAGCGCGCGCGTCATGAAGCAGGCGGTCGCCTATCTGCAACCTTTCCTCGAAGAGGAGAAGCGCCTCTCGGGCGTGGACCAGATGCCGGCTGCGGGCAAGGTCGTGATGGCGACCGTGAAGGGCGATGTGCACGACATCGGCAAGAACATCGTGGGCGTCGTGCTCCAGTGCAACAACTACGAGGTGATCGACCTCGGCGTCATGGTGCCGGCTGCCAAGATCCTGGAGGCGGCGAAGAAGGAGAAGGCGGACATCATCGGCCTTTCGGGCCTGATCACGCCGTCGCTCGACGAGATGTGCTTCGTCGCGGCCGAGATGGAGCGCGAGGGCTTCGAGGTGCCGCTGCTGATCGGCGGCGCAACGACCAGCCGCGTGCACACCGCCGTCAAGATCAGCCCCAACTACAACCGGGGTCAGGCCATCTACGTGCTGGACGCGAGCCGCGCCGTCGGCGTGGTCTCGAACCTGCTTTCGGAGACCGAGAGCAAGCCCTACATCGAGAACATCAAGACCGAGTACGTCCAGGTCCGCGAAAAGCATCTCGCCAACGAGGCGAGGAAGCAGCGCATTCCCATCAGTGCGGCACGGGCCAACAAGTTCGACATCGACTGGTCGGCGTATACGCCGCCGAAGCCGAGCTTCCTCGGCACGCGCACCTTCAAGAACTATGATCTGGCAAGCCTCGTCCCCTACATCGACTGGACGCCCTTCTTCCAGACGTGGGAGCTGGCGGGCCGCTATCCGGCCATCCTGGACGACAACAAGGTCGGCACGGAGGCGCGCAAGCTCTTCGCCGATGCCCGCGAGCTGCTCGACCGGATCGTTGCCGAGAAGTGGTTCACGGCAAACGCCGTCGTCGGCTTCTGGCCGGCGAACAGCGTGGGCGACGACATCGAGCTTTATACCGACGAAACGCGCAAGGAACGGCGCGCCACGCTGCACACCCTGCGCCAGCAGATCGCGCGCGACCCCTCCCGAAATCGCGCGCACACTGCGCTTTCGGATTTCGTCGCGCCGAAGGAGAGCGGCCTTGTCGATTACGTCGGCGGCTTCGCCGTCACCGCGGGCCACGGCGAGGACGAAGCGATCCAGGCGCACATCAAGGCGACCGACGACTACAGCCGCATCATCGCCAAGGCGCTGGCCGACCGCCTCGCGGAAGCGTTCGCGGAGGCGATGCACGCCCGCGTCCGCCGCGAGCTGTGGGGCTATGCCAAGGACGAGAAGCTCTCGAACGACGACATGATCCTCGAGAAGTATCGCGGCATTCGCCCCGCGCCCGGATATCCCGCACAGCCCGACCACACCGAGAAGGCAACGCTCTGGGACCTGATGCGCGTGAAGGAGGAAACCGGCATCGAGATCACCGAGAGTTTCGCCATGTGGCCCGGCTCGTCGGTGTCGGGGATCTACTTCGCACACCCCGAGAGCCACTATTTCGGCGTCGGCAAGGTCGAGCGCGACCAGGTCGAGGACTATGCGCGCCGCAAGGGCATGAGTGTCTCGGAAACCGAGCGCTGGCTCGCGCCTGTCCTCAATTACGACGCTGTGGCCGAAGCCAAGAACGTGGCGTGACGCGCCGCCCGGCAAATTCTTGATTTTCGAGCATCGGACCGCCATGCTGCAATGCGTCCGCAGGCGGAAACCGCGATTCTCGTGCGTGACGCAATTTTAGGCCCCGGGCTTTCCGTCGACGCCTGGGGTGCGCGCGATGTCGGCAGGCGGGGGTAGGCCGGCTTTCGAAACTGGGGGAGATCTCACGATGCTCGGACGTCTCATTCTTCTGCTGCTGCAGATCGCCGTCGGCTGGTTCGGTACGACGGCTCTCATGAACTACATCAAGTTCGGCGAATTCCGCTTGTTCATCTTTGCGGTGGTGGCCGCCGTCGTGATCTTCCTGATCGGGATCATCGCCGCCGTCATTCTGAAAGATGTCGGCTCGCCGTCGAGCGCCACGCTGAGCTGGGCGCTGGGTTTTGCCTTGATCGCGGCCGTGCTGTGGACATGGGGTCCGGGGATCCCGCTGCTGCAGGAAATCCCCTGGGGCCGTGTCCGCGCGGAGTACGCCGTGCTGGCCTTCGCCATCCTCGGCTATCATCTGAAAAGATAGCGCAGCCGCCGCAAGGACATGAAAAAGGCGCGAGCCCCACTAGGTCTCGCGCCTTTCCTTTTGCGTGCCCCGCATGAGCGACATGCGGGAATGAGCTGAACCGTTTCCTGATCGGCCTCGTCTGAGAGACAGGGAGTGCTCAGACCAGCCCGACCACGATTGCAGCGAGGAAACCGAAGGACGTGAGTGCGGCGAGCACTGTCAGTCGGATCGAGAGTTCCATGCGCTACCTCCTGCCGATGCTTCGGCGTTGGGGGACTGCTCGTCAAACACGCAGGTACGATGTGGGGGCACGTCGGTCGAAACGGCCCTGCACACCGTTTGCAGAGTGTGTCCGCCTGGGACTCGGGCGGCCCCGGCGAGGCAGGGACCCCGCCGAGGCATAAAGTGTACGGAGCAAGATCGTTCCCTGCCAAGCAAAAATGATCCCGCGACGCAGCATTGATATCGGGAGCGGCGGCAGAATCTGGAATGATTTTGCGAAGTTGTGCGCCGCCGCCTGCGATGGGAAGCGAAGCGCTCCGAATGCGTCAGCGGCCCTCGAATGCCGGCTTGCGCTTTTCGAGGAACGCCCGGCGCCCCTCCGCGTAGTCCGCGCTTTCGAAACACGCGAGGACGGCGGCATCGAGTTTCGCGATGTCGGGCTGCTCCGGATGGCGGGTCAGTTCGTCGATGGCGAGCTTGGCGGCGCGGACCGTCAGCGGCGCATTGCCCGCGATCTCGGATGCGAGCGTGCGGACCGCGATCTCGAGCGTGTCCGCATCGGTGAGCGTGTTGACGATGCCGATCCTGAGCGCCTCCTCGCCGGTGATCCGCCGCCCGGTGAACAGCATCTCCTTGACGAAGGTCGGGGCCGCAAGCGCGAGCAGCGGCTGGACCCATCGGGCGTTGTAGCCGAGGCCGAGCTTCGCGGCCGGGATCGCGAACTGCGCGCGATGGTCGGCGAGCCTCAAGTCTGCGCAGGCCGCGATGCCGAGCCCGCCGCCAAGGCAGAAGCCATGGATCATCGCGATCACCGGCTTGCTCGCGCCAAGCAGGGCCGAGAACGCCTCGTGGTTGAGGCGGTCGTAATCGGCCGCGGCGGCCCCCGTGCGGGCGTTCTCGAATTCCGAGATGTCGGCCCCTGCCGAGAACGCGCGCGTTCCCGCTCCGCGCAGAATGATGACGCGTACGGCCGGGTCCGCCTCGGCGGTTTGGATGTGTTGCGGCAACTTGGCCCACATGTCTGCGGTGAACGCATTCATCCGGCCAGGATTGTCGGCGATGATCCAGGCGACGGGCCCCTCGATCTCGAGCTTGAGATCGGGCGGCGTGGCGGGCGTATCGGTCATGGCAGGTCCTCTGAGATGGTCCCTGAATGTGCCTCCCGCGGCAGCCTTTCGCAACGCGGCGCCGTGGCTGAAGTGTGGGGCGGGACAAGGCGCTAAAGGATTGACGGGGCCCGGCTCGGCCGATAGGCCCTTGCCAAGAAACGCGGCACCGGCCTGACGCGAAGGCCGGATTGCCCTTATATTCCGCTTGAGTGCCCGACAGGCGTGAAGGTGCACCCCGTTCGGATTGCGGCCTACGAAGGACAGTGGACATGAACAGTGCCAAGCAATCGGTGCCGGCCGGAAAGGG
>DAOMQQ010000100.1:0-9111 GCA_035445405.1 Hyphomicrobium sp.
AGGATCACGTCCATCGAGCGCGACGCGCCGCGCTTCTTGTCGCGATGGGGCGTGTGGATCATCACCGGCAGGTCGAGCTCGCGCGCAAGGTCGAGCTGCAGGCGGAAGTATTTGTCTTCGAGCGCCGTCTGCTCGTCGTAGCCGATCTCGCCGATGGCCACGACGCCCTCCTTCGTCGCAAAGCCCGGCAGGATCTCCATCACCGCCTCGGCAAGCTCCTCGTTGTTGGCTTCCTTCGAGTTGAGGCCGATGCAGCAATAGTGGCGCACGCCGAACTGGCCGGCGCGAAAGCGCTCGAAGCCGAGGATGTGGGAGAGGTAGTCCTTGTAGCTTCCCACGTTGGTGCGCGCCTGCCCGATCCAGAACGCAGGCTCGATGACGGCAACCACGCCGGCTTTCGCCATCGCCTCGTAGTCGTCGGTGGTGCGGGAGATCATGTGCGCGTGCGGGTCGATGAACATCGTCGGCTCCGAAGGGGTTGGTGGCGTCAGGCAATCTGATCCCAGGACACGCGGCCGGCCTCGACGGCGGCTGCGAGATCGGGGACGGTGGCGAGCGCGGCGCGGGCCGACGGCAAGGGGCAATCCTTGAGCGCGAGCGCGGCGCCCGTGCGCTCGGCATCGGTTCCGCTGCGAAGCCGGTCTGCGAGCGTTGCGACCTCCGCTTCACCCGCGAAGGGTGCCACGCAGCGCCACAGCTCGGGCGAGATCGCGCGGCCGGCGGCGCGGCGCTCGGCGGCATAGTCGATCAGCATCCGCGCGAGATCGGGATTGCGGCGCGCGTCGAGGCCCTGGATCGGCCAGAGGCGGCTCTCGATGAACAGGGCCTTGACCACCATCTGGTTCCATTGAGCCTCGCTGAACTGCTCGCGCGGATAGGGGTTGCGATGCGCGACCGCTTCGAAGATGGGCTGCATCGCAGAGCGCACGCCCTCCGCCGCGCGATGCACGAGGCGTTCGGGGGCCGGATAGAGCGGAAGCCCGCGCAGAAGCGCGATCTGCTCGCCGATTTCGGCCGCGGCGAGAATACGGTCGAGGCCGGCGACGAAGTGCTCGTCGTCGCCGCGATGGCTGGCAAGCACGAGCAGACTGCGCGCCGCCTGGTCGACGCTCCAGCCGGTGGCGTCGAGCCCTTCGCGGACGGTGCGTCCGGCCGCGGCCTCTTCCGCCGTGAGGTCGAGATCGGCCTTGCCGACCTTGCGCGGCGCGAGACCGACGGCGATGGCCAGCTGCGCCGGCTTCTCGCCCGATGCGATGGCCGCAGACTGCGCCTCCAGCCACGCCGCCGCAGCAGACCCAAGCCGCGGACTGAGCCATTCCTGTAATAGCGCCCTCGACTTCGAGATTTGAAGCGTTGCGACGTGTTCCGATGTCGTCATCGCCGAGCTCCATTGGAGACGCGAGCAAGCCGCAACTCCGATTGGACCCATTGCAGCTCGCGCACGATGTCGCCGGCGAGATCGCTGTTCCGGATGCCAGGCGGCAGAACGCTCCACGTGTAGGTTTCGACCTCGAGATGCGGCGCAACCTCCCGTCTCCGGCAGAGCGCCAACGCCTCGCGGAGATTGGCTTGCGTCGATCCGAGACCATCGAAACGATCCAGAAAGACCGGCACGTGGCAGTGCACGCGCCATTCGCTGCTTTCCCCGTGTCGCTCCGCAGCGGCGAACGCCTCCGGCAGATCGGTGTACCGGGTCAGCACGCCATTCCGTCTTTCGACCGCCTGATGCAGGTAGATCCCATCGTCGAACGTCTGGAACAGGTGTCGAAGATCGGACATTCTTCCGGTCGCGCTCAGAGCCGAGCTGAATTGAAGCTTGGCGACCGAGATCCCCGCGGCACAGACGTCATCGAGAGTGGCCGCCGTTTCCTCGAACGCGACGGCGGAGTGACAGACGTCGAAACACAGGCCCAGGTGGCGGCGCAGCGCCTCCTCCGACCGGTCGGACGACATGCCGGTGAGACCGGATAGCACTGCGCGCGATGATGCAGAGAAGAGCTTGTCCTCGAGAAATCGGACCGCCTCGTTCGTGGTCTCGAGAAAGCACGCAGGCTCGGGCTCGATGGCCAACACGATCGTCCGTCCCGACGTTTCTCGAAGATTGTGAAGATGAGCAACCGCTCGGACCAGACCTTCAGCGACGGACACGACGTCGTTGGGCGTCGCGATGCTCTCTCGGAAACCACCCGGAACCGTACTGACGCTGCCGATGCCGCCTTCGGGAAGAAGCCGCGCCAGCACATCGGCGGCCTCGGCGGTGAAGCGAAGACGTTCCAACGTCCGCCAGTCGGGCTCGTACACGCGCTCTTTCACGCGCGTGCCATGGAAGCTCCCATAAGGAAAAGCGTTGATCGTAAAGACGTAGAAGCCACCCTCATGGAGAAACCTCTTGAAGCGCTCGAAGACGTGTGGAACGGCCAAGCCTCGAGCAGCGACGGCGGACAGACGCAGACCTATGCCCATCGCGACCGCAGGGGCGACCTGCCGCTTGATCGCCGGGAGATAGCTCGCCAGCGCAGCTTCGATCTCGACCCACGTCTCGCCAGCGTGAATGTTCGTGCAGTAGGAGAAATGAGGGTTGCCAGGGAGGTCTAATTGCATCGAGGCTCCCGGTTCCGAACGTCACGTTCAGGAGGGCTTGAGGTCGCCTTCCTCGGCGCGAGACACGCGCGCTCAGTGAGACAGCGCAAAGAGCCCGTCTCGGCGGCAAAATATTTGTCCGGCACCACACGGCTTTCGAAGCCGCGCGTGTCTGCTCCACACATTTCATTGACCACGGAGAGAGCCCTAATCGGGTTTGATCGCGCCATTTATTGCCTTTGGCTCCGAGCCAAAGGCAAGTCTCAATGCGTAGGACGAGACATCGGCCGGCCAGAAGGACAACTCATAAGTAAAGCGTTCGAGATTCCCCGAAAGCAGCGCGCTCACCGTTTCGTTGAAGTTGGAGCGGTTCGTGCCAACGGTGCTTATGAAGCGATAAACGCGTTCGCGAACCATACCTGCAGGACGCGTTTCACCGGATACCTGACAGGCTGCGTCGACCAGGCGTCGCAGCATGAGGGACGCCCCTCCGGGTTGGCTCGCCAGCCATTCCCAGTGCCGGGGCAGCAGGGTGATCTCGCGGGATACGACACCGAGCTTCGGGCGCCCGCGGCGACGTGACGGCGGGCCACCGTCGGCTTTATCGCAGACCTGCGGCTTGCCTCTCTTGGCATCGGGTGCCGGCGTCGCGATCGATTGCTCGTAAAGCTGAGCGATGATCGCCGCTTTGGGAGCCCGCAGGTCGAGGTCGATGGGATCGCCGGTCGTATCGTCGAAGATCGCGACAGGCTTTGCATCCTCCGTTCCGCTCGCATGATGCGCCGCAAGCGCAACCTCGATGAGCGGCCCGGACGACAAGAGGTGTTCGCCGCAGAATGCGCTGCAGGGCTTCGACAGAAACGGCGTATTGCGCTCCGCGTCGACGAATGCAAACGCGTCACCCTCATTGTCAGCACGCCGCGATTGCGTTTGCGAAACAGACGGCCTCCCGGAGGGAATTTCAAATCCACTCTTGGGCCGAGACGCTCTCCGCTCGAGGCACACAGACGTGTCAGCGATCGACTTCATAAAAGAGCCCTCCCAACGATCGTTCTTATGAGCGCGTTCGCAGTCGCGCCCTTTTTGAAGGGAGGTTTAGCAAGAGCGATGCCAGGATGAAAAACGCAATGATTATAAGGAGTTTGCAGATTGCCGCCCCAACGCACATGGACAATTTGTCCGTCGACCGGATGTCCGCCTGGACAGTTTGTCTACCCACGTGCCGGCACGAGCGGCTAGCTGCCGCCCGACGATCTCATATCCGCAGGAAGCCAGACCGTGAACTTCGAGCCCTGGCCGACGACACTCTCGACGGACATTTGCCCGCCATGGCGCGCGACGAGCGCATAGCTGATGGACAAGCCGAGTCCCGTTCCGGCCCGCGGCTTTGTCGTGTAGAAGGCGTCGAATATTCTCTTGAAATCCTCCGCCGGAATGCCGATGCCGGTATCGGATACGGTAATCGCCACACCGGGCACATCGTCCATATCGACATCGCCGCTTTGCAGACTGAGCGTTCCGCCATTGGGCATCGCGTGAATGGCGTTGACCAGCAGGTTGAGTATGACCTGCTGGAGCTCGATCTGATTCATCGCCACCACACGTGTCGCAAGTTTCGAGCGGGTTACCGTGATCTCCGCGCGATTCAAGAGATGCTGGATGAGAACCAGACAGTCCGTGATGACCTCGGAAGGCCGGACGTTGCCGTCATACCCGGCGAACTCGGAAGGACGCGCGAACTGCAATAGCTTGTTGACGATCAGTGTGATGCGGTGGACCTGCTGATCGATCAGCTTGAACTCGGTCCGGACTGGATCGATGGTCTCTCCGAGGATGTCACGGACGACGTCCATGTTCCCTTGAATGACAGCCACGGGATTGTTGATCTCGTGAGCAACGCCGGCCGTGATCTCGCCGATGGCTGCCAGCTTCTCCGACATGACTAGCTGCTGGTGGGCCGCCTCGAGTTTTTTGTTCGCCGCTTCCAGCTGGCTCGTCCGCTCCTTGACGCGCCTGTCGAGCTCTTTCGTCCACCCTCGGAGCTGCTGATCGCGGATCTCGAGCAGGTCGAGCAGGGAGTCGAGATGATACGCCAGACGGCCTATCTCGTCATCCTGAGCTGCAACACCGGTGCGCGCTTCGAAATCACCGCTCTCGACGCGAAAGATCGTTTTGTCCATATGCTCCAAGGGACGGAAAATCGCTCGTGCCCATCGGAAGAAGATCGGGACGGTCAGCAGCATGGTGAGCAGGAGCACACCCACCATCGCGATCAAAGTCGTATATTTTGCTGCTTTGAAGGGGCTTTCGAGAAAGCCCACATAAAGCATTCCCACCCGCTGGCCATAACTGTCGACAAGGGGTTCGTACGCTGAGATGTACCAGTCGTTGACGACAAAAGCGCTGTCGAGCCACACGTCTCCGCGGCCAAGAACAGCATCGCGGACAGACTGCGAGACCCGCGTTCCGAGCGCGCGCGTTCCTTCGAAGAGACGCACGTTGGTGCTGATTCGCACGTCCCCCAGAAAGAGCGTCGCCGTTCCCTGGCTCCCGTCCGGAAGGCCCGCTGCCCGGTAGATGAGATCGTTGATCGTATCGATAAACGCCAAGTTCTGGTTCAGAAGCGTGCCACCGACCAGAACACCCGTCTTGTTGTCCGCAATGCGGATCGGCACCCCGGACTGAATAACCATGCCGCGCGTTTCCACCGTTTGATCCGTCGCGGCCGCACCTGTCGTCGGCACCAGATCGATCCGCGCCCGCGTGTGCATGTCATGAGAGAGCTGCTGAAGCTCGGCTGCTTCGAGAACGTCGAGCGATGTCGAGGCCTGACCCTGAAAGGCCGTTTCCACGATGGGCCATCGACGCAATGTCGCATCCGCTCTCTGAGGAGGCGAGGCCGCAATGATGGCCCCGCTCTTGTCTGCGACGTAAAGGTAATCGAGGCCGAGATGCTTGCGGCGGTCGCTCAGAAGAGCCTCGATATCATGCCTCGATCCACCCTTCGCGGCGCGCTCGAAGAGCGCCGAGTCCCCGAGCGCGTGCAGCTTCTCGTCACCGACGTCCATGAGCTTCTGCAGGAACTGGCGCGCGATCGTGAGGTCGCCGTGAACCTTCGAGATCAAAATCCGGTCGAACTGGCTGCTCCACCAGATAGCGACAAGCATATTGAAGGCCGGCAGGATCAGGAGTGTCGGCAGGAGCGCAAGCACCAGCAGGCGAACTCGCACGGAGCGGCGCGGCTTGACGGGTGAGGATCCCCTTGCGGTATCGGATTTTGTTCGATCAAACATTCCAGGCCGCGCATTTGCGGTCGAGGGTCTTGCGGGATATCCCGAGCCGGCGGGCGGCTTCGGCGCGATTTCCTCCAACTGCTGCGAGCACGCCCAGCATATGGCTCTTCTCTAATTCCTTGAGAGCCTCCGAGCGTGCGGGTACGGGCTCGCTCCCCCGCGTGATGATGTCGGTCGGAAAATTGCCGAGAATGAGCGACCGCTCGACGACGTTGCGCACCTCCCGGGCATTTCCCGGCCAGGAATATTGCTCGAGAACGGCGAGGACATCGTCCTCCACCTCGATGGGTTCAACGGCGAGTTGGTGCGACAGCTGCTCCATGAACAGCCCCACGAGAGGTGCGATATCTTCCGGACGCTCGCGCAGAGGCGGCAAACGGATGTTCATGACGTTGAGCCGATAAAAGAGGTCGTGGCGCATACGGCCGTTGGCCACGGCATCCTCGAGGTCGGCGTTCGTCGCAGCAATCAGGCGAACGTCGACCGGCATCTCTCGCTCCGCCCCAACCGGGCGGACGCGTTTGTCCTCGATCACCCGCAAGAGCTTGGACTGCAGCGCCGGCGGCAGTTCGCCGATCTCGTCGAGAAACAGCGTGCCATCCTGCGCATAGAAAAAGAGCCCTTCGCGCGACGAGGCGGCGCCGGAGAACGCACCCTTCAAATGTCCGAACAATTCGCTTTCGATGATGTCAGGCGGGATGGCGGCGCAATTGACCGGCACGAACGGCTTTCCGGCTCGCGGTGACTGCATATGAAGCGCGCGTGCCGTCACTTCCTTTCCCGTGCCGGATTCGCCCGTGATGAGGACCGTCGTCGGAAGCGGAGCCAGGCGGCCCACCATCTCGCGAACGTGTCTCATGGCTTCGGACTCGCCGACGAGCCGGCCTGCATTCCGCTCGCTCGACGGCAGCTTCTGGAGCTCCCGTCGCAACACGAAGTTCTCGCGCCGGAGCTGAGATCGGTCCAGACAGCGAGCGATCGCGTTCAGGATCTGGTTGGAGCGGAACGGCTTGAGGAGAAAATCCGAAGCCCCCGCCCGCAGGGCCTGGATCGCAGTGTCCAGGTCAGCGAACGCGGTGATGAGAATAACCTCGCCGAAGAACCCCGAATCCCGCAGCTCCAGCAGCCAATCCACGCCCTTCTTGCCGGGCATGATGTTGTCGAGCAGAACGAGGTCGTAGTGCTCCTCTTCCAGCAGCCGCGCAGCGGTTGAAACGTCCGCAGCTTCCGCCACGTGCTTGCATCGCGACACCAGGGTCCGCGTCAGAAAGTTCCGCATCCCAGGCTCGTCGTCGACGATCAAAATCGACGATTGAGCAAGCCAACTGTTGAACGACACATCGCCCGGCTTGCTCGAGACCGGAGCGTTGCTGGTGGTCATCTCGCGCCTCCCGATATGAAGGATTTCCTCCAACTTTTGAGGACGGTATGCGACTTGCGGGCCTGTGTAAAATGGCGCCGAAGCAGCAGCCAGGCCACCCCGTCGAGCGTTCGACGACGATGCCCGAAGCTTTCATGCCGCCGAGGACGGCCTAAGCCAATCGATCGCTTGGGCGATGAGGTCTTCGCGCATCGAACGAACCTCCACGCCTACACCGAGCCCGGACAGCAGAGTGATCGTCAATTCGCCGCCCAAGTGCTCCCGGAACTCTTCGAGACCTTTGAGCAGCCGCAAGCTCCCTCCACCGTCGCGCTGGTCGCAGGCCGGATGCCAAAGCGAGAAGCCGAGTTGCGTCAACAGACGCGCGACGCGCAGATCATCGCCTGCGGGAAGGAGCCCGGCGAGCACGGAATAGCGCGTATCGAGTGCAATTCCGATGGCGACCGCCTCGCCGTGGCGCAGCTCATAGTTGGACAACACCTCGAGCTTGTGCGCGGCCCAGTGGCCGAAGTCGAGCGGGCGCGCGCTGCCGCGCTCGAAGGGATCGCCGCCGTGGGCGATCTGGCGCATATGGAGAAGCGCGCAATGACGGATCAGCTTTTCGAGCGGTTCGGAGGCAAAGCGCGCAAGCGCACCAGCCTGCTCTTCGAGCCACTCGAAAAAAGCGCGGTCCCGGATGAGAGCAACCTTGACCGCCTCGGCCATGCCTGCGCGCTTGTCGCGATCAGGAAGAATATCGATGAAGGCCGCATCGTTTATGACCGCATCCGGCGGTTCAAACGTGCCGAGCATATTCTTCATTCCGAAGGCATTGACGCCGTTTTTCACGCCGACGCCGGAATCGTTTTGCGCCAAAACGGTCGTCGGAATGCGGATATGACGAATGCCCCGGTGCGTCGTGGCAGCCACATATCCCACGAGATCCAGAATTGCGCCCCCGCCCACGCCGACAACGTAGGAGTGCCTGTCCAGCCCCATATCGACCAGGCGCCGTTGGAGGCGCTGGACCAGCGCAGGATCGTTCTTGCAGTCCTCGCCTCCCCGCACGATCTCCACAGGGCCGACAATCCGGAACGTGTTGGCATGCGCGTCCACGTAAGCCGCGATGCGGTCTCGAAGATCTGGCATCTCGTCTTCGACGCCGCTATCCAGAAAAAATGCGATCCGGGGCCGGATAGCGTGTCGCGCGCGCGCAACGACATCTCGCAGGGCGTTGTTTTCGGGATGAAACACGTCACGGGTGAAACAGATGGGAAATTCGAAATTTACGAAAAAGGATTGCGTATAGATCAAGTTTTTCGCCGCGCTGCTCGCCGCGTACTGGCTTTCGATCGCTTTCGATGCCGTCGCCATCATTCCCATTTTCCGCCCCGATCCATTTTATTTTCTCGCGCAATTCGATGCGCACGTCTGTCACCGACACACTTCGCTGCGTCGAGCGCCCCGCGGCAGGGGCGTCCCGTCCCACACACAAGATACATGCGCATTTTTCCCTTTCTGGCAACGCGTTTACTCCGGCACTTCGGCAACCTGCGACCCGGGGGCGATACATTTTAACCCGGACAAAATCAGCAGCGACGCATTTGCACCCGGGCGAAACATGCTTTTATGCATTCATTTAATCTGGGATAAAAATCCAAAAACAAAAAACACGCACTCGCCACTTGCGGGGCGTTACGCCGATGCGTACGGTGAGCGAGGTCTTTCGGTGCTGGATCGGCTCCTGGAGACCTGATGTCGAGGGGCAGAAGGGGAATTCCCGAAATGCACCCTTGAAGGGAAAAAGCATTTGAAATGCATTAGGGAGAACGTCCAAATGCGAATGCGGTTTATTACGTCCGCGTCGGTGTTGGCGGC
>DAOMQQ010000101.1:0-8983 GCA_035445405.1 Hyphomicrobium sp.
TGGGCGCCGTGCGCGATACCGATCTCGACAAGCTCATGCGCCAGCCGGACGAGGTCGGCGATGTCGAGACCCAGAGCTGCTACGTCGTCGTCGACGACGCGGATGCGCATTATGCGCGCGCCGTGGACGCGGGCGCGGAGATCGTGCTCGAGATCACGAGCGACGGGCTCGGCCGGCGGGGCTATTCCTGCCGCGATCCGCAAGGCCACATCTGGAACTTCGGAACCTACAATCCCGCGAAGGGCCTTGCGCCGGTGGCCGTCGCGGAAGCCGAGCCGGAGGAGCTTTCTCCTGCGATGCCGTCTGCCGCGCCACGGGTCCGTGGCGCCTTGGCGGCGGCCGTGCTGCTGCTCGCCACAGGCGCGGGCGCGTGGCTCTTTTCCGACGTGATCAAGGCCGACCTTGCGCAGCGCTTCGCCCAGGAACAAGCGGCCGAGGCGGAAGCCGCCTACGCGGAGCTCGCCAAAGTGAGGGCCGAGAAGCGCGCGGCGGACGCAAAAGTCGCCGAGCTCAGCCAACGGCTCGAAACTACGCGCGCCGAACCCAGCGCCGACACCGGCGCGGCTCTGCAAGCCGAGCAGGCGCGCGCCCAGAGAGCCGAAGCCGAAACGACCGAAGCCAGGCAGACGCTGGGCGCAGCGAACAAGGCGCGCCTCGATGCCGAGGCCGAGATCGCCGCCCTCAAGGCCGAGCTCGACCGCGAGCGCGCGGCGTCGAAGGCCGCCAGCGCGCAACGGCAAAGCGACGAAGCCCAAGCGGAGCAAGCCGGGCTCGCAGCGAAACGCCTTCAAGAGGACCTGGCCGCGACGCGGAATGCGCGCCTCAAGGCCGAAGCCGAGGCCGTGACGCTCAAGGCAGAACTGGAACGCCAACAGATGGCTCTCGACGCCGCGAACGAAGCCAAACGGATCAGCGAGGAGAAACTCGCCGTCCAGACCGCCGCGGCCGAGGCTTTGGCAACGAAGATGGCTCGCGCGGTCGGACCCCGGGCCAAGGCCGTCCTCCCGCCCGCTGCGTCCTCGGCCGTCGACGCCGTCGCGCACAACGCGACGCCGACGCCGACGCCGCCGCCTGCCGGCTCCCAGCACATCGAGACCTCCGCAACGGGCCCGGCTACACCCGAAGCTGACGCCCCGGACAAGGCGAAAAGCATGACGCGCGCACCCGTTGCCACGAAGCGGGCCGCACGGCGCAATTCCTTCCGCCGGACCGCTGCAGCTCGCGCCGAACCGCAACCTCCGCCGACCTACGTCGTCAATCTGCGCGACGTGCCCTGGCCCTACAGCGCCTGGTACAAATAACGCCCTGATCCCCGGCGCTCGGGTGCGGCGCGCTGGATGATCCGTGCCGCCCGCCATCCTGTTCCCGCGGGAACAGCGCCCTTGCTCATTCGCCGTCACCTTCGGGATATCGGCCAGCGAGGCGACCACCCGTCGCCTTCTGCCGCTCAACCCGTGACGCTGTCCGCATCTTCTTGCCGGACGGCACGCGTGCGTCACCCGAGACCAAGGAAAGGGGCGGACATGCCTTCGAAAGCTTCTCTTTTGATCGTGAGCCTGATCACAGGCGCAGCAGCCGTTTCGCAAGCCACGGCCGCGACGCACGAACGCAGTGCGCCTGCCAAGTCGACCGCGGAGACGGTGCCGGCTCCCGTGCGGACGGCCGATACAAAGCCCGTCAAAGCGACCGGACAGAAGACCGCGACCGTCGTGGCCTCGGATCAGGGAAAGACCAAGCCGGCTGCACTCAAGCGCACCCGCAAACAGGCCAAAGCCAAGACACTCAAGACGGCGAACGCCCGGTCGGCAGCGGCAAAACCCGACGCCCTATCCAAACGTCAGGCCCTCTCTCGCGCCAAGCCGACGGCCAACGTGTCGCCAAGGCGCGCACGATATGTGGACGAGCGCGAGCGGGCGCTCGATGTGGCCGCCTATTACGCGCCCAAGGCCATTGCGCGCCTTCGCCGGAACCGGACCATCGAGCGGGCCGAGACTTCGCGCGCGAGCCGTGATGCGGGCTGGCATCGCTACGTGGACACCCCCGAGCGGAAGCGCTGAACCGCACACGCCTGAAACGTGAAACGACGGCTCGACATCGGGGCGGAGAAGACCGACGTCCTTTCCGCCCTTTCTCCGCGCGTGTGGTTACGCGCCGACGAGCGCCAACCACTCGTCCTCGGTCAGCACCGTCACGCCGAGCGCTTGCGCGTTCTTGAGCTTCGATCCGGCGTCGGCTCCGGCCACCAGGTAATCGGTCTTGGCGGACACCGAGCCCGACACTTTCGCGCCGAGCCGCTCGGCCTGGGCCTTGGCCTCGCTTCGGCCCATGCGTTCGAGCTTGCCGGTGAAGACCACGGTCTTGCCGGTCACGGGCGAATCTACCGCCGCCTGTCGGACGAACGGCGTCACGCCGACGTGGGCGAGAAGATCGTCGACAGCCTCGATGTTGTGCGGCTCGGAAAAGAAATCCACGAGCGCATCGACCACGGTTTCGCCGATGCCTTCGATGGCGTCGATATCGGCGTAGGCCTCGCTCTCCTTGCCGCCCGCGACGGCCGCCTCCACCGCGTCGCGGAACGCATCCCACGTCCGATAGGCGCGGGCCAGATCCTTGGCCGTGGTCTCGCCGACGTAGCGGATGCCGAGCGCGAAGATCACGCGGTCGAGCGGCATCTCGCGGCGCGCATCGATCGCGCGGAACAGCTTTTCGACGGACTTCTCGCCGAAGCCCTTGCGCTTTGCGAGCGGGCTCTCGCTGTCCCTGTCACGGGCTTCGAGCGTGAAGATGTCCGCCGGGCGGCGGATCAAGCCCTCGTCGAAGAAGAGCGCGATCTTCTCCTCGCCGAGACCTTCGATATCGAACGCGAGGCGGGAGACGAAGTGCTTGAGGCGCTCCTTCGCCTGCGCGGGGCAGATCAGCCCGCCCGTACACCGGCGCACGACCCCGCCCGCGCCGGAGCTTTCGTCGGCCTCCCGCACGGCGTGACTGCCGCAGATCGGGCAGGTTTTCGGAAATAGGAAGGGCTCAGCCCCGGCAGGACGCTTCTCGACCATCACGCGGACGACCTGCGGAATGACGTCGCCCGCACGCTGAACGACGACGGTATCGCCGATGCGGATGTCCTTCCTCGCGATCTCGTCCTCGTTGTGCAGCGTCGCGTTCGACACGACGACGCCGCCGACCGTCACGGGCTCGAGCTTCGCGACAGGCGTGAGCGCGCCCGTACGGCCGACCTGGATCTCGATGTCGCGCAATTGCGTCACGGCCTGCTGCGCGGGAAACTTATGCGCGATGGCCCAGCGCGGCGAGCGGGAGACGAAGCCCAGGCGCGCCTGGAGATCGAGGCGGTTCACCTTGTAGACGACGCCGTCGATATCGTAGCCGAGGGAGGCGCGCCGTTCCGCGATGTCGGCGTAGAAGGCGAGCATCTCCTCCGCGCTCTCGCAGAGCTGCATCAGCGGGTTCACGGGCAAACCCCATTGGGCGAACGTCTCGACCATGGCCTTCTGCGTATCCGCCGGTATCTCCGACATCTCGCCCCATGCATAGGCGAAGAAGCGCAGCGGACGCGCGGCGGTGATGGTCGAATCGAGCTGACGGAGCGAGCCCGCCGCCGCGTTGCGCGGATTGGCGAACACCTTACCGCCCGCGGCCGCCTGCGTCGCGTTGAGGGCCGCGAAATCGGCGTGGCTCATGTAGATCTCGCCGCGGATTTCCGCGATGGCTGGTACGCGCTCGCCCTTCAGAGCGTGGGGAATCTCACGGATGGTGCGAACGTTCGCCGTCACGTTCTCGCCTTCAGAGCCATCGCCACGGGTCGCGGCTTCGACCAGCTTGCCGTTCTCGTAGCGGATGGAGGTCGAGAGACCGTCGATTTTGGGCTCGGCGGTGAAGGCGAGCGCATCCTCGGGCTTCAGCGACAGAAAGCGCCGCACGCGGCTTGCGAACTCCGCAACCTCCTCGTCATCGAAGGCGTTGCCGAGCGACAGCATCGGCACGCGATGGCGAACCTTGGCGAAGGCTTCCGACGCTGGCGCGCCGATGCGGAGCGAGGGGCTGTCGGCGCGCACGAGCGCTGGAAAGCGCGCCTCTATGGCGTCGTTCCGCCGGCGCAGCTCGTCGTAGTCGGCATCGGAGATCTCTGGCGCGTCGGACTGGTAATAGAGGCCGTCGTGGTGCGCAATTTCCGCTGCGAGCCGCGCAAGCTCGGCAGCCGCCTCGCGCTCGCTCAACTCACCGACCGGCGGGAGCTCAGACTTTCTCTGGTTCTTCGACATTGCCGCCGCGCGTCACCACTCGATTGGCAGCATCAATAATCGAGGATGATGCCAAAGCAAACCGGCGCGGCAATTCATCAGGTCGGAAATGCGTCAGAAACGGGCGGTCAGCCGGGGCCGCCCAGGCCGAACTTCGGCACCGCGCGCCAGGCCTTGGTCATCCAGGATTCGCTGTCCGCGTTCGGCGTGTAGCCGCTCTGCGTCAGCAGCGCGTGCGCGTCGCGATACCACTTCGATTCCGGGAAGTTGTGCCCCAGCACGGCGACCGCCGTCTGCGCCTCGTTGACCACGCCGAGCGCCATGTAGCATTCGGTGAGCCGCATCAGCGCCTCTTCCACGTGCGCCGTCGTCTGGTAGTCGGAGACGACCGTGCGGAAGCGGTTGATGGCCGCCACGAAGTTTTTCTGACCCTGGTAGTAGCGCCCGACCTCCATCTCGGAGGCGGCGAGACTATCCTCGGCGATGCGGATGCGGTTCTCAGCCTGGCGCGAATAGGTGCTGTCAGGATAGCGCGACTGCAGAATTTTCAACTGCTCGAGCGCCTTGCGCGTCGCGGACTGGTCGCGGTTCGCCGTCTTGATCTCGTCAAAGTAGGACGAGGCGATGATGTGATGGGCGAGTGGGGCGTCTTTCGTGCCCGGATGCATCACGACGTAGCGCTCGGCGGACGCAATCGCCTCCGGGCCCTTGCCGGCCTTGTAGTAGGCATAGGCCGCCAGCACCATCGCGCGGCGCGCCTCGGGCGAATAGGGGTGCGAGCGATCGAGATCCTCGAACTTCTTGGCCGCGTCCTGGAAGCGCCCGCGATTCATCAGCGAGTCGGCGTCGGCATACATCTTCTCGGGCGGGTCGGTGTTCAGAATGCTGGTGGCATCCGACGAGGACGCGCATCCGCCGAGGGCCAGTCCGGTGCCCGCCATCGCGCACCAGACGACGGCCGCTACCCATTTCGGCGTCTTCAGCATCGAATGCCCTACTCCCCAACCCCGATCGGCGACGTGCGCGCTTCGGGGCGCATCTGCCCGTGCTGTCTAAGTCTTTGATGAGACCGATGTAGCACACTTCAAAACAGGCCTGAAGCCGACAACGGCCTGAACCTTCTCGGTGGCGAAGCTATCCCCACAATGTGGTTGATCTGAGACTTGGGACGGCTTTCCCGCCGCCGACGGGCGGAAAAAATCTCTTAGATAACAAGCTATTGAATGTCCTCAGCTCCACGCTCACGCGTGGGCATGACGCCGTGGATGAGAAGATCCGCTTCGCGAAAAAGAGCGAGAGCTACTCGCCGGCGACGGCGACAACGGCCGGCTCGAAGGGAAGCGTGCGGGGCTCGCGGACGCGGGGCGCCTGCACGATGGCCCAAGCGGTGCTGTCCTCGAGCAGCTTCTGAAGCACCAGCGAATTCAGCCGGTGACCGCCACGCAGCGACCGGTAGGCGCCGATGATCGGATGGCCGGCGAGACCGAGGTCGCCCACGGCATCGAGCATCTTGTGGCGGACGAACTCCTGCGGATCGCGCAGTCCCTCGCGGTTCATGACGCGATCGTCGCCAATGGCCACGGTGTTGGTCAGGTTGGCGCCGAGCGCAAGGCCGGCTTTCCAGAGGCGCTCGACATCGCTCATGAAGCCGAAGGTGCGCGCATGGGACACTTCGTTGCGGAAGACGCCGGGGCTCATCTCAAGCGCCATGCGCTGACGGCCGATGATGGGCGAAGGAAAATCGATCTCGACGTCGAGGTGAAGTCCGGAGGAATGCGGCGCAAGCTCGCCCCAGCACTCGCCCTCTTCCACCCGTACGGTCTTCAATACCTTGAGGAAACGGCGGGGAGCGGCAAGCTCACGGACGCCGACCTCGTCAATCGCATCAACGAACGGCTTGGAGCTGCCGTCCATGATCGGCACTTCCTTGCTGTCGATTTCGATGACGCAGTTGTCGATGTGGAGGCCCCGCAGCGCGGCGAGGAGATGCTCGACGGTGGAAACGGTGACGCCTTCGTCGTTTCCGATGACCGTGCAGAGCGTGAGATTCTTGACGTTACAGACTTTGGCGGGGATCTCGGCGGTGATGCGACCGCGTTTCGTGACGATAAATCGAAGGCCGGTGTCGGCTGCTGCCGGGTGCAGGATGACCGAAACCGGCGCTCCGCTGTGCACCCCCGTGCCATGGACTTCGATCTCACGGGCAATCGTCGTCTGTCGTGCGCCAATGAATCGATTTGACATTCTGCGCCGTCCCTCGTTGCCGACGTCCCGTCGTGTCGACGGTCTGTCACCCCCGGCCTAAGTTCGCTCTCCGCTCACCCCGTTCCCCATATTTCGTCTGCCCTTCCTGCTGAATTTCGCAGGCCTTTATTAGGTATATCGGGCAGATGGGTGAGGCGGATCCTCCGTGCGAACCGGTCGTTATGGTGAAACGATAGTCGCCGTGCTCCTGTGGCACAAATCACGCTTTCTTACGGTGTGTTACGATCCAGGACAGCCGTGAACGGACGATCTGGCCGTTCTGGAAACACCTCCGTATCAGCGGCCACGCTCCTTGAAAAATACCGGAAGTTCAGCGTCTTGGCTGTCGCGACGACTTTCGTCCGTTGAATGATGTTCACGACTCGTCGCACCGCCATCCGCATGGGAATGGGCGTCCGCGTAGCCCGACGGATGATAGCCCGTCTGCTCGGCGTGATGGGATGGGGCCGAATCAGGCGCACCACGGACTTTTCCGGCGAGTCGCTCGAAGAGGCCGAGCCGGCGGCGCGGCTCCCCGCCATGCCCTCCGGACTGGTCGCGCGATTCCTCCATCGCCCGGTAAACCCGCTGGGCAACGGGCGGGAAATCGCCCACATCCGGCATCCGGCGCTGCTGGCGGCGGATCTCCGACGGGGCTTCCGGCACGAATCCGCCCTGGCCGTGAGCGCCAGGATGGCCGTGACCCGAAGAAACATAACCTTGCTGCGGCAACGGCGGCGGCGACGCGCTCTGAAGCTGAGGCGGACCGCTCTGGATGGTGACGTTGCCGGGGCCCTGCCAAGTCTCGCCCGCGCGGCCCTGATTCGGGGCGCGGCCGGAGTTCGGAACGCCGGGCCTCGGCTCATCGGGCCCCTGCGAATACTGGAGCGCTTCCGTCAGGCGGCGCTGCATATCCTGCGGCGCGTGCGCGCGATCGTCCCGCGGGCCCGCCGGCGGATGCTCGGAGGCGGCAGGCGGTGGGGGAAGCTCGGCGCCCGTCGGCGCGCGTCCGCCACGCATCCAATCCTCGGCGTGTGCGGGCGGATGGCGATCGGCTTCCGCCGTACGGTTCATGCCGGATGCGACGATCGAGACGCGAATGCGGTCGCCGAGGCTTTCGTCGTAGGTGGCGCCCACGATGATGTTGGCCTCGGGGTCGACCTCCTGGCGCACGCGGCTCGCGGCCTCGTCCACTTCGTACAGCGTGAGGTCCTTGCCGCCGGTGATCGACAGCAAAAGCCCTCTGGCACCGCGCAGCGACACGTCGTCGAGCAGCGGGTTGGCGATGGCTTCCTCGGCGGCGACGGTGGCGCGGTTCTGGCCTTCCGCCTCGCCCGTGCCCATCATCGCCGTGCCCATGTCCGTCATCACGGTGCGCACGTCGGCGAAGTCGAGGTTGATGAGACCTTCCTTGAGAATGAGATCGACGATGCAGGCAACGCCCGAGTAGAGCACCTGATCGGCCATCACAAAGGCCTCGGAGAACGTGGTGCGCTCGCTCGCGATGCGGAACAGGTTCTGATTCGGAATGACGATCAGCGTGTCGACGTAGGGGCGAAGCTCCTCGATGCCCGCTTCCGCCACGCGCATCCGGCGCGCGCCCTCGAACAGGAACGGCTTCGTCACGACGCCGACGGTCAGAATCCCCATCTCGCGCGCCACGCGCGCGATCACGGACGCCGCGCCGGTGCCCGTACCGCCACCCATGCCGGCGGCGATGAACACCATGTGCGAGCCCTTGATATGGGTCTTGATCTCCTCGACCGATTCTTCGGCCGCGGCTTCACCGATCTCGGGGCGCGAGCCCGCACCGAGCCCTTCGGTGAGCGCTGCTCCGAGCTGAATTCTGAGATCGGTGGCGGCCGCCACGAGCGCCTGCGCGTCCGTGTTGGCCACGATGAAGTCGACACCGGCCAGCCCCGAGGCGATCATATTGTTGACGGCGTTGCAGCCCGCACCGCCGATGCCGATCACCGTGAGCTTCGGCCTGAGTTCCGAAATGCTCGGCAGGTCGCTCTTGGTGCTCATCTAACCCCCGTTCCACGCGAGGGAGACAGTCCGCGCGATGCGGCTCCCCGGCTTTTCGACACCGCCGATCCGGTCAAGGCCGGCAGCGGGCTAAAATCCTTCCCTGAGCCAAGACCCCACGCGCTTGAGATAGCTCTCCGATTGGGGATCACGGCCCTGGTAAATCCACCGGCCCGTGCGCGCCTGCGTCTCCGCAAGCAGAAGGCCGACAACGGTCGAAAACGCAGAACTCGACAAGGCAGGCGGCAGTCCGGACACCACCTGCGGACGGGCAACGCGAACCGGTATTCCCAGTTCCGCCGCCGCAAAATCAGCGAGCCCTGTCATCTGACTCGTGCCCCCGGTGAGCACAAGCGCGCGGCCGGCCAGGGCCGAGAGCTCGCAGGCCTCAAGCCGCTCACGAATGTGGTCCACGATGGCCTTCACGCGCGGACGAACCACATCGGCAAGCTCGG
>DAOMQQ010000102.1:0-8961 GCA_035445405.1 Hyphomicrobium sp.
AGTCCGAACAACGATGTCCGAACCCCTGATCGTGACGCTTGGCTGCCGGCTCAACGCCTACGAATCCGAGGTGATGCGCCGCCACGCCTCCGACGCGGGTCTCGACGATTGCATCATCGTCAACACCTGCGCGGTCACGGCTGAAGCCGTGCGCCAAGCCGAGCAGACCATCCGTCGCCTGAGGCGCGAGCGGCCTGGCGCGCGCCTCGTCGTCACCGGCTGCGCGGCCCAGATCGAGCCCGAGCGCTTTGCCGAGATGGCGGGCGTCGATCACGTCGTCGGCAACGCCGAGAAGCTCGCGCCCGAAACCTTCAAGGCGCTCGCCACCGACACGCTGGCGGAGGTCGCCGTCAACGACATCATGAGCGTGCGCGAAACGGCGCTGCACATGATCGACGGCTTCGGCTCGCGCGCCCGCGCCTACCTTCAGATTCAAAACGGCTGCGACCACCGCTGCACCTTCTGCATCATTCCGATGGGCCGCGGCCCGTCGCGCTCGGTGCCCGCCGGCGAGGTCGTCGCACAGGCCAGGAGGCTGGTCGAAACCGGCTATCGCGAGATCGTCCTCACCGGCGTCGACATGACCTCCTACGGCGCCGACTTGCCGGGCAACATGTCTCTCGGCCGCCTCGCCAAGCAGGTCCTGAAGCACGTCCCCGAGCTCAGCCGTCTGCGCCTCTCGTCCATCGATCAGGTCGAAGCCGATCCGCATCTCATCGACGTCATCGTGTCGGAGCCGCGCCTGATGCCTCATCTGCATCTCTCGATGCAGGCGGGCGACGACATGATCCTGAAGCGCATGAAGCGCCGGCACTTGCGCGACGACGCCATTCGCTTTTGCGACGAGGTTCGCCGCCTGCGTCCCGACGTGGTGTTCGGTGCCGATCTCATCGCCGGCTTCCCGACCGAAACCGACGAGATGTTCGAGCGCACCCTCGACATCGTCGATGCCTGCGGGCTGACCTATCTTCACGTCTTTCCCTATTCGCCCCGCAAAGGCACGCCCGCCGCGCGCATGCCGCAGGTGAACCGCGCCACGATCAAGGAGCGCGCCGCGCGCCTGCGCGCGAAGGGCGAGGCGACACACAGCAGCTATCTCGACCGCCTCGCCGGTCGCCGTACGGAGATCCTGATGGAGCGCGAAGACCTCGGCCGCACCCCGCATTTCGCGGAGGTGCGCCTCGACCGGCCTGTCCCGATCGGCACGTTGCAATGGGCCACACTCGGCGGCAACGACGGGCGACGCTTGAACGGGATGATCGACGCGTGACAGCCGACACACCGAAACGGAAAGGGTTCCTGAGCCGCTGGCTTGGAACGGCGGAGGAGCCCGAGGCGCCCGCCGAGACCACCGCGCCTGAGCACGCGACGACGCCGAGCGACATCGCAGACGCCGCGACCCCGCCGCACGACGAACCGCAAGCACCCGCTCCGGCCGAGACGGCAACGCCGTCCGAACTCGAAACCGCGGAAACCCCGGGCACGCCGCAGGAGCCGGAACCCGCAGCCGAGCCCGCACGCGTGGGCTGGTTCGGCCGTCTCAAGGCCGGCCTCTCGAAAACGTCGTCGCGCCTGACGGAAAGCATCACCGGCCTCGTCACCAAGAAGAAGCTCGATCACGAAACGCTCGAAGACCTCGAAGACGTTCTGATCGGCGCCGACCTCGGCATCGAAACCGCATCCCGCATCACGGCCGCCCTCGCCAAGGGTCGCTTCGACAAGACCGTCTCGCCCACGGAAATCCGCGAAGTGCTCGCCGAGGAGGTGGCGCGTGTCCTGGAGCCCGTGGCCCAGCCGCTCGTCATCGACGACAGCCTGAAGCCGCACGTTGTGCTCGTACTCGGCGTCAACGGCTCCGGCAAGACGACCACCATCGGCAAGCTGGCCGCGCGGTTCACCCGCGAAGGCCGCCGCGTGATGCTGGCCGCCGGCGACACCTTCCGCGCGGCGGCCATCGACCAGCTCAAGGTCTGGGGCGAACGCACGGGCGCGCCCGTCATCTCGCGCGATCTCGGCGCAGACGCCTCGGGTCTCGCATTCGATGCGCTGAAGGACGCGAAGGAAGGCGGCTACGACGTTCTTCTGCTCGACACCGCCGGCCGCCTTCAGAACAAGGACGGCCTGATGGCCGAGCTCGAAAAGGTCGTGCGCGTCCTCAAGAAGCTCGATCCCGACGCGCCGCACTCCGTTCTCCTGGTGCTTGACGCGACAACCGGCCAGAACGCGCTCCAGCAGGTCGACGTGTTCGGCAAGCGGGCGGGCGTCACCGGCCTCGTCATGACCAAGCTCGACGGCACGGCGCGGGGCGGCATCCTCGTCGCCATCGCCGCAAAGTACGGCCTTCCGGTTCATGCCATCGGCGTGGGCGAAGGCATCGACGACCTTCAAGCCTTCTCGGCCGGGGACTATGCACGCGCAATTGCAGAAATCTGACGCCAACGAAACATGAGCTCGCACAAAGCACCGGTTACGACAGCCCAAGCTCGAACGCAGCGACAAACAAGGGTCACCAGACGTATGAGCCGCCGCCGCCTCTATCCGTTCAACGCCGAGCAGACGGTCAACATCCTGAGCGAGTTCGGGCCGCTCGTCCTGATGTTCCTCATCAACGCGCTCTACGGCATCGAGGCGGGAACGTGGGCGCTCATCATTTCGACGCTCGCCGCGATTGTCGCCATGATCTACATGTTCCGGCGCCCGCCGATCTTCCCGCTCATCGCCTCGTCCGTCACCATCGCCTTCGGCGCACTGACCCTGGTCACCGGCGACCCGATGTGGGTGCAGATCAAGGTCACCATCTTCAACGCGATGTTTGCCGGCTTCCTCTTCCTCGGCCTCTGGATGGATCGCAACTTCTTCCAATACGTCTTCGAGAAGACGTTTCACTACACCAAGGAAGGCTGGGACACGTTCACACGCAGCTTCGCCTGGTTTTTCGTGCTGACCGCGCTTCTGAACGAAATCGTCCGCATCGGCTTCAAGGACGATCAGATCTACCACGTCCTCGGATTCGACATGAACGGCGTCGACATCTGGATCGCCTTCAAGCTGTTCTTCGTGCTTCCGATGAGCGGTATCTATGCTTGGCTCCTGACCAAGTGGATGAGCAAGCACCACCTGTGACGAGCCGCACGAAGGACGCGGCATTCAACGTGCGATTTGCGACCCGGCAGACAAAGCGAACGGAACATCGACCATGAGCCAGCTCGAAACCAAGACCGCCGCCGGACCTCACAACGCCGAGCCGCCGCTGCTGAAGTTTCTGCTCGAGCTGGGCCCTCTCATCGTCTTCTTCATCGTCAACGCACGCGCCGACATCTTCTGGGGCACCGGCTGCTTCGTTGCGGCCACGATCGTGTCGCTTACCGCGTCCCGCATCCTGTTCGGAAAGATCCCCGTGATGCCCCTCGTCTCGGGCGTCTTCGTCGTCGTGTTCGGAAGCTTGACCCTTTATCTTCAAGACGAGCTTTTCATCAAGCTGAAGCCCACCATCGTCAACGGCATCTTCGCAAGCATCCTGTTCGGCGGTCTGATGCTCGGGCATTCCCTGCTCAGATATCTCTTCGGCGACGTCTTCGTACTCACTGAGGAAGGCTGGCGGAAGCTGACATTCCGTTGGGCGTGCTTCTTCGTGTTCCTCGCTGTACTCAATGAAGTGACATGGCGCCTGCTGTCGACGGATGCGTGGGTGTCGTTCAAGCTGTTCGGCATCATGCCGATAACTATGGCGTTCGCGATCGCGCAAGTTGGCCTGTTGAAGCGTCACGCTCTGGAGCCAGAGCAAAGCAACTGACGCATCGCCGATATGGCTAATACTGACGATCAGCATGCTTTTTTCATAGCTCGTGTCAAAATTGCACGGCACGCGCGCGCAGGAACCATTTGGGGTAGACGCGCTGATCCCATTTGTTAAGTGTGTACGCCATGGTCGTGCAAACGCACCATGAAGCCGCTCTTTGAGCAATTCCAGACAGGGGTCGGGCCCAAAAGTTCCAATCACGATAATGCGCGACACGAAAGACGAATTCGGCAGTCTCGAGCGATCGCCTCTCCACCTTCTCCACCGTGCGGACCAGTGCGCGACAGATCTCTTCCTCGCCATTCTCCAGGAAGACGGCTTGACGCCACGTCAATTCGCGGTGCTGTCGACGATCGCGAAATACGAAGGCTTGAGCCAGACTCACCTCGTCGAGAGAACGGGCATCGACCGGTCCACGGTGGCCGACATCACGCAACGGCTTCTCAAGAGGGGCCTCATTCAGCGTCGGCGCACGCGCGAGGACGCACGTGCTTACGCCGTGACGTTGACGGAGCTGGGATGGAGCCGGCTGAAAGCCGCCGCGCCCTATGTCAGGCGCGTGGATGAAACGATCCTCGCCGCACTCTCGGACAATCACCGCGATCGCTTCGTCGAAGATCTCATCGCCATCGTCGATGCGCTGCAGGAAAAACCCGGTTCGTCGTCGGAATAAAAAAGGGGCACTCGCACGAGTGCCCCTTGCTTCGGTCCTCAAGAATGTGCGCGCTCTATGCGGCAGCCTTGAGCAGATTGCGCCCGATCAGCGTCTCCGCGATCTGCACGGTGTTCAGCGCCGCGCCCTTGAGCAGGTTGTCCGCAACGATCCACAGCGCAAGACCGTTCTCGACGGTCGGGTCCTCGCGAATGCGCGACACGTAGGTGTCGAACTCGCCGGCCGCCTCGACGGGCGTGACGTAGCCGCCGGGCTCCCGCTTATCGACGACCTGGATGCCCGGCGCCTCGCGCAGGATGTCACGCGCTTCCTCCGCCGTGATCGGCCGCTCGAACTCGATGTTGACCGACTCCGAATGACCGACGAACACCGGCACGCGCACGCACGTCGCCGTCAGCTTGATCGAAGGATCGAGCATCTTCTTGGTCTCGGCGACCATCTTCCATTCCTCTTTCGTGAATCCGTCCTCCATGAAGACGTCGATATGAGGAATGCAGTTGAAGGCGATCTGCTTCGGAAACTTCTTGGGCTCCACTTCCTGCCCGGGCACGTACTTGCCCTTGGTCTGCGACCACAGCTCGTCCATCGCGTCCTTACCCGCGCCCGACACGGACTGATAGGTGGAGACGACGACGCGCTTGATTTTCGCCGCGTCGTGCAGCGGCTTCAGCGCCACCACCATCTGCGCGGTCGAGCAATTGGGGTTGGCGATGATGTTCTTCTTCGTGAAGCCCGCAATCGCATCCGGGTTCACCTCAGGCACGACGAGCGGGACGTCCTGGTCGTAGCGCCAGCAGGACGAGTTATCGATCACGACAGCACCCATGGCGCCGATCTTCGGGCTCCAGACCTTGGACACCGACGAGCCGGCGGACATCAGGCAAATGTCCACTTTGGAGAAATCGAACTGCTCGAGGTCCTGGCATTTGAGAGTCGCGTCTCCGTACGAAACCTCGGTGCCGAGCGAACGGCGCGAAGCAACGGCGAAGACTTCGTCGGCGGGGAAGCGGCGCTCGACGAGCACGTTCATCATTTCGCGACCGACATTGCCGGTCGCACCCACGACAGCGACTTTATATCCCATGATTTTCAGGTCCTTTTCCGCCCGATCGGAAATTTCCAACCGGCGGCGTTGACTTACGCGCCGAAGCCCCGTCTTTCAAGGTTCTTTCGAAGACCTGCATCTTGGACCAAGAGAACCTTTGGTCGGACAGCGCCCACAGGAACCGGCACACGCGCGCGGGCCACGGCACCCGGCTTTGACAGCAGCAGCCGCATCATTCTAGCTCAGGGCCCAAGCCCCGGATCGGAAAGCCAGACTTGCCGCCACCGCCTCACATCCCAGCCGAAACGACGCCCGACACCACGCGGATGCAATGGCCGGACGGCGTCACCCCGACCGACGAATACAAGGCCGCCCTCGATTTCCTGACGGATGGGGCGGAAGGCCATCTGTTCGTCACCGGCCGCGCCGGCACCGGCAAATCCACGCTGCTCCGAGCCCTGCAAGGCGCGCTCGATGCCGAAATCGTCGTCGTTGCCCCGACCGGCCTCGCGGCCGTCAACGTCGGCGGCCAGACCATCCATTCCTTCTTCGGCCTCCCTCCGCGGCTCCTGCGCTCGGACGACATCCGCCGCAGCCGCAACGGCCAGATCATGCGCAAGCTGGACTTTCTCGTCATCGACGAGGTGTCGATGGTGCGTTCGGACCTGATGTGGGCCATCGATCAATCGTTGCGCGTCAACCGCGGCCGCCCCCGCGAGCCGTTCGGCGGCGTGCGGCTCGTGCTGTTCGGCGACTTGCATCAGCTTCCGCCCGTCGTGCAGGAAGCCGAGGTTGCGGCCCATCTCGACTCCGAGTTCGGAGGCCCGTTCTTCTTCTCCGTCCCAGCGCTCGCCGAAGGAGCGGGCACAGCCCGTCTCGAGCTGACGCAGGTGTTCCGCCAAAGCGACGAGACGCTGATCTCGGTGCTGAACCGGATCCGCGATGGGGAAGTCGACGAGGACGACCTCACCCAGCTCAACGAGCGCGTGGCCCCCATCCGCACCCTCGGCGAGGGAGACAAATTCGTCATCCTGACACCGACGAACGCCGCAGCTCACCGCATCAATGCGGCGTACCTCGAAGCGCTTCCCGGCCACGCACGCACGTACGAGGCAGGCATCACCGGGGATTTCACGACCGCGTCGCACCCGACGGACAGCGCGCTCACCCTGAAGCCTGGCGCCAAGGTCATTCTCCTGCGAAACGACCCCGAACGCCGCTGGGTCAACGGCACCGTCGCGCGCGTCTCCCGCCTCGAAGACAAGAAGGTAATGATCGAGGTCGCAGGCCGCGAGTACGAGCTGGAGCCCGTAAGCTGGGAGCAGCGGCGCTATGCGTACGACAAGGAGCAGGAGAAGATCGTCGGCACCGTCGCCGGCACGTTCAAGCAATATCCTCTTCGCCTCGCCTGGGCGCTGACCATCCACAAAGCCCAGGGCCTCACCCTCGACAACGTCTACATCGATCTCGGGCGGGGAACCTTCGCCCACGGACAGGCGTATGTCGCTTTGTCGCGGTGCCGCTCATTGGAGGGTCTCGCGCTCGCCCGCCCCCTCACGCCGCGCGACATTCTCTTCGATCGCTCGGCCTTGGGCTACCGCGAGCGCTTCCCAGCTCTTTAGATAAAGATATGGCTTGGCTCGCTTTTTCTCGCAATTGCGAAATGTGATCACAACAAGGTCGTTCGGCAGCCCACCGATAATCTCTCGTTAACCCCACGGATACTGGGAAAATCACCCACTGACGCAAAGCAGCATTTTTCATGTTGCGGTGCAAAAATAATCTGCTACTTTTCCAATCGACACATCGGGCGTCGCACGTCGTCACGGCAGGGCGCCGCGCATTGGATCACCACCGTTTCCCTCGATCTTTTTCCGATAGGAGCATTGCCATGAACGACTTCACCCGCCAGACCCAGGAATTCTTTTCTGCCGCCAAGGATGCTCGCATCCCCGAGCAGGTTCAGGCCATCGCCGAGGACAGCGTCTCCAAGGCCCGCGAGACCTACGGCAAGTTCAACAGCGTCGCCAAGGACAACGCCAAGGCGTTCGAGGAAGCAACCGTCGCTGCCTTCGCTGGCGCCAAGTCGATCGGCGAAAAGGTTCTGAAGAACACCGAAGCCAACACCGAGGCCGTGTTCGATGCCGCCGAGGCCCTTGCCCGGGCCAAGACGTTCCCCGAGCTGATCCAGCTCCAGACCGCATTCCTTCAGCAGCAGTTCAAGTCCGCTGGCGCTCAGTCGAAGGAGCTCTTCGAGCTGTCGACCAAGGTTGCCCAGCAGACGTTCGAGAGCTTCAACTCTGCCGCGACCAAGTCCTTCGAGCAGATGAAGAAGGCGGGCTGATAGACCCTCACGCGTCAGGTCCTGTCAGCCTCACGAGTGAAACATCGGTCTAACCGAAAAGCTCCGTTTTCGGATATTCGACGCCCGGCGACTCTCATCGCCGGGCGTTTTGTTTTGGCAGCCAAAAATTTTCCGGGCGTCGCTGCCGAGAGCGTTACACGCGCCAAAATCCACGCTATAATAACCCTATGTTAGGGTCGCGTTCCGACATCAAGGTTCGTAAGGGCAAGCTCGCCGACGCCCAGTTCGTCGCCGAAGCTTTTCGCCAATCCTGGACGCAGGCATATCGCGGCGTCATCCCCCACACCCATCTCGAGAACATGATCCGCCGGCGCGGAGCCGATTGGTGGTCCACCGTCATCAAGAACGGCGACGGCCTGATCGTCATCGAGAAAGCCGGCGCGATTGCAGGCTACGCCACGCTCGGCTTTTCGCGCACACGCGGCCCCTATCAGGGCGAGATCTACGAGCTTTACATCTCACCCGTCTATCAGGGCCTCGGGCTCGGCGAGCACCTTTTCGAAGCCTGCCGGCACGGCCTCGACCAGCGGCGCCTGAAGGGCCTCATCGTGTGGGCCTTGGCGGAAAACACCCGCGCCACGGATTTTTACTGGCGCCGCGGCGGCCGCCCCGTGAAGCAGGCGTTCGAGAACATTGGCGGTGAAAAGCTCGAAAAAATCGCTTTCGCCTGGCCCTCCTGACCGAGCTTCGCAATCCGCCCGGCCCCTGTACGCGAAAGGCAGCGCCTCGCGTCCGTCGGCACGCCACAGCCAACGCGTTGATTGCCCATCCATTTTATACGCATGATCCGGCCGAAGACTGGCGCGCCTCCCCGCCTCTGTCGGCTCGATATCTTAACCTCGGAAACGTCGCCGCCGCGCACGGCGTCCCCGCGTGTGCAAGAATGCGACGTCGCCGGATGGTCTCGTTTGCCCCGCATTCGTTCCCTCGAACGCGATCCCCGGTTGACAAGCCTCGCTCGGCGGAAGGGCCGCACTTCCGTTCACCTCCTGTGGTTGCTATATCGGCGCGCAACTGAGCCCGCCGTGCTTCCCGGCGAAG
This sequence comes from Hyphomicrobium sp., assembly GCA_035445405.1. GTDB lineage: Bacteria > Pseudomonadota > Alphaproteobacteria > Rhizobiales > Hyphomicrobiaceae > Hyphomicrobium_C. The sequence continues at coordinate 8,924 of DAOMQQ010000102.1, forward strand.
CGCGGCAAACCTGAAGACCAGGGCGTGATGAGCGACAT
>DAOMQQ010000103.1:0-8946 GCA_035445405.1 Hyphomicrobium sp.
AGCTGAGGCCGTGACCGCGCGCAAAGTGCAGCATGGCGCGCTCGGACAGCGCCGTGATGGTGAAGAGCGGATTGACGCCGAGCGAGCGCGGGATCACCGCCCCGTCGATCACGTAGAGGCCGTCGTGGACGTCCGTATCGCCCGCGCCCGCCGCGCCGTTGAACACGCGGCACTTGTGGTCGACGACGCCGTCGGTTCTGTCCCGGCCCATGCCACAACCGCCGAGGGGATGCGCGGTCGCCGGCTGATGGCCCATCACGGTGCCCGCGAGCGGGTTCTTGACGTACGCGCCGCCGCCTTCCGCCACGAGCTTCGAGAGAATGGCGTCCAGCCGCGCATAGACCGGCTCGTCCTTGGCGTTGTCCCAGGTAAGGCTCAACGCGCCGTCTTCCAGCGAGAAGCGCCCCGACGCGCTGTCGTGCGAGACGGCGAAGAACGTCTGCAGGCTCGCGAACGGGCCTTTGTAGACGCCGCTGATCAGGCTCTGCAGCGCGCCGAGCAGGCGCCCGTTGGGAACGAACATGACAGGCAGCACGGAGGCGAACGCGGACGGCAGCGCCCCCTCCTGCACGTTGAGCTCGTTCGCGAGCGTTTCTGCGTCGCGGAATTCCAACTGGCCCGAGACGGAGGCGCCGATCTCGAGCCCGTCGACCTTCGGGGGATGGCCGACGCCCACCGCGTTGACGGGGGTCTTTGCGCCATAGCCGAAGGCGATGATGTCGCCGTTGGCCGAAAACCGGTGCCCGAGCTTGTCGGAGAGGGAAAGACCCGCCGCGCGCGAGCGGAGCAGGATTTCCGTCGAGCCGAGCGTCCCCGCGGCCAGCACCACGACGGGTGCTTCGATCGTAACCTCGTCGGCCGCGCCGGCCTCCGCCGCGGTCGCGCTGAGCGCGATCTGCCAGATACCGTCGCTGCCTTTGCGCACCGTTTCGGCCTTGAGGCCGGTGAACACCTCGGCGCCGTGAGCGACCGCGTCCGGAAGATAGGTGAGCGCGACCGTGTTCTTGGCGCCCACGTTGCAACCCGCGCAGCAGTCGCCGCAGCGCGTGCATGCCGCCTGTGCAATGCCCGCCGCATTGATGGTGTCTTCGAAAGTGACCGCAATACGTGAGGCCACGGGCTCGGCGCCCATGGAGCGCCCCGCGCGCTCCAGCACCTTGAACTTGGTCATCTCGCGGGCGCGCGGATCGCTCGTCGGCCGCAACCAGGCCTCCGCCCGCCGGAAGCCCTCTTCGAGCAGGCCGTCCTGGGCGATCTGCCCCGGCCAGACGGGATCGGTGAACACGCGCCGGTCGGGTACCAGCGAGACGCCGGCGTTGACGAGCGAGCCGCCGCCGAGCCCGCAGGCCACGAGTACGTGCATGTCGCGCCCGAGCCGTACGTCGTAGATCGCCTGCTCCGAGCCGCTGCGGAAGTTTTTGCCCGTGACCCGGAACTCGTGGCGAAGTTCGGAGAATTTCTGCGGGAAAGAACCGGTCGGGATTTCCCGTCCGCGCTCGATGACCGCCACGCGCTTGCCCGCCCGTGCGAGCCGCGAGGCCGTCACCCCGCCGCCGTACCCTGAGCCCACGACGATCACGTCGTAGCGCGGCTTGAGCGCTGCGCGCGGAAGGCTCAACCGAGACATTTCGCTTCCCTCATTCGAAACGCCGTCTGCCATCGGCATGGGGCCAGGCCACGGGGTGGTTCCGGCCCGAGGCGTAACGCGGCGGATCGCCGAACGCAATGCGGCGTGAGGAGGGGGGACCTGCCACTCATAACCATGGTTGAGCATTTTAGGGAGGCCGCGTGGATTTTCGCCCAATTCGGCTGTTTACTCACCATCTCCTGCCAGACGCCACGTGTTCGGGCTCGTTGAGACCCGGCTGGCGCGCGCCGCTCTGCGGAGAGCGTGTTCCGTGTCTTTCAGGGACAAAACGAGGCCATAGCTCAGGGGCAGAGCGTCCAGCAGTGCTGGAAGGTCGGGGGTTCGAGTCCCTTTGGCTTCTCCAAAACCGGCTAGCTCAGAGGTAGAGCACGAGACTGTTAATCTCGCTGTTGTGGGTTCGAATCCTACGCCAATCGCTTTGGGAGCGATCTCAAACGTCTGGGGAAGCCGGTCACTTCACCTGCCGATGTTCCGCCTTCGAAGCTTCGGCCGAGGGGAGGGAGCGGAGGCAAGCGCCGATGCGCTCCGCGCCCTTGCGGATACCGCGTCGCGGCAGAGCCCGAGCCGCGTGGCCGCGCCTGCATCGTTCCTTCGGGAAAGGTGCCGGCCGGGTACGGGGCGAACAGCCGAGCCGCGAAGCTCAAGCGAGGGCCCGCGTACCCGTCGTGGTGAAGCGGCCGGCGACCTTGCCCATCCGGGCAGGCGCCGAAAGCAGGTAAAAGAAATCACGGGGGGCTCGGCCGATGTCGGTCGCGGCTTCAAGTTCTGGAGTAGTCTCAATGTCGCGACTGTCATTCTGGACCACCGCAATCGTAAGGGACGACGAGCGGGGGTTTCTCCGTCGCGACGGTCGCTTCGCGAAGCTGTTGCCGCCGGGCCGCTTCACCGAGTTCGATCCGCTCGGCCAGTCGACGATCGAAATCGTCAAGGTCGTGCGGGCTGAGATCGCGCCCGAGGCGGCGCTTCTCCTCGCGCGGACCGAGCCTGACCTTGCCGCCGAGCACTTCGCCATCGTGCGCCCCGGTCCGGGCGAGGTCGCCATCGTGTCGCTCGACGGCGAGCCGAAGCACCTTGTGCTTCCCAACACGACGCGCGCGTTCTGGAAGACGGTGACGGCGGTCGATGTCGAGCTGATCGACACCACGTCGACGCTTCGGGTCGAGAAGCGGCATCTGGACAAGGTGGACGCCACGCGCGCGGGCCCCGCGATCATGGCCGCCGTCGTCGATGCGCATGAGGCGGGCCTTCTCTTCGTCGATGGCGTTCTGACGGAACGTCTCGGCCCCGGCCGTCACGCGTTCTGGTCGGTTGGCCGCAACGTACGCATCGCCAAGATCGATCTGCGGCCGCAGCCGCTGGAGGTGACGGCGCAGGAAATCTTGACCAAGGACCGTGTCGGCATTCGCGTCACGCTGACCGCGTTCACGCGCATCGTCGATCCCGAGAAGGCGGCGCTTGCATCGAGCGATGTCAACGCCACGCTCTATCGTCTCGTGCAGTTCGCGATCCGCGAGGCCGTGGCCGCGCGCACGCTCGACGAGATCCTCGCCGCCCGTCACACCATCGACGGTGAGGTCCGCGCCTATGTGACGAACCGCGCCGGCCCGCTCGGTGCTGAGATCGGCGAGATCGGCGTCAAGGACATGATCCTGCCGGGCGACGTGCGCGAGCTTTTGAACAAGGTCGTCGAAGCCGAACGTGTCGCGAAGGCGAACATCATCCGCCGTCAGGAGGAGACGGCTGCGACCCGCTCGTTGCTCAACACGGCGAAGCTGATGGAGAACAACCCGCTCCTGCTGCGCTTGAAGGAGCTCGAAGCGCTCGAGAAGCTGGTCGAGAAAGTCGGTCGCATCGATCTCCACACGGGGAACGGCGCGAACGGCCTCGATGCCCTGCTCTCGAACCTCTACAGGCTGGGTCAGGACACGGCGCCGGATCAGCGCTAGCGTCTGATCACGAGGTCCAGTCGGTCCCTGCCAGGAACCTTTCCCCGCAGGGACCGTTCGAATATGTCGCAATGACGTTGCGCCCCGCCCATTGAAATCCGTTCACGTCCGACCGATATGACGTGCCGCGCGTTTCGCGCCTTGGAGGAAAAAGACATGCATGTAACGATCGACCAGGCTCAGAAAATCATCGCCGCCGCCCGCAAGGAGGCCGAGAAGACAAAAACGAAGATGTGCATTGCGGTCGTTGACAGCGGCGCGAACCTCAAGGCGTTCCATCGCATGGACGACGCGTGGGTCGGCTCCATCGATATCGCGATAAAGAAGGCCAAGACGGCCGTGTTCTTCGGAATGCCGACGGGCGCGATTGGCCAGCTCTCGCAGCCGGGCGGCCCGCCGTTCGGCATCGAGCATTCGAACGACGGCTTGATCACGTTCCCGGGCGGCCTGCCCATCGTAGATGACGAGGGCGTACTGGTCGGCGCCATCGGCGTGTCGGGCAGCTCGGTCGAGAACGATCATAAGGTGGCGGCGGCCGGCGTGAAGGTCTGCGGCGTCTCTGATCTTCCGGAGCATCCCTGGCGCACCTGATCCGCGCCCCCTGCGCACATATGAGCCCTCTCCTTCAGGCGTTCCTGGAGGGGAGGGTTTTTTCATGGGCGGTTGCGGTGATGTCGAAGCCGTGGGTCTCCGACAGGATGTCGGCGAGCGGCACGACGGCTTGGCAGGCCAGTGCGTGTCTCGGCGCCGGACGCGAGCCGCCGCGTCAGCGCGACCGCGGTCAGCGTCGGCACGTAGGGACCATGGCCGCTCAAGGCTTCGAGCCGCCAGGTCAGCGCCTTGGGCGCTCCATCGTGTCCGGCTCCGCTGAGTTCGACCAGCATTCCGCCGCGGTCGCTTCCAAGCCCGCTAAGCCGGCGTTTGACCGCCAGCATCCCTTGCGCGAGCGGCGCGAGGCTGCGAACGAGCCCTGCCCGCACGAGCCACGACGCGGCCCACAGGCCGAGGTGGAAAAAGGAGACTTCGAGCCCCGCCTGAAAGCGCACCGTTCGCACGCCGGGGACATGCTGGGGAAGCAGCTCCAGATCGGGAACGTCGACGTGGCCGAGCCAGCGCCGCCCCGCTTTGCCGAAGCTCACCCGTCGCAAACCTTGCCAGCCATAGACCGTTGTCCACGCACCGCCGCGGCGCATCCGGATCGGCTGCCCCACGCCGCCGAGCACGGACGAAACCGTCGCGATACCGGGGTCGAATGCGTTGCCGGGCGAGATGGCGATGTCGATCTCGTCCAGGCTGGCGAATGCACACGCATACTGCGCAACGACGGCCGACGACAGGCCGGGAACGGAGCTGGCGCCGCTCACCGCCAGCACGCCGGCCGCACGCGCCGCCGCATCGAGGTGCCGAATGCCGGTCACGAAGAGGCGCGCATCCGCAAGATCGATGTAGTGACAGGACGCGCCGATGGCCGCCTCTGCGAGCGCGTACGAGCCTGTCTGAAACGGACCCGACGCGTTGACGACGATCGACACGCCAAGCCGGACGATGTCGTCTGACGTCGCCCCGTTCGCATCGAGCGCGACGGCGCGGATGGGCCGCCCCGTTGCGGCGGACAGCGAGGCCGCCTGTCCTTCCAACGGTGCGAGGCGCCGCCCTGCGAGCACGACATCGAGAGCGCGGCCGCGCGCCAGAAGCTCGGCGACCCTGGCACCGAACACCCCGCCCCCACCGACGATAAGAACCGAAGAACGTTCGCGAGGGCGCATGCCGGAAAGCCTTCTGAGGGCAACGAAGCGCTAACCATAAACTTTGATGCGCGGAATTGAGTCAAAGGTAATGATTTTTGAGCAGCCGCGACGGTGAGCCGCTTCTTTTTCAGCCGACGCGCGTTTCAAAACCGTCGCTCAATCGCCGAATAGACCGCGCAATGGCCATCGGTGGAGAATGAGTGAGCGGATGTATTAAAAAGGTACGGTGCGCATGCCAACGATTTGAGCACGCCCCATGAGCGCACATCTCAGGATGTGGGGCGCCTCAACCTATTGAAGGATCTAATTAAGTGATTACCGGCCATGCTCCCCACGTTACGGCGCACGAGGATGTCATGCGTGACGGTTGGAAACGGGGAACGTTTGTGAAGCGTTGCGTGCCGCGCGGCCGCAGGGCCTTGCGCGCGACCCTCAAGGTGCTGACCGGCGATGCCGCGGCACGGCACGGTGCGAAGAATATCGTCGACATGTCCGAATTGGAAGCCGTGCTCGCGATGGCGCGTGCCGCGACGGAGGAAGCCCGCACCGCGGATGCCCGTCTTCGCGACGCGCTCGAAATTCTTCCGCAGGGCATCGTCTTTCTCGATTCCGAAGGGCGATACGTTCTCTGGAACGAACAGTATGCGAAAATCTATCATCGCACGGCGGACCTATTCCAAGTGGGCGTCAAGCTCGCGGACACGCTGCGTGTCGGCGTCATGCGCGGTGACTATCCCGACGCGACGGGTCGCGAGGAGGAATGGATCGCCGAGCGCTTGCAGAAGCTCACGCGCCCGTCCGAGCGGCACGAGCAGTGGCTATCGGATGGACGCTGCATCCTCATCGACGAGCGCGCGACAGCCGATGGGGGCGTCATCGGCCTGCGCATCGACATCACCGAGCTCAAGGAGCGCGAGGCCTCGTTCCGGCTTTTGTTCGAGGCCAACCCCGTGCCGATGTTCGTCGTTGCGCGGAACAGCAACACGATTCTTTCGGTCAACGCCGCGGCACGCGATCACTACCTCTATCCCGGCGATCAGCTGATCGGCCGGCATGTGCACTCGCTGCATCCGGGCGACGACCATCATCAGCTCGATACGCTCTACAGCCCTGCTCCCGGGCGTCTTTCGGAGCGAATCTGGCGCCACCTGAAGCAGGACGGGACCGAGATCGAGGTCGCGCTGTTCTCGCAGGCGATCGTGCATGACCGGACCCCTGCGCTGCTCGTCGCCGCCGTCGACATCACGGAGCGTCGTCGTGCCGAGGCGCAGGCGGCATACCTCTCGCGCCACGATCCCCTCACCGGCCTCGCCAACCGCGCGCGCCATATCGAGCAAGTGAGCGAGATGCTGGCCGCCGGCCACGGCGGTGCCTCTCTGTGCATCGGGCTCGACAACTTCAAATCCGTGAACGAGACGATGGGGCCGATCGCCGGCGATCTTCTGCTGCAGGCGGTGGCGCGCCGCATCCGCAACACGCTGCGGGCAGGCTCCACCGCGGCCCGTCTCGGCGGAGACGAATTTGGCGTCGTTCTGCCGGGCGTGGTCAATCCGGAGGAGGTCAATCACGTGGCGCTACGGCTCATCTCCGCGATCTCGGCGCCGTACATGATCCAGGGCCAGCACGCCACCATCGGTGCGAGCATCGGCATCGCCATCGCCCCCCAGGACGGCGAAGAGGCCAGCCAGCTTCTCAAGAACGCGAATCTCGCACTCTCCCAGGCCAAGCTCTCGCACAAGGGGTCGTTCCGCTACTTCGAGGTGGAAATGCATGCCCGCGCGCAAGGGCGGCGGTGCCTGGAGCAGGATTTGCGGATCGCTATCGAAAGCGATGGCCTCTCCGTGCACTATCAGCCGCTGGTCTCGCTTTCGACCGGCCGCATCGTCGCTGCGGAAGCGCTGGTGCGCTGGTCTCATGGCGAGCGCGGGTTCGTTCCGCCGCAGGAGTTCATTCCGCTGGCGGAGGAGGCCGGTCTCATCTGGCAGCTCGGCCGCAATGTCTTGCGCCGCGCGTGTCAGGACGCCACGGCTTGGCCGGCGGATGTCAGCGTGGCCGTGAACCTCTCGCCGATGCAGTTCCGCTGCGGCAACGTCTTCGAATTGGTGCGGGAGGCGCTGGAGGAAACCGGCCTCGCGCCGGATCGGCTCGAAATCGAAATTACCGAATCTCTCTTCCTGGAGAGATCGAATCTTGTGCTCGATGCCTTGGCCGATCTGCGCCGGCTCGGCGTCTGCATCGCCATGGACGATTTCGGGACCGGCTATTCCGCGCTCGGCTACCTCACGACCTTCCCCTTCGACAAGATCAAGATCGACCGCTCCTTCGTGTCCGGCATCGAGACCCACGTGGAGAAGCAGGCCGTGGTGCGCGCCATCGTCGGGCTCGGCGAGACTCTCGGGAAGAAAACGGTCGCCGAAGGCATCGAGACGCCGGACGAGCTGGCGTGCCTGCGCATGATCGGCTGCCAGCAGGGCCAGGGGTATCTGTTCAGCAAGGCGCGCCCGCAGGAGGCGTTGCTTCCCTTTATCGGCAAGCGAAAGCCGCGCCGGGTCGCCTGAACGTCTCGATCATCGATAGGACAGCGATCCCCGCAGCGTTACTGCGTTGCCAGTTGTGGGGCGGTCGGTCTCGCCTCGCCCGTCTTGACGTGATCTTTCGATTTCGTGTCGGCCTCGGCCACGACCGGCTTCGGACACGCCACGCGGATCGAGCCGGGTCCGCCCGCATCGCTGCGGAACCGGTTGCGCTTTCGGTGGCGGTCGCGCCGGCTTGGCGGCGGCTCGGCAAGAGCCGTCTCCGCTCCCGCATCCTCGATGTAGTACTCGCGCTTGCAGACGCTGATGCGCGGGGGCCGCCGTGTGCGCTCGAACGAATCGTAGCCCGCCTTCAGCGTCGTCCAGAACGGATGCCATTCGTGGGTCGCGTGCTCGGCCAGCACGCGTTCCGTCATGCGGAACGGAAACACGTGCACGGGAACATGCCGCTGCCCGCGCTCGATGGCCGCTTTCGTGAGATCGTGGATCTCGCGCATCACCGGGTCCGTCATGGCGAAGCATCCGACCGACGAGCACCCGCCATGCATCAGGATGAAAGATCCGTTGCGGCTGTGCGCGCGATCGAAAGCGTTGGGGAACCCGAGGTTGATGGCGCTGCGCCAGCGGCCGAGATGGCGGGTCTGGCGCTGGGTGATCGTGTAGAAGCCCTCGGGCGTCTGCTTGTCGCCCTCCTTGAGCTTGGGCCCCAGCGTGCCCGACCAGTGGCAGATCGGATACGAGGCGAACAGGATGAAGCGCTTGTCCTTCTCGATCCAGAGCTCGAGCTCGCTCGATGCCTTGAACACGCGCATCAGGATCGGCGCGCCGGTTTTGACGCCGGCCTCTTCGAGCCGCGCGTCGAGGCGGCCCACCTCGGGCGTATCGGGCAGGGGAAGCCGCCCGGCCTCATGCGCGCGCTGGCGCTCGATGCGGTCCGCCGCCACGTCCTTGAGCTCGATGGAAACGGCATGGGCAGGGTCGCGAACTGCAAAAAGGCCGGCGCAAAGCACCAGCGAAGCCGCAAACCGCCACCATTCCGGCCGAACGCCAGACATGCACGCCACTCCTGC
>DAOMQQ010000104.1:0-8887 GCA_035445405.1 Hyphomicrobium sp.
GAGGTCTCCTATCAGTTCCAGATGGCCATCCTCGAGATGGATCTCGAAGAGGCTTGAGGGGCGCGGACGGATGGCACTTTACGACCTCGACGACACGCGCGTCGAAACGCCTGCCGACGGGAGCTTCTGGGTCGCGCCGAATGCCGTCGTGATCGGCAAGGTGAGGATCGAAACCGACGCGAGCGTCTGGTTCGGTGCGGTGCTGCGCGGGGACAACGAGCTGATCCGCATCGGCGCGCGCTCGAACGTGCAGGACGGCTGCGTGCTCCACACCGACCCCGGCTTTCCCCTCGACATCGCAGAGGACTGCACCGTCGGCCACATGGTGATGCTGCACGGCTGCACCATCGGCCGTGGCAGCCTGATCGGCATCGGCTCGATCATCCTCAACGGGGCGCAGATCGGCGAGGAATGCCTGATCGGCGCCAACACGCTGATCCCCGAGGGCAAGGTGATCCCGCCGCGCTCGATGGTGCTCGGCTCGCCAGGCAAGATCGTGCGCGAGTTGAGCGACGAGGACGTGGTTCGCTTCGGCAAGGGAGCCGGCCGCTACGTCGCGAACTGGAAGCGTTACAAGGCCGGCTTCCGGCCGGTGCCGTAGGGCACGCGACACTCCCTCAAAAAAGGCGCGTCAGCGCCCCGGGAGCGTCTTGGCGAAGCCAAGCTCCGCTTGGATGCGACCCGGCGCAAATGTGCCGGCCATCAAACGGCATTCCGCCCTTTATCCGAAGCTTCTCCGCAGCTTGCGTACGAAAGCAAAAAAGACGGCGCGACAGCGCCCGGGAGCAAGGCGACCCGGCGCAACTGCGCCGGCCATCAAACGGCATTCCGCCCTTTATCCGAAGCTTCTCCGCAGCTTGCGTACGAAAGCAAAAAAGACGGCGCGACAGCGCCCGGGAGCAAGGCGACCCGGCGCAACTGCGCCGGCCATCAAACGGCATTCCGCCCTTTATCCGAAGCTTCTCCGCAGCTTGCGTACGAAAGCAAAAAAGACGGCGCGACAGCGCCCGGGAGCAAGGCGACCCGGCGCAACTGCGCCGGCCATCAAACGGCATTCCGCCCTTTATCCGAAGCTTCTCCGCAGCTTGCGTACGAAAGCAAAAAATAGAGCCGGACACGAGGGAGAATCGCGTCCGGCTCGAGGGGGAGCCCGGTTGGGGGGACAAGGGCAGGGTCGCCGGGCTCTGGGGTGCGTCAGTACAAGGGTCGTGCAAACTTGGTTCGTTGAGTGTGGGTCGGTGTGCTAGCGGCCGTCCTGAACGCCGGCGATGGCGTCCGGCGCCGTGCGGTCGTTGACGTCGAGCGACACCCAGACGCGCGGGTCGAGATACGACTGGCGCATGAGGAAGTAGTAGCCCGACGCATTCCAGAGGCGGACGTCGTCGATCTTGTTGTCGAGCACGAAATCGCCCTGCGAGGTCCGCGCGGTGAGCACGGCATGGCCTTCGCCCTTTTCGTCGCGGACGACGGTCAGCAGGAGGGAGCTCTTGGGCCAGCCGCGCTGGATCAGGATCTTTTGCTTGAGGAGCGCGTAGTCCTCGCAGTCGCCGCGGTCGACGGGGAAGGTCCAGAACTCGCTGACGCCGTAGATCTCCATATCCGTCGCCGGAGCGATGGCATGGTTGACCCAGCGATTGACCTCGTCGAGCTCGCTCAAGCGCTCGGGCGTGGGCTGAAAGCGGATGTCCTCGATGTGGCGCGCCCGGCACGCATCCGGGTTGCGCTCGCAGAAGCGGACGAACCCGTACGGCGGCTGCGCGGGTCCGTAGACCCGCATGAACGGCGAGCTACTGGTGTTGCTCTCGGGCGCGACGATGTCCGGCATGGCACCGGCCGGCCCAGCAATGGCGGCCATGGCCGCGATGCACATGAAAATACGCTTCATACGCGTTACCCCTACTTCCCTGTCACGCCGACCACAGTACCCTTGAAGTTTCGCGGTCCCCTGAAGTACGCCGCCAGAAATCGAGCAAAATTTGAGCTAAACTGATGCTCATGAAGTGAGATGCCGGAGTGTTCCCCTGGGTGTTCCCGCCCGTGCCCCGTCAGCCGAAATACCGCCGCAATGCCTCCGGATCAGGGATGTCGAGGAATTGCACGCCGATCCCGCGGTCGTGATAACGCATGACCTTGCAGCGCAGTTTCCCGAGCATCACAACATCCCCGGCGGACGGGCGGGCCTCCGTTCCGAGAGACGCACCGGAAAGCGAAACGTCGAGCACCCGGCAATCGACGGATGTGCCGTCCGGCAGCTTCAGCGTTGACGTTTTGTTGACCAATTCGAAGCGCTTGTGCTTGCGGCCGAAGGTGTCGCCCAGCTCGTGCTTATTGACGAGCCACGTGATCTGAGCCGCGAGCTTTTCCCGTTTGTGCTGGCTGACGCGGAAGCGCATGCCGAAGCCGCCGTCGAAAACGCGCGCCACGTCGCCTTCGAGCCCGCCGATATCGTCGAAGTAGGCGACGATACGCTCGCCCATCTCAACCTCGACGGGCGACATCACAGCCGCGCCACCTACCGAGATGTCGCTGAGCCGGCAGGGGAACTCTTGCTTGTTGGCGCGCATGAAGCGGCCGAGAAGCGCCAGGTGAAAGCGCTTGTGGCGCCGTCTGTCGGGCACGATCCTCGTGTCGAGCCGTATCGAGGAACGAATGTGGCTGGCTGGACTGGCGGACATGATCGGGTTCCGGGCGGTACGTGTGACTGCAACTGCAACTCCCCATGACCGAAACGGCATTTGAGCCGTTTCAGCCCATAGGGAGTCCTAGAATGAGACAACAGGTTTAAGGAACGCCTAACCGCTGGATCAAAGTCGCACGCGGGCTTGGCCGGGCGCGCGAGGGGCGGCCCGGCTCGGTCTAGAGTCCGGTCGATGTCGGGAAAAGAGTGCGGTTCGATGCGGGCGGCCCGCACGCGGGAGCCGCCGTCACGTCGCGGCGCTTAGGGCCGTTCGGCCTCGACTTGCGCGTCCTGCGCGTCGCCCACGCGTCCCCCCTGGTAGACGCGGAACTGCCGCCGGCCCTGCCGAACGATGCGGGCCATGCGGACATTGGGATGCAGGGCGGGCGGAGGATCGGTCAGGGCGAAAGGATCCGATGACACGCCCTCCGGCCAGATCTCCTCCGCTGCCAGAAGCTTGAGCCCGTGGAACGGGCGGAGCGTGTCGGGCACCGTTTCGTCGAGCGAAACGAGGAGACACAGCAAACGGTCGATCGTCTGCCCGGTATGCATGAGGGGCAGCACGATCAGTTCGAATGGCGCCCCCGCCGCGCGAGAGTGGACAGGAGCCGGGCCGGCGGAAGGGTATCCCTCGCCCGTGAACAGGCCGACGCGCCCGAGCTCCGAAATCGCCGACAGGTGGCGTTCCAGCATGGCCCGGTCCGCTTCCCCCCAGCAGGAAAGAAAGTTGCGCGTTCTGAGATCGGCGCCGAGCCAGCCCGAGACGCGCGTGCCCGCCAGGCGGAACAGGAACGTCGAACGGTCCGTGCGCTCCAGAATGAAGGTGTCGAGCAACAGGCCGCCGAGCTGGGCCGGCTGGATTTCGAGCCGCCGCGGCGCCCGCCGTCCGGCCCTCAAGGCGTTCCAATAGGCATAAAGGGAACGGCTGGCGCGATGTTGAATGTGAGCGTCCGGTTGCACGCAATACTCCTCCGGTGCCGCAGAGGGTTGCAGCCCGTGCCTCACAAGAGCGGATGCTCTCGAAATTCGACCTGTCGGGACGACGAAAAGCGTCCCGAAAACGGCCCATGCGGTCGACAAAAGCAGCTTCCATGCCATATGCACGAGGAAGCGTCGGCAGGGCGGTTACAGGCCGGCAGAATACTCGTTTCTCGAGCGAAGCCCCCCAGTTGCAAGGGGTTCGCGGCCCCGTTGACGAAGGAGACCTGCGTGACCCCGACGGACACGTCGCAAGAGCCCGTATTCAATGTCCCGAATTGTGTCGTTGCCGTGTTGGCGGTCCTGGTGCTGGTTCACCTGGCGCGGAGCATGCTCACGCCCGAGGGCGATTTGTGGTTCGTGCTGGCCGCCGCGTTCATTCCCGGCCGTTACGGATCGTTCGGCGAAGCGCTGCCTGGGGGCGAGCTGGCGAAGCTGACTTCGCCCTTTACCCACATGCTTGTCCACGGCGACTGGATTCACCTCGCGCTCAATTCCGCGTGGCTCCTCGCCTTCGGCGGCGCAATAGCCGCGCGCACCGGCGCGGCCCGTTTCGTCGCGTTCTTCACCCTGTCCGGGCTCGGCGGAGCGTTGGCTTTCTACCTCGCCAACGAGGGGCAGATGACGCCCATGGTCGGGGCGTCCGGCGCCATCTCGGGGCTGCTCGGCGGAACGCTCCGTATTCTGTTTCCGGCCATGAATAACGGGGGCTTCCGGCGTTTGCGCGAAGCACCGCGCTCGATCCCGCTGATGTCGCTCGGCGAAACTTTGACGGACCGCCGGGTCCTCGTCACCAGTGCAGTTTTGGTGCTCATAAATATTCTGACGATGATCGGTTTTGGCGCTGCACAAAATTCGGCGGGCATTGCTTGGGAAGCGCACCTCGGAGGTTATGCGATAGGGATATTTACTTATGGCCTCTTCGATAATGTTTCCCGCTTTGCAGATGATCCGCAACTCGGCGCAGATTGAAACTCTTGCGCGTTTCGAAAGTTTGCCTCACTCTTGACTTTGTCGGGACGCGATTGCGCCCGGCCAACGAAGACCCGAGGAAAAATAGCTCGTGGCAGTCAGTACGTGTGAGTGAGGACGGGGAGAAGAACGTCCGTCAACGGCGCGGATTGATCGACAGCGAGTGGGAGGACACGTCTATGAACGTTGCATCGATACTGAAGGCGAAAGGACGCGCGGTCACGACAGTAAGGCCGAACGCCACATTGCTGGATGTCGCCAAGAAGCTCGGCCCCAAGAAGATCGGTGCCGTGGTTGTCGTCGGCGACAATGGCCACGTTGCCGGTATCATTTCCGAGCGCGACATTATTCGCGTTGTGTCGGAGCAGGGCGCGGCGGCGTTGAGCATGATGGTGTCCGATGTGATGACGCGCAATGTCATTGCGTGCGGCGAAACGAGCGAGCTCGATGAGCTGATGGAGATGATGACGAAAGGCCGGTTCCGGCATTTGCCCGTCATCGAGGACGATGCGCTGGTCGGCATCATTTCGATCGGCGACGTGGTGCACCATCACGTGGCCGAGGTCGAGATGGAGGTCTCCGCCATGCGCAATTATCTCGCGACCGGCTGACATCGGGTTTCTCGCAGCGAAAAAAAAGGAAACGGCGCGCCCTTGAGCGCGCCGTTTTTCATTTCGAATTCTAGACCATGATCGCTTCAGGCCCTATCAGCCTGAAGCGTGAATCATCGGTCTCACCAAAGAGATAGAGCGTGATCCCGATTCAATCGAAAATGATCACGCTCTAGAACGATCTTCCGATGCGGAAGCGTCAATGTACCGGAATCGCCGTCCCGCTTTCGAGTGCCCGGCGCGTTTCGAGTTCGCGCGAGAGATCGTCGATGGTGCGTTGGGCCGCCGCTTCGCCCCGCGCGATCAAGTCCTCGGCCTTGTAGAAATCGAAGAGGCCGATGCCGTGCAGCCGTGGGCTGATCATCGCGTCGGGCGGATCGCCCGCAAGGCGCGACCGCGCAATGCGGTCCTGCACGATGTTGAATGCATCCACCATCACCGTCGTGATGCCTGGCGTGTCGTCGCCGCGCCCCAGGATCTGCCGCTGAAGCAGACGGCGCACGGCAATGCCGTTGTTGCCGGTCACGGGCGGAACGGCCTCCATCTCGCCGTCGGACTGCGGCATCGGATTGATGTTCGAGATTGTGCCCCGGTTCGAGATGTCGATGTTGAGATTGACCGCGATCACGTAGCGCGCTCCGTGGGCGCGGCAGACCGAGACGGGGATCGGGTTGACGAGCGCGCCGTCGAACAGCCAGCGCCCGTCCACTTTCACCGGCCGGAAAACGCCCGGCAGCGCATAGGAGGCGCGCACCGCTTCGACCACGCTCCCGCGCGACAGCCAGACCTCGTGACCGGTTCCGATCTCGGTCGCGACGGCGGTGAAGCTGCGGGGCAGATCTTCGATCCGCGTGTCGCCGAGATGCTTGTAAAGGCGCTCTCCAAGGCGATGGCCGGTAATGAGGCCTGTGCCGGAAAGGTTGAAATCGAGATAGCCGAGCACGCGGCGTCGGGTGAGCTCTCGCGCGAAGGCTTCGAGGTCGTCGAGATGTCCCGCTACGTCGCAGGCGCCGACAACCGCGCCGATGGATGTGCCTGCAATGATGTCTGGCTGAATGCCGGCCTTCTTGAGCGCGCGCAGGACGCCGATGTGCGCCCAGCCTCGGGCTGCTCCTCCGCCGAGCGCGAGACCGATCTTGACGTTGCCGGCACCGTTGGTTGCGGGCATGGGGCCTCCATTCCTCCGGCCCTTCCCCCGGAGGGCGAGGCCAGCGATGATGTCTCCCTTGGGACCCGCCGCGGAAGGCGACGAGGATTCCCTCCATCATAGGTGGAGCCTAACAGATGCGGATTAAAGGCCCCCTACCAAGGGCGGGACGGGGTTAAATCTCGTTGCTGCGACGCAGCGCGGGCGGGGCTGTCGACATAAGATCAACGCAGCCCGGCCGCAATTTGTTTCATTCTGGAGGGAGCGCTCCGGGAGCGTTAAATCTCGTCGCGCGTGAGGACGAGCGCGCCGTCGGGGTCCGTCGAGATGGTGCGATAGAAGCACGAGTGCGCGCCCGTGTGGCACGCCACGCCGGCGCCCATGACGTCGGCCCGGATCCAGAGCATGTCCTGATCGCAATCGACGCGGGCTTCGCGCACGTGAAGCGTGTTGCCGCTTTCTTCGCCCTTCTTCCAAAGCCGCCCGCGCGAGCGGCTCCAGAAATGCACGATCCCGGTCGCGAACGTGAGCTTCAGCGCCTCCTCGTTCATCCAAGCGAACATCAGCACCGTACCGGTGTGGTGATCGGTGACGACCGCGCCGATCAGGCCATCGCCGTCGAGCTTCGGCAGGAAGCGCGAGCCCTGCTCGATGTCGGCTGCGGAGGCGCCGGCCTGAGGAGAGGATGGGTCACAAAATTGGGATGTGTCGGTCATGAAGATTCCGATGCAACTCGAACCGCCGGCTGAGACGGCATATATAGACCAGGATGGCCGGGAGCCCTATGGAGAAGCCCTATGCCTCCGGCCAGGCGCGCCGGACAGGCGACACGGAAACGGCATTTGACGGGAAACCCATGGCGGATCTCGACGATATCTACAACCAGAGGATTTTCGAGCTGGCGGCGGCCATGCCGCGCGCGGTGAGCCTCGACCATCCCGATGCCGCGGCGCGGGCTCATTCCAAGCTCTGCGGGTCCACCGTCGAGGTGGAGATCAAACTCGACGGCGACCGCATCGCGGACTTCGGCCAATCGGTCAAGGCATGCCTTCTGGGTCAGGCCTCGGCCGCCATCGTCGGGCGGGAAATCGTCGGCACGAGCGAGGCCGAGTTCCGCGCCATCGCCGCCGCCATGCGCCGCATGTTGAAGGAAGGCGGCCCCCGGCCTGCCGGGCGGTGGGCCGATCTCGGGCTGCTGGAACCCGTCAAGGACTACCCGCATCGCCACGCCTCGACGCTGCTCGTATTCGATTCCGTCGAGCGGGCGTGGGATGAGGCGAAGGCCAAGCGGGCCGAGCCCGCGTCGAAGTCCGATGTCGAGGCCTGAGACGGGTCGCGAAGGAAACAAGAGCGCGTCGGATATGAGCTGGACGAAGCGGCTGCTCCAAGCCCCCATTCACGCCTATCGCTGGACGCTGAAGCCGCTGATGGGGCTCGAATGCCGCCATCTGCCCACGTGCTCGGAATACGCTCTCGACGCCATCGAGAGGAACGGCGCGTGGCGCGGCCTGTGGCTCACGGCGTCGCGGCTCTCGCGCTGTCACCCCTGGGGCAGCTCGGGCTACGATCCGGTTCCCGACATTCGGGACGAGCGCCATCGGTACGCACCCTGGCGCTATGGCCGCTGGAGCCGCAAGAGCGCCAGTCCCCCATCCGATCTGCCGTGAAATCCGAGATCTCTTAAAGCTGTCGACGGCCGAGGCGAGGGGCGACGCGCGCTCCGTGTTAGGATCGTGGTAGGATGCTGTGAGACCTGCGCGGCGTCCGCACGCGGGCCGGCCCGGGAGCCTGACGCCCTTCGAGGACGAACTGGTGAAGCGCAAGATCAGAGCCGTCTTGATGGCCGACATCGGCGCCCCGAAGTCGTCCGGCGTCGCGGATGACGCCCCTTCGGCACGCCTCGATACCTACCGCGCCGTGATCCGTGACGTCGTCGCCCACGGGGGTGGCGAGATGCTCGCGGCGGGCGGAGAGAACGCGCTCGTCGCAGCGTTTCAGAGCGCCGTCGCCGTCATGCGCGCGGCCGTCGACATGCAGGAGACACTCCGCGCCCGCAACAAGGCCCTGACGCTGGCCGAGCGGGTGGACGTGAGGATCGGCATCGCCATCGCCGAGGTCCTGGCAGAAGAGGGCGAGGTGCCGGGCGAGACGCTCGCCGCCGTGCGGACATTGGTCGATCTCGCAGCCCCCGGCGGCCTCTGCGTGTCGCAGTCTCTGCGCGAGGCCGTCGCGGGCAAGCTGCATCTCGCATTCCAGCCGGTGACGCCGGATGGCGCCGCGCTCGATGGTCTGGCACCCGCGACCTATCGTGTGGCCGTGGAGCAGGCGGCGCCGGCTCGGCGCGTGTGGACGTGGCCGAGCTTGCCAGTCGCCCCGAAGCGCGCCGCGACCGCCGCGGCGACGCTCATGGTCGGCGCGCTGGCCTGGCTTGCCCTGACGCGGAGCGATCCGTCTCCTCTGCCGGGTGCTGTGGTGCCGACGGAAACGGCCATCGCGCTCCCG